>NZ_CP031123.2:3600000-3924538 GCF_002843235.3 Providencia huaxiensis
CAATGGCGTAAAAAACAGGCTGCTAAAGGGAAACCAACCGATAAACCCAACTTAATTTGTGGCCCAGTTCAAATCTGTTGGCACAAATTTGCCCGTTACTTCGATGTTGAGCTCAGAGAGATCCCACTGGAAGGTGACCGTCTCATCATGACACCGGAAGAAGTGCTCAAGCGTGTCGATGAAAACACCATTGGTGTCGTGCCAACGCTAGGGGTGACATTTACCTGCCAATATGAGCCCGTAAAAGCGGTACACGATGCGCTCGATAAACTGCAAAAAGAGACGGGTCTGGATATTCCTATCCATGTGGATGGTGCGAGTGGCGGGTTCTTAGCCCCATTTTGTGCTCCCGATTTAGAATGGGACTTCCGCTTACCACGGGTAAAATCCATTAATGCATCAGGCCATAAATTTGGTTTAGCCCCATTAGGCGCTGGCTGGGTAGTTTGGCGTGAAGCCAAAGACCTTCCCGAAGAATTGATTTTTAATGTGAATTATTTAGGCGGTAACATGCCAACATTCGCACTGAATTTCTCTCGCCCTGGCGGTCAAATCATTGCTCAATATTATAATTTCTTGAGGCTAGGCCGCGAAGGCTATGCAAAAATCCACAACGCTTGCTATGCAACCGCACAATACCTCAGCCGTGAAATTGAAAAATTAGGGCCATTTGAAATGATTTTTGATGGTAATAGCCAAACGGGTATCCCTGCACTAGCATGGAAACTGAAAGAAGGCACAACCACCAGCAAATATTCCCTCTATGATATCGCAGACAAACTGCGTAGTCGCGGCTGGCAAGTTCCTGCCTATTCAATGCCAGCAAACCGTGAAGATCTTGTTATTCAACGTATTCTAGTGCGTCATGGCGTCAGTTTAGATTTAGCCGCATTACTCATTGATGACTTCAAACGTACATTAGAGTATTTCGATAAGCACCCCGTCAATAACCCGCTAACGGAAGAAGAAGGCGGCGGCTTTAATCACAGTTAATTCTTTTATTCATGATTGTGTTGTTAACGAGCCAAAGAGCCTTAGGTTCTTTGGCTCCTACTGAGATCCGCCCTGCAAAGGCAGATTGTTTATCGATTTGAGGAGAACTCGTATGGCAACAACGACAGCTCCAGCCACAAAGCAACTGACACTACTTGGCTTTTTTGCCATTACTGCATCAATGGTGATGGCCGTTTATGAATACCCAACATTTGCAACATCTGGCTTTAGCCTCGTATTTTTCCTGCTATTAGGAGGATTATTGTGGTTTATTCCTGTCGCATTGTGTGCCGCAGAAATGGCAACCGTAGAAGGTTGGGAGGAAGGTGGTGTATTTGCATGGGTTTCTAATACATTAGGCGAACGTTGGGGATTTGCCGCCATTTCATTTGGCTATTTACAAATTGCGATTGGCTTTATTCCTATGCTGTATTTCGTCTTAGGGGCTCTATCTTATATTTTAAATTGGCCAGAACTTAATACAGACCCAATCACCAAAACGATAGGGGCACTTGTTATTCTTTGGGTATTGGCTTTCACTCAGTTTGGTGGAACCAAATATACGGCAACGATTGCGAAAGTCGGTTTCTTTGCGGGTATCTTACTTCCAGCGCTGATTTTAGTCTTTTTGGCAATCAGTTATTTAGTCAGCGGCTCTCCATTGGCCATTGAAATTAGTACCGAAACATTTATTCCTGATTTCACCAAAATTGGCACACTCGTGGTATTTGTCGCCTTTATTTTGAGCTATATGGGTGTTGAAGCTTCAGCAACTCACGTCAATGAGATGAAAAACCCCGGTCGAGATTACCCCGCAGCCATGTTTTTACTCATGATAGCGGCAATCTGTTTAAGCTCAATTGGTGGGTTATCGGTGGCAGCCGTGATCCCAAACAGTGAAATTAATTTATCTGCTGGCGTGGTACAGACATTCAATGTGCTTGTCACACACTTTAATTCATCCCTTGAATGGGCCGTAAGGATTATTGCTGCACTATTATTACTTGGCGTACTGGCTGAGATTGCTTCTTGGATTGTTGGACCATCCCGCGGTATGTATGTCGCGGCACAGAAAGGTATTCTGCCGCAAAGCTTTGCCAAAGTGAATAAAAATGGCGTACCGGTAACACTGGTGATTTCCCAGTTGCTGATCACAACAGTAGCGATTATCGTCCTCACCAATACTGGGGGCGGTGGTAATATGTCATTCCTTATTGCTCTAGCCTTAACGGTAGTTATCTATTTATGTAGCTATTTCATGCTATTTTTAGGTTATATGCAGTTAGTTTGCAAACAACCCGAGAAAAAACGTGTCTTTAATATACCGGGGGGTAAAGGCATTAAAGTTCTCATTGCGTTAGTCGGCCTAATTGTTTCTATTTTAGCCTTTGTGATTTCATTCTTTCCACCGAGTTCTTTACCGAATGGTGCGAGTAATACCACCTATGTGACGTTACTTGCGGTTAGCTTTGTGATTATTTTCTTACTGCCCTTTGTTATTTATGCTTTCCATAACAAACAAGGTAAGAAAACTAATGTCTCTATGGTGCATATCAAAACGCATAATGCGCCAACTAACCATTTCTTTATTCACCCTCGAGCTCGTTCTGCATATCACTTGATCCATCATGATAAGTCAGATGATAGCTCATCTAGCTCACATTGATTTGTAAAATGATAAGGGCTGCCAAATGGCAGCCCTTAAATTATTTAATTACTTTCAAATGAAGAAAACTAACCCGTATTACGCATTCCTGCTGCCACGCCGGCTATCGTCACCATCAGTGCTTGTTCAACACGAGGGTCTGAATGCTCTTGTTGGCGGGAACGGTGTAAAAGCTCTGCTTGTAAGACGTTTAATGGGTCAGTATAAACATTACGTAATGCGATAGATTCCGCTATCCAAGGTAAATCCGCCATTAGCGCTTCGTCTTTCGAAACCGCCAATACGCTTTTAATATCCTCAGACAACTGGTCACGCAATTTTTGCCCCAATGGCCATAAGCGCTCTTCTACCAAGCGGTGATCGTAATATTCCGCCAGCCATAAGTCCGCTTTTGCATAAACCATTTCTAACATCGCAATACGCGTATTAAAGAATGGCCACTGCTGCCACATTTCATCAAGAATGGCTTGTTTGCCTTCTTTCTCAATGACATGTTTTAACGCTGCTCCTGCCCCTAACCATGCGGGTAACATTAAGCGGTTTTGTGTCCATGCAAAAATCCATGGAATAGCACGCAAGGTTTCAACGCCCCCCGTTGGACGACGTTTAGCAGGACGTGACCCAAGCGGTAACTTGCCAAGCTCTAATTCTGGCGTCGCAGCACGGAAATAAGGGACAAAATCCGGTTGTTCACGTACATAATCACGGTACATCGCGCAAGAAACATCAGATAACGAATCCATCACCGACTTCCACTCATTTTTAGGCTCTGGTGGTGGTAATAGGTTCGCTTCTAATATTGCACTGGCGTATAACGCCAAGCTACTGATGGTCACTTGTGGTAAACCAAACTTGAAACGGATCATTTCCCCTTGCTCAGTCACACGCAAACCGCCTTTTAGACTTCCCGGGGGCTGAGATAATAATGCCGAATGTGCTGGCGCACCACCACGACCAATTGTGCCGCCACGTCCGTGGAATAGCGTCAATGTCACGCCTTCTTTTTCGCACAACTTAATCAATGCATCTTGTGCGCGATACTGCGCCCATGAAGCCGCCATTACCCCTGCGTCTTTTGCTGAGTCCGAGTAACCAATCATCACCATTTGGCGATCATCGATAAGGTCGCGATACCATTCAATGCTTAAAAGCTTTGTCATCACACTTTCAGCATTATTTAAATCTTCCAGTGTTTCGAATAATGGCGCGACGGGTAAGCGAACTGACGCGCCATTCTCTTTCAGCAACAATTTAACCGCCAACACGTCTGACGGAACTTTCGCCATTGAAATAACGTAAGCTGCGATAGAATCATTTTTGGCTTTCGCAATCACACGGCAAGTTTCAAATACTTCCTGTGTTTCTGCACTTGGCTGCCAGTCTTGAGGGATCAGTGGGCGTAACGATTGTAGCTCTGCCAGCAAAAATTGTTGTTTTTCCTCTTCTGACCACTGCGAGTAATCACCCAGTCCTAAATACTGAGTTAGCTCTGCAATGGCTTCAGTGTGACGAGTGCTTTCTTGGCGCACATCAATACGTACCAATTGCAAACCAAAGCTACGAATACGGCGCAATGTGTCAAGCAATTGCCCATTCGCAATGATTTTCATATTGCAGGCAATTAATGATTGATAACATGCATATAGCGGGTCCCATAATTGGGCGTTATCTACCAATAAGTCTGCCGGTGGTAAAACTTGCTCGCCTTTAACACGGCGCTCTAAATACTCTAATGTCGAGAATAATTGGCTACGTAAATTTTTCGCAATTTGGCGATAAGGCTCATCAACATCATCTCCCCCTGCTAGCGCACGCAGCTCTGGGGTTGCTTCTGTCATTGAAAGCTCTGATACCAACACTTGAATATCTTTGAGAAATAAATCTGCCGCTTTCCAGCGACTCAGTAATAGTACCTGACGAGTCACATCCGCAGTCACGTTCGGGTTACCGTCTCGGTCCCCCCCCATCCATGAAGTAAAGCGGATTGGGTTTGCTTCAACGGGTAACACCGCGCCGATTGAGTCTTCCAACTGTTCATTAAATTCACGTAAGAAAGCGGGAACCCCTTCCCACAATGAATTTTCAACAACGGCAAATCCCCATTTTGCTTCATCAATGGGCGTTGGTCGAATTTTACGAATTTCATCGGTATGCCATGATTGTGCCACTAATTGGCGTAAGCGGCGCATGATATTATTACGTTCATAATCTGCAATATCATCATGGTCGAGTTGTGATAAGCAGTTGTTTACCTCAACCAATTTGTGGATCAATGTACGGCGAGCAATTTCCGTTGGGTGAGCCGTTAAAACCAGCTCAATTGAAAGCTGTTCAACCGCTTTTTGGATATCACCATCAGTGAAGTTTTTGCCTTTTAATCGGCTAAACAGATTTTTCAATGCCACTGGGTTACTTGCCGCTTCACCGTGAGGCGAAATGCTGTGATATTGCTCAGCAACGTTTGTCAGGTTTAAGAATTGGTTAAATGCCCTTGCAACGGGTAGCAATTCATCATTAGAAAGATTTTGTAATGTCATCAGCAATTTTTGGCGCTGAACTTCATTACCTGCACGAGAAGATTTGGAAAGCTTACGAATGGACTCAACTTTGTCGAGTATGTCCTCACCTAAGGCTTCCTTGATGGTATCGCCGAGTAGCTTACCCAGCATACTGACATTACTGCGCATTGCGGAATATTGCTGATTCATGAGACTCCTGACCTTGTGCTTCTGGCAGAATGCTTTCCCGCACGATTCACGGTTAACAGACTGCACCCAGTTTCCTGTAACAAAATTTCAGTCGGCTGCGTTAGAGTTGTCGTTTTGTGATGCAGGCCGCTAAATTTACCCTTCAGTGTATATTCATATCAGAAAAAAATGACTTTGGGGGATTTTTCTGAAATTTAATTACAGCCTTATTTTTATTAATTTTTCTTATTTAAGTATTGTTTCAGCGCAATATATCGTCGATTCAGCACTTTTAAGACATGAATAATGTTTAAGAATTAAATCATCAGAATAAAAAACAGAAAATGAAGGGGTAAATTAAAAATATTCATAATGCATCGGCGCTCTCAATACTACCAAGAACACCAATACACCTGAAAAATGATTATAAAAGTTGAGAGAGCCGGTTTAGATCCGACTGAATAGCGCCAGCGGTCACATCGCGCCCTGCTCCTGGGCCTCGGATCACTAATGGGTTGTCTCGATACCAACGGCTCTCGATAGCAAACACATTGTCACCCGGTAATAATGAGGCTAGAGGGTGTTCCGGTTTCACGGCTTCCACACCGACTTTTGCTTTGCCTTTTACTGCATCAAACCGCGCTACATAACGTAGCACTAACCCAAGTTCTTGCGCCGCTTCTAAACGTTGCTGCATCTGCTCATTAATAATGGCGCTATTTTCAAAGAACTCATCGAGTGAACCCGTCTGAGCCTGTTTCGGTACTAAAGATTCCACTCTCACATCATCGGGTTCAATGTCATAACCCGCTTCACGGGCTAAAATAATTAATTTTCGCATGACATCTTGCCCTGATAGGTCAATACGAGGATCTGGTTCAGTTAACCCTTGTTGCCACGCTTGCTCTACTAGCTCACTAAATGGGATAGAACCGTCAAACTGTAAAAATAGCCATGATAGTGTTCCGGAAAAAATACCACTGATAGCCAGAATCGAATCACCACTTTCTTTTAAGTCCCGTACCGTATAGTTAATCGGTAACCCTGCTCCTACTGTTGCGTTGTATAGCCAGTGACGACCTGTTTTCGAAAACGCATCGCGAATTTGACGATATTGTGCCGTTTGCGCTGCCCCCGCAATTTTATTTGCACTGATCACATGAAAACCATAACTCGCAAAATCCACATAGTTATCTGCCAGTGTCTCACTTGCGGTGACATCTAATACCACTAAATCATCATAAGGATGGGAACGCATCCATAAAAATAGGCTATCGTCCTCATGCTCTACGGCTTCGTCATCAAAGAAAGCCAGCGCACGGCTTGGGTCAATCCCTTGGTAATTCAGTAAGCTACGGCGGCTATCTACCACACCGGCTAAGACAAAATCAAAGTCACTACGTGCCGAAATTTTGTGTTGCTCCGCAGCAAAAAGCTCTAACCAACGCGCACCAATGTTCCCTTTACCAAATAGCACTAATCCAATGCGTTTTTCTGCACGGAATAAGCTCTGGTGCATCCCTTGAATTAAGTGCTCGGTTTGGTTAGAACGCAAAACAGCGACTAAACTGATGGCATCCTCTGAATGCCAAATAAATTCAACAGGCTGCCCTTTTAATTCCTCATAAAAACGGTGGCTATGTAATGGCTTTTTACACACACCTGCACCGACTAACGCAACCAAAGAAAAACCTTCACGTAATGATAATGATCCCGGTAACCCGGCTTCTTCAAGGGTATTTAAGGCACTTTCGACAATTTCAGAGGTATAACATAATTGCAGCAAAGAACGGTCATGATGAATACCACGCGCCAAAGGACGCAATTGAGCACGCTTAAGTAATAAATCCACATCTTTGCAGATTTGTTTAAAATCACGGCCGGCAGCGATACGCAATTCAATTAAGCACACATCATCATGGCTAGTCACGATTTTTGCCCCTGCTCCTGACGCGAGTACCCGTTCAATTTTTGTTGAGCCCTGCTCCGGTTGGTAGCTACACCTTAATTGCAAATCAATATTGCTCACGGAAACGGGTTGTAAAGTGCGTGTATGTAAAACAGGAGCCGCTAAGCGCGCCAATTCACTGGCTTCATCTAGGCGCAATAAGGGCAATAAACAGGCATCTTTCACTTTGCGTGGGTCCGCGCTATACACCCCAGCGACATCACTCCAAATCGTTACTTTTCCCACATCTGCTAACGCACCGACTTGTGTTGCAGAATAGTCACTCCCATTACGCCCAAGCAGTACCGTCTCACCTTGCTGATTACGCGAAATAAAGCCTGTCACGACAATACGTCGGTTCGGTAACTGAGTTAACTGTTGTTGCAATAAATAACGCGATTGTGTTTCATCGACCTGCGGTTGTGCCGCTCGCTCAGCGCGTAAAAATAAACGCGCATCTAACCAAGCACTCGTCATACCCGCCAGAGCAAGCACCTCAGCCATAAGGCGTGCGGACCAAATTTCACCGTGCCCTACCACTTCTGCATAAGTCGCATCATTTGTCGGTTTATCCAACAACGCGCTTAAACGCTCTAAATCGCGAATAAATAATTGGCTTAATTCTACGGCTTTTTGTTCCGGTAAAAGAGATTCAATTAAATCAAGTTGATAGCGGCGTAACGACTGTTGAGCTTGATGAGCCGAAATACGGTCACTTTGGCTTAATTTCAACCAGTTAATCAACTGATTGGTTGTACTACCCGCGGCAGAAACCACCATTAAATCACCGGGTTGACTATAGTTTGCCATAATTGTTGCAACGCGTTGATAGCACTTCGCATCGGCTAAACTACTGCCCCCAAACTTATGTAACTGACGGTGACAAGGAGCCACCTCAACCGCTGTTAGTACACTCATCAAAAAACTCCGCTAACGTTGTGCCGCAACCTGAAATGCGTGATCTAAGTCTGTGATTAAATCCTGAGGATCTTCAATTCCCACTGAAATTCTTAGCAAGCTATCTGTAATCCCTGCTTGCGCACGAGCTTCTGCTGACATACCTGCATGCGTCATTGTCGCAGTATGGGAAATCAATGTTTCCACTCCACCCAATGACTCCGCCAATGTAAACAGGCTAAGTGAGCGAAGAAAATGGCGAAGTTGTGACTCATCACCTGCAAATTCAAAACTCAACATGGCGCCAAAACCTTTTTGTTGTTTCAGCGCTATTTCGTGCCCAGGATGATCTTCCAATGCAGGATAATACAATTTTTTCACTAAAGGCTGCGATTTAAGATATTTTACGATCTCTTGTGCATTTTGCTGTTGCTGTAACACACGTGGGGATAGAGTTCGGATGCCTCTTAATAATAAGTAGCTATCAAAAGCGCCCCCAGTGACACCTATATTATTCGCCCACCACGCTAATTCTATTGCCCATTTTTCCTCTTTGGTAATCACTACACCAGCCACAATATCTGAATGACCATTAAGGTATTTTGTACATGAATGCACAACAAAGTCAGCCCCTAATGACAGTGGTTGCTGGAGGATAGGGCTTAAAAATGTATTGTCGACAACCACTAACGCACCAACATCATGCGCTAATTGAGCAATATGCTGTATATCAAAAATTCTTAATAATGGGTTACTGGGTGTTTCAATTAAGACTAATTTAGGTTTTTTAGCGAGCGCAGCTCGTAATGCAGATTCATCACTTTGATCAACAAATTGCACTTGGTAAGCCCCACGCTGACTTTGGCTATTAAATAACCGATAACTTCCGCCATAACAATCATGAGGTGCAACTAATAGATCACCGGGCTGTAAAAAAACAGTACAGAGTAAATGAAGCGCTGACATCCCACTGTTGGTCATTACTGCGCCGCTTCCCCCCTCAAGTTGTGCCAATGTTTTTTGCACAATATCCCGACCTGGGTTTCCACGGCGTGAGTAGTCATGTGCGCGGGGCTCATTAAAATCAGTGAAGTTATAGGTGCTGGACAAATAAATGGGAGGCACAACACAACCAAATTGTTGGTCATCGTTTAATCCATTATGAATTGCGATGGTTGACGGTTTGTAAGTCATAAACGCTTCTCCTGAACAGTGATAGGCCAAATCATACCCATCGGATGTTTAGACGTCAACATATCTAGACGTCTAAACCTCTTTACGTTTATATCAAGTAATGGAATAATCAGCCTTAATAATTATGTGTAAATTGATAGTCAATCGCATAAGTGGGTTTAACTCGTTAATTTTAGACAGTATTTTGTGTTAAAATAAGTGAATCCTCATCGAACATATATGCAGATATTCTCGATTTAGAGCTTAGAATAAGTTCCTATTAAAAAGAATATGCATATTATTTTTAATTATTACTGAAAATATCCAAGGTAACCCATGGCTGAATGGAATGGTGAGTATGTCAGTCCGTATGCTGAACATGGCAAAAAGAGTGAGCAAGTAAAGAAAATTACAGTATCGATTCCTTTGAAGGTACTAAAAATTTTAACTGATGAGCGTACTCGCCGTCAGATCAATAACTTACGTCATGCCACTAACAGTGAATTACTGTGTGAAGCATTTTTGCATGCATTCACAGGCCAACCACTGCCAAATGATGAAGACTTGCGTAAAGAACGTAATGACGAGATCCCTGAAGCCGCAAAAGAAATTATGCGCGAATTAGGTATCGACCCTGAAACGTGGGAATATTAATCCCAATTAGTCGTCATTACGTACCTCAAAGTTTTAACTACGTCGCAAGCCTTGCGACGTAGTGTCTTTCCTTATGTTTTATTCAATGTTGCTTTGAATTCTTGCCAATCCATTCGTAAATGTTGTTATATTTCGGCTCCATAACCCGAAATATGAATAAATTAACTCCACAGTTGTAAGAACAGGTAACACAACCCACCAACTCATAATATTTCCTTATATTTCATACTAAAAAATCACTCTTTTACTATGAAAAATGGCCGCTTATTCTGTTTATCAAAAAATCAAAAATTTACCTTAAGTAGATTATTTATTTAGACCTATAATAGATGCTGATATTTAATTAACTACATGAATGGTAATAAATAATGAAAAAAATAATTGCAGTTTCCCTACTCAGCCTTGTATCTAGCGTGGCTATGGCATCTGGCAGCAGTTTTTATGTTTCTGGTAAATTAGGTACATCTATCATAAAACTATCGGACCAAAAATGGTCTGATGAAGATGGTAGTGTTAGTGGTGGTAGTAAAACAAAAGGTGTATTTGGTGGGGGTATTGCTCTTGGTTATGACCTGTACGATACAACTTCTTTACCTTTACGTACCGAATTAGATATTACGCTGCGTGGTAAAGCCTCATCTAAACATAATATTTTCTATGAAAATAATAGTTTCTTTACCGCTTCAGATGACAGCAAAAACGATATCACATTAAATACCTTTATGGTTAATGCTTATTATGACTTCAAAAACGAAACCAATTTCACCCCTTACGTATCCGTTGGATTAGGTTTAGCAAGTATTAAACATAAATCGACTTATTCATACGAAGAAAAAAGCCATCATTCTATGTACTATGGCTATGATTCATTTTCTAAATCTAAAACAAAAAGCAACTTTGCTTGGAGCTTAGGTTTAGGTTCACAATATGCTGTGAATGATAACCTTTCATTAGATTTAAGCTATCGCTTCTTAGATGCGGGCAAATCTGACGTCAGTTATAACGACGATGGCGAGACGCTCAAGTCTAAAGTCAAAGTACGCAGTAATGACATCATGTTTGGTGTGCTTTATCGTTTCTAATTTCTTCATTTAGACATAAAAACGCTTATTTTGGGCATTAAAAAAGGGAAACTCAGTTTCCCTTTTTTTCGCATTTCACAAGTTCGATTATTTTTTAGAACCTGGGATGCTGAAACGTTGGTTGAAGCGATCAACACGACCACCAGTCGCAACATCACGCTGTTTACCAGTATAGAACGGGTGGCAGTTACCACAAACGTCCAGGTTCAGCGAGTGACCAGCAGTTGAATTAATTTTCATTACATTACCGCAAGAACAAGTTGCAGTAACTTCTTCGTATTTAGGGTGAATACCTTTTTTCATGGGAGAACCTCTATTAAGGCCGTGTCGCCATTCCAGCCCTAACGCCGGACACCACACGTCGTGTTGATTGAATTTAATATATTGGTAAAAATAAATACCAAAGGCGGCGGATCATACAGAAATTCTGTTTATCACGCAATGAAAACTGAGTAAATTTTGTGGTACTCTAGTCAACAATCGCTCGCATTATCGCATAAAAAATAGACGGAAACCCAGATATGATCGTCGTTCAGGTGGCTTTACCTGTCCCATTAAACCGCACATTTGATTATCGCCTTCCTGATAACATGCCACTGCCAGTGATTGGCAGCCGTGTTATGGTGCCGTTTGGCAAGCGCCAAGCCCTAGGTATTGTGGTAAAACACAGCGATAAAAGCGAGTTTGCTGAAGATAAATTAAAAGCTATCGAACTGGTTCTCGACCATCAAACACTCTTCCCTGATGATATTTGGCAGCTCTTACTGTGGTCTTCCCAATACTACCACTACCCAATTGGCGAAGTACTATTCCACGCATTACCCACATTGTTGCGCCAAGGTAAACCCGCTGAATTTACCCCGATTTGGCAATGGCAAGTGACAGATGAAGGCTTAGCCGTTGACCTTAATGAGCTCAAACGCTCCCCAAAACAGCAGCAGGTCCTCGCACTTTTACGTCGTAGAACCGTTTATCGCCATCAAGTGAATGAGCTTGAAATCAGTGAAAGTGCTCTGCAAGCACTGAAAAAGAAAGCTTATATTGAGTTACATCCCGTTCAACCGACGAGCGAAAAGTGGCAACCAAACTTTACAGTTTGTGGTGAAAGGTTGCGGCTTAATAGCGAGCAAGCTACCGCTGTCGGTGCTATACGTGCTGAAGATGACCAATTTTCACCATGGTTGCTCGCTGGGATAACAGGGTCTGGTAAGACTGAAGTCTATTTGAGTGTTCTGGAGAATGTCCTTTCTCAAGGTAAACAAGCTTTAGTACTGGTGCCTGAAATTGGTTTGACCCCACAAACTATTAGCCGTTTTCGTGAGCGCTTCAATGCGCCTGTTGATGTGTTGCACTCTGGGCTGAACGATAGCGAACGTTTAGCCGTATGGCTACGCACGAAGCAAGGGCAAAACGCCATTATTATTGGCACTCGCTCAGCACTGTTCACGCCTTTTGCCCGCCTTGGCATTATTATTATTGATGAAGAGCATGACAGCTCATACAAACAACAAGATGGTTGGCGTTATCATGCACGTGATTTAGCCGTTTTCCGTGCGAAAAAGAACAATATCCCCATTGTGATGGGCACTGCAACGCCATCGTTAGAAACCTTATTTAATGTACAACAACATAAGTATCGGCAATTAAATCTCACTATTCGTGCCGGTAATGCACGCCCTGCGACTCAACATCTTATTGACTTAAAAGGCCAACTGCTAAAATTTGGCCTTTCTCACTTATTAATTCAACATATTAAAGAACATCTTGCACAAAACAATCAGGTGATTTTGTTTTTAAATCGTCGTGGTTATTCGCCAGCATTAATTTGCCATGAATGCGGCTGGATTGCTGAGTGCCAGCGCTGTGACCACTATTACACCTTACATCAAAATTTCCATCAATTACGCTGCCACCATTGTGATAGCCAACGTCCAGTTCCTCACCAATGCCCACAATGTGGTTCAACGCATTTAGTGCCTGTTGGAATGGGAACTGAACAACTTGAGGAAGGTATTTGTGAACTATTCCCTGACACCCCTGTTACCCGTATTGACCGTGATACCACAAGCCGTAAAGGGGAACTGGAACAACATTTAAATCAAGTACATGAGGGAGGAGCTAGAATTCTAATAGGCACACAGATGTTAGCCAAGGGCCACCATTTCCCTGATGTCACCTTAGTCGCCTTATTAGATGTTGACGGGGCTTTATTCTCAAGTGACTTTCGTGCAGCCGAACGGTTTGCTCAATTATACGTGCAAGTTTCTGGCCGAGCAGGCCGAGCCGGTAAACAAGGTGAAGTGTTCTTACAGACTCACCATCCCGAACACCCGCTGCTGCTCACACTACTTGAAGAGGGTTACAACGCATTTACCCAAGAAGCGATGGAAGAGCGCCGAATCGCCATGCTACCGCCTTACACCAGCCATATATTGATCCGTTCAGAAGATCACAATAACCAGGACTCGCGTCAATTTCTGCAAAATGTACGGCAATATATAACTCAACACCCACAAAGCGATGAAAAAATGTGGATTTTAGGCCCCTCACCGTCGATTCAAGCTAAACGTGGCGGCCGATTCCGCTGGCAATTGCTATTGCAACACCCTTCGCGACTTTATTTACAGCAGTTTATGGCGAAACTGTTGCCAGAAATTCTTCAACACCCAGAAAGTCGCAAAGTAAAATGGAATATTGATGTGGACCCAACTGATTGTTAACGCATGAACAATGCTAAAGGATTCATTTTATCTAACCATTTAACTTTATAGGCGATACCAATATTGTCTTTGCAGCATATTGATAACTTTGAATTATTTACCCTATAATGCTAAACAACCAAATTGGATATTTTTTATACACGTTGAGCTTCATTTATCTTTTTACCCTTAGAATTATTTTCAAAATTTGCGAAGCAGCTCTAAAAAATGACGCAAGTCACACTTTTTATGCAAACTAGGTAACAGATATTATTGAGAAACCAATTAGAATAACCACTAATAATGACGTACTTGCGCTATTCAAAAAAAGCAAACGATTAAATCAATCTAAGGAAGGCGTTGTGGAAAGTAAAAAACACAATCACACGGCAACAATGAAAGATGTTGCCAGTGCCGCGGGCGTTTCGACAGCGACGGTGTCAAGAACACTCATGAACCCGGAAAAAGTTTCTTTGCAAACACGCCAAAAAGTCGAACAAGCGGTGATGGATGTTGGTTATTATCCTCATAACCTTGCTAGAAGCTATAAGCGCAATGAATCAAAAACCATTCTTGTACTTGTTCCCAATATCCGCGATCCGTTCTTTAGTGATGTCGTCTGTGGGATTGAAGAAATCGCTGCTCAAGAAGGCTATTTTGTTTTGATTGGAGACTGTAAACACCAAGAAAAACAAGAAAATGCTTTTATTAATCTTATTATTACCAAACAAATTGATGGCATGGTCTTACTGGGCTCCAATATTCCGTTCGATATCTCAACGGAAGAGCAGAAAAACCTTCCTCCGATAGTGATGGCGAATGAATTTGCGCCTGAGCTAAAACTACCGACTGTGCATATCGATAACCTCACTGCCGCGTTTAATGCGACACATTACCTGCAAAAACAAGGCCATAAACTGATTGCTTGTATTGCAGGCCCTAACCATATGCCTTTAAGTCAATACCGTTTAGAAGGGTATAAAAAAGCCATGTTGCGCACAGGCGAAAAACTGCGTGAAAATTATATTATCCGTGGCGATTTTACCCATGAAGGTGGGGCTGAAGCTGTGAAAACATTGATGTCACTTCCTGAACCACCTACGGCTATCTTTTGTCACAGTGATATCATGGCTATTGGCGCGATGTGGCAAGCGAAAAAAATGGGCTTGAAGCTCCCTGATGACCTTTCTTTTGTTGGTTTTGATAACTTAGAGCAATCAAAATATACCTTGCCAGCCCTAACAACCATTAATCAACCTCGTGCTGAAATTGGTCATCATGCGATGCAATTACTGCTTGAGCAAATCCATGGACACAATGTAAACCCGGGTTCACGTCTCCTAGATTCTGATTTAATCATCAGAGAGAGCACAAAAGCGCCTAAAAGCTAGTCAAAGTTGCTCGGGTTAAGTAACATGTTAAGCCAAATGATGACGAACAATTGATAACTAGTGAATTAATAGCGTGGCACAAAAAGATTATGTAGCTCGGGGGCGCTCATCCGCCCGTAAAAAAAGCAAAGGTAAATCAAAGAAAGCACAAGGACTCCCAATGACAACATTGGTTGTTGCTGTGGCAATTGTCGTGCTATTTGTTGGCGGCCTGTTTTATATCACTCAAAATAAAAAGGACACACCGCCCCCCCAAGTTGTCACACCAACAACACCGGGAAGTACGCTTCCACCAAAGCCTGAAGAACGTTGGCGCTATATTAAAGAGCTCGAACGTCGTGGTGTGGATATGCCAAATATTCAACAACCGAGTACTGGCAATAATATTGTGCGCCCATCAGATTTAACACCTGAACAGCGCCAGCTATTAGAGCAAATTGATTCTGACAGACGCCAGCCTGTCACTAACTTGCAAGAAATCCCTGCAAACGGTAAACCCGTACCGCGCTCCCAAGTGCTCATCAATGAGCCGGCTCAACCTATCGAGCCAGTACAACGTAAACCGGTGGCCAATATCCCGCCAAAACTTGAGGCTCAACCAACCGCGCCCGCAGCTCAACCACAAACGGCACCAAGCACTAAACCGACAAACAGTTTACAAAATATGGTTGTTCAATGCGGTTCATTCCGTACAGCAGAACAAGCCGAGTCTGTGCAAGCTACTTTGGCATTTTCAGGTATTGAAAGCCGCGTAAGCGCAGGTGGAGGTTGGCACCGTATCGTTTTAGGGCCTTATTCCAAGTCCACCGCCGAAAAAATGCGTGACCGCGCAGCAGGTGCAGGTGTTTCCGGTTGTATTCTTCGTGCTTCTGGGGGTTGAAAAATTCCTCCTCCCCCCCCATGTACTGTTTTAATGTACTCATGAGCGGTACTTTGTGGCTTCAACCTAGTTCAAGTGATAGTTAATTAGACAACTATCACTTGAATTTACTCTTTTGAAAATCACATACAACCGCATTCTTTTTTTGTAATAAACCAGGGGCTAACTCATGACAACAATCGTAAGTGTTCGCCGTAATGGCCAGGTCGTAATTGGTGGTGATGGACAGGCGACGATGGGTAATACCGTCATGAAAGGCAATGTCCGCAAAGTTCGCCGTTTATACAACGACAAAGTCATTGCCGGATTTGCCGGTGGCACCGCAGACGCATTCACATTATTTGAACTGTTTGAGCGCAAACTCGAACTGCACCAAGGCCATTTAACAAAAGCGGCCGTTGAACTCGCTAAAGATTGGCGTACCGACCGCATGCTTCGCAAGTTAGAAGCCTTGTTAGCTGTCGCCGATGAACACACTTCACTGATCATTACGGGTAATGGTGATGTGGTTCAACCGGAAAATGACTTAATTGCTATTGGCTCCGGTGGTCCCTATGCTCAGTCAGCCGCGCGTGCTTTGTTAGAAAATACAGACTTAAGCGCCAAAGAAATCGCTGAAAAAGCGCTCGCTATTGCAGGTGATATCTGTATTTACACCAACCATAATGTCAACTTTGAAGAAATTTCTTCAAAATCATAAGGATTGCTAGTATGTCCGAAATGACTCCACGCGAAATTGTCAGCGAACTCGACAATCATATTATTGGCCAAAATAAAGCCAAACGTTCTGTTGCGATTGCTCTGCGTAACCGCTGGCGCCGTATGCAGTTAAATGAAGTGTTACGTCACGAAGTCACACCAAAAAATATTTTGATGATTGGGCCAACAGGGGTGGGTAAAACTGAAATTGCTCGCCGCCTGGCGAAATTAGCCAATGCGCCATTTATCAAAGTCGAAGCGACTAAATTTACTGAAGTCGGTTATGTCGGAAAAGAAGTTGACTCGATTATTCGTGATTTAACTGACTCCGCCGTTAAAATGGTGCGTTTACAGTCTATTGAAAAAAACCGCTATCGCGCCGAAGAAATGGCTGAAGAACGTATTTTAGACGTTCTTATTCCACCCGCAAAAAATAACTGGGGGCAGTCTGAACCAACGGATGAGCATTCCCCAGCTCGCCAAGCATTCCGTAAAAAATTACGTGAAGGCCAATTAGACGATAAAGAAATTGAAATTGAAGTCGCTGCATCCCCTATGGGTGTTGAAATTATGGCACCTCCGGGCATGGAAGAGATGACGAACCAGTTACAATCCATGTTCCAAAACTTAGCAGGCCAAAAGCAGAAGCCACGTAAGATGAAAATCAAAGAGGCATTCAAACTGCTAGTTGAAGAAGAAGCAGCTAAATTAGTCAACCCTGAAGAGTTAAAAGAACAAGCCATTGAAGCAGTTGAACAAAATGGTATTGTCTTCATCGATGAATTCGACAAAATTTGTAAACGTGGCGGCCAAAGCTCAGGGCCAGATGTCTCTCGAGAAGGGGTTCAACGCGATTTACTGCCATTAATCGAAGGCTGTACCATTTCGACTAAACACGGCATGGTCAAAACCGACCATATCCTGTTTATCGCTTCAGGTGCGTTCCAAGTTTCGAGCCCATCAGACTTGATCCCTGAACTCCAAGGCCGCTTACCAATTCGTGTTGAATTACAAGCGCTGACAACTGAAGATTTTGTGCGTATTTTGACTGAACCAAATGCCTCATTAACTGAACAGTATAAAGCGCTGATGGCAACAGAAGGCGTAAATATTGAATTCACGACTGACGGTATCCGTAAAATTGCGGAATCCGCATGGCAAGTCAATGAGTCAACCGAAAACATTGGTGCTCGTCGCTTGCACACCGTGCTTGAGCGTTTAATGGAAGATATTTCTTTCGATGCCAGTGACCGTAACGGGCAAACTATCCAAATCGATGCAGATTATGTCAAACAGCACTTAGATGAGCTGGTGGCGGATGAAGACCTGAGTAGATTTATTTTATAATCTTATTAATTATCTGGTTTTCATGTATCCTTAATATACATCGACTAAAGTGCAGCTTTTATCGCTGCACTTTTTTCTATGAAATATTCTGCCCATTACATTGAAAATACTCAGGTATCTCTCTATATGATGGGTTATTAAATTATTAAGAACACATCTCTAAAGAGTTTGAATTATAGGTAACTGCATGCAGTCGACATCCACAACAATAAGTCGTAAACAAGCTTGGATTGAAAGTCTCCGCCCTAAAACCCTACCATTAGGGGTGATTGCGATTGTGACAGGCTCTGCACTCGCTTATTTAACTAATAATTTTAAATGGCCCGTCGCTTTATTAGCACTTATCACCGCGGGTTTATTACAGATTTTATCTAACCTTGCGAATGACTATGGTGACGCAGTCAAAGGCTCTGATACCGCAGAACGTATTGGTCCATTACGTGGTATGCAAAAAGGTGTTATCACGCAAGCGGACATGAAAAAGGCGCTCAAACTAAATATTACGGCAGCCTGCCTTTCTGGCTTACTGTTAATTATTGTTGCGTGCGAAAAGCCAGAGGATGCCATTGGTTTCGTTGCACTAGGCCTTATTGCTATCGTTGCTGCAATTACCTATACCGTCGGCAAAAAACCCTATGGGTACCTAGGGTTAGGGGATATTTCTGTCTTAATTTTCTTTGGCTGGCTAAGTGTTATTGGGACTTATTATTTACAAGCTAATAGTTTTAATATCATCACTATTCTACCCGCAACTGCTTGTGGGTTGCTCTCTGTCGCAGTACTGAATATCAATAATATGCGTGATATCGAAAATGATATTAAAGCAGGTAAAAATACCTTAGCGGTACGTTTAGGCCCCCAAGGAGCTCGGATTTATCACACCATTATTATTGTTGCGGCAATTTTATGTTTGGCATTTTTTAACCTAATTTACTTGCACGGGTGGAGTGGTTGGTTATTTTTATTAGCCGTACCGATGCTGATGAACCATTTACGCCGCGTTCTGAGTGACCCTACCCCAGAAGGCATGCGTCCTTTACTCGAAAATATGGTGAAAGCCGCACTCGTAACCAACGTTTTATTCTCCATTGGCGTTGTGATGAGTAAATAACAGTCACTATTTGTCGTTTTTTTGACTTTTTCCGCCTATTTTTAGGCGGGTAACTTTGCCAAGTACTGTTGAAAAGGGATATACTGGCTACCTCTTGCAGCAAAAAAGACCTAACTCCTATGAAATATGATACTTCCGAACTCTGCGATATTTACCAAGAAAGCGTTAATGTGGTAGAACCCCTTTTCTCCAACTTTGGTGGACGTACTTCATTTGGCGGTCAAATCATTACGGTTAAGTGCTTTGAAGATAATGGCCTACTGTATGATTTGCTGGAAGAAGACGGCACTGGGCGTATTCTCCTGGTTGATGGTGGCGGCTCTGTCCGTAAGGCACTCATTGATGCTGAAATTGCCAGACTCGCCGTTGATAACCACTGGGAAGGCATTGTGGTTTATGGTGCCGTCCGTCAGGTAGATGCACTAATGGAGCTTGATCTCGGTATTCAAGCTATTGCGGCGATGCCTGCAGGCTGCCCAGATGAAGGCATCGGTGAAAGTGATATCCGCGTTAATTTCGGCGGCGTCACCTTCTTCTCTGGTGACTACCTTTATGCCGATAACACTGGCATTATTCTTTCTGAAGAGCCATTAATCCCGTCTGGGACCGACGATTTTATCGAAGATGACAATATCGACGCATAATCCGTTAAAAATTCTATAAATAAGGGCAGCAAATTATTGCAGCCCTTATTTTTATACGCTACAACGCGAGGTATGCCGAAAGTTTCTCTAAACCCTACAGCGTGAGATATAACAAACATTTCTCTAAATAATTCGTGTTGTAGGTAGGTGGCAAAGTCGATAAGACCCTAGGAGCATACATAAGTCTGTGACTAGGGCGAAGAGACGAAGCCAGCGCCCTACAATGTGAGGCATAACAAACATTTCTCTAAATAATTCGTGTTGTAGGTAGGTGGCAAAGTCGATAAGACCCTAGGAGCATACGTAAGTCTGTGACTAGGGTGAAGAAACTGAGCCACCCCACAACGTGAGATATAACAAACATTTCTCTAAATAATTCGTGTTGTAGGTAGGCGGCAAAGTCAATAAGGCCCTAGAAGCATATAACGTCTGTGACTAGGGTGAAGAAACTGAGCCACCCCACAACGTGAGATATAACAAACATTTCTCTAAATAATTCGTGTTGTAGGTAGGCGGCAAAGTCGATAAGACCCTAGGAGCATACATAAGTATGTGACTAGGGCGAAGAGACGAAGCCAACACCCCTACAACGCGAAGTATGACGAGAAATTACACTTCTTCCATCTTACCTAGCAGAGTCCGTAAACGCTCTTGCCAAGCTTGCTGCTCTTGTTTTAATTGTTCATTTTCACGCACCAGTGAATCCGTACCTGACTTTGCTGTTTCCAACTCTTGGCTTAATGCACCATTTTTATCTTTTAATTCATCGATTTCCATTTGTAACAGTGTGATTGTATCAATCGCTTGTTGGACTTTGGATTCTAGTTTTTCAAATACTTCAAATGACATAATTATGGTCTCCCTTATCAGCTTTTACACGATTGTAAGTAGCATGATCCTCTGTGTCCAGTTCCTTCCTTCTGAATCGTAGTTACCTTCATAAAAAAACACTGGTCAGATCACATCACAAAGGTCGAATTCATCACTATTTTTGATTGTTTTGTTTCGCTTTAGTGATGTAACACACATTTTTCAATTTCGATATTTCTCGTTTATGTTCTTTAACGATAAACTCACAGTTAATGATTTTCGATTAGAAAATCTTAACTTAAAAAAACATTACAATATTTTTCATTTTCGTAGGATAGAAACATATGAGCCAAATGACGACTACATCACTCACAGGTCAGTGCATCTCAGAGTTTTTAGGGACTGCGCTACTGGTATTTTTTGGTTTAGGCTGCGTTGCTGCCGTTAGAATAGCGGGTGCACAACTAGGCTTATGGGAAATTAGTATTATCTGGGGCTTTGGCGTTGCTTTAGCCGTTTACCTAACAGCAGGTACCTCCGGTGCTCACTTAAACCCAGCGGTTACTCTCGCACTATGGCTATTTGCGTGTTTTGATAAACGCAAAGTTGTCCCTTATATCATCGCACAGATGTTAGGTGGTTTCTTTGCTGCCGCCTTAGTTTACTCAATGTATTCCCCTGTATTTTTCGATTACGAGCAAGTCCACCATATCATTAGAGGCTCACAAGAAAGCTTATTTACTGCGGGTGTTTTCTCAACCTACCCTGCGCCGCAAATTAGTGTTCCTCATGCATTCTTTATTGAGGTCATTATTGCGGCCATTCTAGTTTGCTTAATTCTCGCGCTAACCGATGATGGCAATGGTGTTCCTCGCGGCCCACTCGCTCCATTATTAATTGGGTCACGTATCCAAAGGGTTGATGGCATTTCAAACGTAATACTCTCGCTCAATGAAAGTCCCAATGATCTTGTCATGCATGCCGGATGATTTTGAATACCCTAACGTCTTGCGATTAAGTCGTTTCAATCGGTTACGCAACGTCAGATTTTCACGCTCAATTCGCTGTGTATATAGCTTTCCTAAAATGTGTTTTTCGCTAGGGAGTGTCTCTTTGTACGCCCTGTAACCATCCGTACACCAAAAAGCGATACGGAACCCAGACAGCAGTTTTAACAATTTCCCCAGTGTTTTCTTGCTTCGGGAACCAAATACATGAGCGATAATCCGCTTTAAGCGAGGCTCCCATGCATACCACAACCAACGCTGACTTTTTTTGTTACCGATAAATGACCACATCTCATCGACCTCACAAATGAGCTGAATTTGTAGGTTATCTAGGGGCAGTGTTGTTACATTCCGTGGCGAGAGTTTTTTAAAGTGCGGACGACGGCATTGATACTGATATGTAATGCCCTAGCGGTGTCACGAATACCCGCATTATTCATGGCAAGCTCAACCACTTGCTCTTTGATGCCGGGCTGACAAGCGTTGTAGGTATAATCGAGTTGAAAAGTGCGGCAACAGGCCTGACAGCGATAACGGGGATGACCTCCATTGCCGGTGCCATGTTTTTTAACAGGGTCGGTTAACCCACAGAATCGGCATTTTACTGAAATGGTAGCCATACTAAACCTCAACAGAAAAGCTCAGTTTACCCCATTATCAACTCATTGAATACTCGACCATTAATTGGTATCTTGATTGCCGTCATCGGCGGGTCATTTGGCGCACTCACTGGATTTGCACTCAACCCAGCTCGTGACTTCGGACCAAAGGTTGTCGCTTATCTCGCAGGCTGGGGTGATATTGCTCTCACTGGTGGTCGCGATATTCCGTATTTTCTTGTCCCATTGACAGCACCTATTGTTGGTGGTCTGCTAGGCGCATTCGCCTATCGCAAACTGATTGGTCGCCACTTGCCTTGCATGGTATGTGAAGAAGAGACCAAAACAGAAAAATTATCCGTTAAAAACACCAAATCCTCGGAACAGGCTTAAATTATGACAACTGAAACCACTATTGCGAAAAAATATATTGTTGCACTCGACCAAGGCACAACCAGCTCACGCGCTGTTGTGCTCGACCATGATGCAAATATTGTCAGTATTTCACAACGTGAATTCACCCAAATTTACCCTAAACCAGGCTGGGTAGAACACGACCCAATGGAAATATGGGCATCCCAAAGTTCAACATTGGTTGAAGTCCTTGCGAAAGCAGATATTCGTACAGATGAGGTCGCTGGGATTGGGATCACGAACCAACGTGAAACTACCATCGTATGGGAAAAAGCCACAGGTAAGCCCGTTTATAATGCGATTGTGTGGCAATGTCGCCGCACCGCTGATTTTTGTACGCATTTAAAACAAAATGACCGCGATTTAGAAGAATATATTCGCCAAAATACCGGCCTGGTTGTCGACCCCTATTTCTCCGGAACCAAAGTAAAATGGATTTTAGATCATGTAGAAGGTGCCCGTGAACGTGCCGAGAAAGGTGAATTACTATTTGGGACTGTCGATACTTGGCTCGTTTGGAAAATGACGCAAGGGCGTGTTCATGTCACCGACTACACCAATGCTTCTCGAACCATGTTGTTCAATATCCGTAACCTTGAATGGGATGATAAAATCCTCAAAGCACTGAATATTCCACGTGCGATGCTCCCAGAGGTGCGCCCTTCTTCCGAAGTCTACGGGCAAACCAATATTGGGGGAAAAGGCGGAACACGTATTCCAATCTCCGGGATGGCAGGTGACCAACAAGCCGCACTTTATGGTCAGCTGTGTGTCAAACCAGGAATGGCAAAAAATACCTATGGCACTGGTTGTTTCCTACTTCTGAACACCGGCGAAACTGCTGTACGCTCAAATCACGGCCTACTGACAACTATCGCATGCGGCCCAAAAGGCGAAGTCAATTATGCCCTTGAAGGTGCCGTATTTGTTGGAGGAGCCTCAATTCAATGGTTGCGTGATGAATTGAAATTGATTGATGAGTCAACTGACTCTGAGTATTTTGCTACTAAAGTGAAAGACAGTAACGGCGTGTATGTTGTTCCTGCCTTTACAGGTTTAGGTGCTCCTTATTGGGACCCGTATGCGCGTGGAGCAATCTTTGGCTTAACCCGTGGCGCAAACCGCAACCATATTATCCGCGCAACATTAGAATCTATCGCTTATCAAACCCGTGATGTACTTGATGCCATGCAAGCAGACTCAGGTGAACGCTTAAAAGCACTGCGCGTTGATGGGGGCGCTGTCGCTAATAATTTCTTAATGCAATTCCAGTCAGATATTTTAGGCACCCCTGTTGAGCGCCCTGAAGTGCGAGAAAGTACCGCATTGGGTGCAGCCTATCTTGCTGGTTTAGCGGTTGGTTTTTGGAGTAACCTTGATGAGTTACAAAGTAAAGCAACGATTGAGCGCGTATTCAAACCGGGTATTGAGACTACAGAACGTAATTTCAAATACGAAGGGTGGAAAAAAGCCGTAGCACGTGCTCAGGAATGGGAAGATCGCGGTTAGTTTTTAATTAAAAATAATTAGATTTGCAGCCAAACATAATATATTTGACTGCAATCTGAGGCAGCACTTCTGTGCTGCCTTTCTTTTTCATAAAACTAATTAGCTAATAAATATAAAACCAATAATCAGATTAATAATAAATTAGAAGAACAATAAGTATTTATTTAAAGTTGTCTAGCAAGAGGAAAATTAACTATTGATAGTTTAAGAAATAAAGAAAGGACACGGTTATGGAAAACCGACACGAAGAACAAAGCAAACCCATTTCATCCATTAAAAATCAATACGATAACAATATTAAACAACAATCATTAAAAATTGGCTTATACGCACGTAAAGGCAGAGTCGTAGTTATTGATAATAACTCACCGTTATTAAAAAACTTAAGCCTTGACCCTAGAGCTTCAAAAGAAGGCAAATCCGCTCATGAGCTATTCAGCTGGCTTATAAATAAGCCAAGAGTTATAGGAGAAACGAAATACAGCTACATTGTAAGCACATTACCAAAGTCCCAATTTTCTGGTTTCACGTTCCATGCCAAGCAAGGCATATTTGTAGAAAGCTTTAATTCACCCCATGAATGGATCGACGGAGAAGTCAAAGCACAGGCCCAGCTCGCTGATTTATTGTTACCAAGTGGTGAATGGCACCGCCATTACAGCATCGTAATCTTGCCCGAAAGTGCCAATGATAAACAAATCGAGCTCATTCGCCATTGGTTGGAGCTCACAGGTGGTAGTTTATTGATAGTAAAAGACAAACAAAAAAAAACATCAGCTTCTACTCAACAGTTAATCAATGAACTTCGTCCAGTAGAGCACATTGAGCTAGCCAGCAATACCTTAGAAAATCACAACTTCCAACAAGTTATTATCTTACCACCCCATACAATAAGCTCATTGAAGCTAACTGATGAATTACGAAAAAATAGTCAATATTTCTCAGTAACCATAAGAGATACCAATAATAACAAAATATTAAATTTACATGATATCCCAATTGCAGAAACATCATCTTGGCAAAAGATTGCCCATTCAATCGAAACCGATGTCAATAGAATGATGGCAGAGCACCGACTGCCTGCGGTTAAAATCAGCTATGAAAAGAATACATTAAAACTTGTTGGGGAAAATATCATTTTTCGCCAGTTTCAATTGAAACAAGTAAAACAAGTCATCTCTCGATATCGTAAGCAAAAAACCATCGCTCAAACTCTCCCTATTTTTGTGGCAGAAAACCCAGATGAAATACCCAATCAATTAACTGTAGGGGCCATAACAGGAAAACTACCCAATATCCCTCATATTAAGGGTTACAAAATCCTTGAACAGCCCCAATTTGGGCAACTAACACTAAACAACACCACCAATGAATGGCAATATATTGCCAATAACACAAAATTTAAAACCCGCTCAGACCAGTTTGACTTTATCGCCATGCTGTCTAATGGGCAAAAATCCCAGCCTATTTCCATTCAGTTACAAACCGAAAATACACCACAACTCCGTATTCCTGGCAAACGGACATTTTCCGTTCCAGACCCGATTTATCATGAACCTCAACGGCGTTATCACCCAACACCAAGCGATATGCAAATCCATAATATTCAACTTGCACAAACTCATCTGCAGAATATGACAGATAAGCATATAAGCTTAACGGCTAATCGCTGGGCATTATTGAATGTGGAGATAACCAGTGAAACCGCGGCAAAATCCCCCGATATTGAGGCGATTATCAGTAGTAAAGAAAGAAAAATATTAGGTCGAATAAAACTTACAGGACCAGACCATTTACCCAAAACATTGACAGCACTTCCCCGCCGGCCCAATGTCTCCGTACAAAACTGGCATCAACAACGCTTTACTGCCCCGCTAAAAGGTGAATGGATACAACCGGATATCAACATCATTATCACTGTTAATGGCAAACCCATTATCACCGAAGAAACCAACCAATATGGGGCGTTCTCCCCAAACATCACGCTTGATAGCCACTTAATTGTTCGTGTAGATAGCCACAGCTTATACCAACAAGGGCATGGCGTTTATTCAGACTCCCCATTAGGCTGGGGAAGAGAAGCTGTGTCAGTCTTGCCTATTGGGCAACTCATACTGTATAGCTCTCCCGCCACAGTCAGTCACCCAAGCTTAACGCCATACGGAGAGGTAAATAAAAACCCAATGCCGTTTATTCATCCCAATTATGATAACCCTGAAAAAATCAGCTATCACCCTGAAGCCCAAATCCATTGGGCTTATAATAATAGCCAACAATACCAAACCGCTAACAATGCTGATTCTGACTACCAATATACTGCCATTGAAACCCTGCCTTCGAGTGTGTTCAACTCGCTATTAGGACTTGCATCACCCAATCACGGAGGGGGAGTTCACGAGCCTAACGTGATGTTTCACGAAATTTTTGGTCATGGCCTTGGGTTGCCACATACGGACTCGCAAGCTCATAATAATCAGCCAACATACCCTTACCGCCCCTATGACCACGGTAAAAATCCAGCTTATAACCAATCTAGACAATATTATGTCACTTATCACGATCCCCACGACCCGCTACAACAGGCTATTCCGACTATGTTTTCGAGCTATGCTCCTTTTAGGAGCGATGCCTACGATGCATTTTTACCGCACGCAGATACCTACAACCAAAAAATCCACCAATTTTTAAGTAAAAGAGTACGTTGGCAGCCGAATAAAATAAAAGGTGTCGATAGTGAGGATGATGGATTTGCGGGGGAAGGGTTTTATCAACGATGGAATAAAGATTCTAAACAGTGGGTTACGCTAAAAAAAGTGAATTATTCAAAATATTATCACCGTACTCAAATTGAACAATTTCCTCATCAACGTGATGTCCCTATCTATTGGATACACATTCACTCAGCCAACATGGCGGACAATACACTTCACCCTTATAGTACGATTACCGTTGACCGTACCGTGGGTAATTTACCCGCTGATTATCACAACCTAAAAACAGGCGTAGGTCGTCCGTTTTATATTTACCATAATAATGCTTTAACGGTGACTTATGCCACGCCGAATGGGTTATTGACCGAAGTATTACAAATTCCACACGCAACGAGCTTCAATATTGCAGATAAAGGCGAATTAGTTCAATTCACCATACATAAATTGAACTACAAAAAAGAGCTCGGGCAACTTATTTACCACTATAAAAACCCGACCTCACTAGCGAATCGCATATTTGCAAAATATGATGGCCAAACATTACCTGACCACTTGCTCCTTGATAATTATTGGCAAGGCGCACCTATTTTTTGGGCAGCAACAGAAGAAGGCTTAATTGATTTTTCAACAGGTAAAGTCAATACTGCCAAAATCACAGCAAAAAGTGCCCTATCCGCCAAATGGATTGAAAATGGTCGGTTACACCAACAATATTTTTCATTATCGGATCCCTTTGGGCAAGATGGGCAAGTTGATACGTCAATGAACTTTATTGCTCTTAATCACCTTAATACCTACAAAACTGGCTATTTATCGGCAAATACGATCCACCACCAAATGATAGAAACACCATTAATCGCAGATATGAATATTGAGCAGCAGATTGATATTAGTGATTTAAACTTATCTAATGGACACTATACCTATTGGGTAACACTCATGAGCAGTGATGAGCAAAGACGAGTTCAAGAAAGAGTGCCTGTAGAGGAGTGGTTTTTTGCAATACAACAAAATCAATTAACCATAAAAGGAACGATAGACAGCACCCCAGGATTAAAACTGGATGGAATACTCATTCATATTGACCAGCACTTGCAAGACCATGTTGCCCCGAAGTTGATTTGGCTGCAACAAAACCATAAAAATCTAGCGGGACAATTAGCAGAAAATACGGAACTTCTAGATGACAACCAACCAGTGGTATTTAATTCAGGAGTCATTTTGCCGGAGCTAATATCATCAATACCAGAAAAGGAACCTAGCTCCCTTTGTTCATCAACGCTATCAATTCCGCAACAAAAGCAAGCTGATATACTGCTAAGTGCGTAATCTGAAAGTCAGGCTGTGTTTTACAGCCTGGCCTTCTCACGATTAAACCATGCGCTCTGAATGACTCATGCGTTTTGCTAAAGGCAACCAACACAATAATATGAGCGTCGACATTAAAAACATCAGTAACCCAAGGCTAAACTGCCCGTTTTGCGGTAATAATGCAGAAACCCAAGTGGCAACACCTGACCCTATATTTTGCAGGCCACCCACGAGTGCTCCCGCCGCCCCTGCTAAATAAGGAAAAGGCTCCATCGCGCCTGTCGTTGCTAAGGGAAATAACATCCCCGCACCAAAGAAAAATACCGCGGCCGGTACTAACAGTGTCCAAGTATTCATAATCCCAAACCAACCTGGAATCCACATCATAAAGCCTGCCAATAGACAAATAAGAACGGAGTGCCACATCAAATTATAAAATGTTTTTCCTTCTCGCCCCGCATACCAAGCACCAAAGAAAGCAGCAGGAATCGGCAATATAAATAAAATACTCACAGTAATGCTATTGAGCCCTAAAACACCGCCCATTAATACACCACTACTAGCTTCAAATACGGCTATTCCAGCTAACGCGCCCACTAACATGGATAAATAAGATAGAAATGAACCGCTTGATAATAATTCCCGATATGACGCAATCATTTTATGTTTTTCAGGTGAAACAGGACGCGTTTCGGGTAACCAACGATACATGCTTAATAATACAGAAGCACCTAAGATAAACAGGAAAATATAACAAGCATGCCACCCCCAGAAATGCGCCAATATTCCACCGAACATTGGGGCTAATAATGGGCTCACTAATATACCCATATTTAATAAGCTATTTGCATAACGTAACGCGGTGCCTTTATACAGATCACGAGGCATAGTTCTTGCCATCACACCTGCAACACCCGTTCCGAGGCCCTGCAACCCACTCGCTATAGTGAGTATATTTAATGTTGGCGCAAAAATCGCCACAATCGTTGAAAATAAGAAAATCGTTAAACCCGTTAAAATAACAGGTCGGCGACCAATTCGGTCAGATAACGGCCCATAAACTAACTGTGAAAAACCATAAGAAAATAAATAAGCCGCCATCACTTGTTGAACAGCACCAGAAGGCTCATTAAAATAAGTGGCAATTTCAGCAATGACAGGAACATAAATAGTTTGTGTCATTTGGCCGACCGCTGCCAATGCAATTAGCATTAATAGCAAATTAAAGTGTTCCAGCTTTCTCATTTTTCTCTCAGATACATCCAATAATTCAAATACACCCTATTTCAGACACAAAGTAACGCTGCATTATCTCAATGTAATAACGCAAAATTATTTAGGTGCTTAATTATCAATATAAAATACCGCTCCACACTTTGATGTCATTTTAAATAAGCTTTTGTGTCATTTAAAATAAATGGCAAATAGTGCGTTTCGCTTGAGTGTGACTAAGATAACAAAAGCCGCCATCTTTTCGTAGTAGTGCGACATTTTATGTTTTTCACTAATGGCAGTAATATTCGCCAGAATTGTCAACATAACTGTACATTAAGATTCAAAAAACATTCATTTAAAGAACAAACCACTGGAACACGTTATCGATAAGCATAAATAGTGAACTGTTTTAGTATTAAATCCTAGTGAGCCGTGCTTTGAGTTATTCGAATTATATATTTGTCATTTTTAGCCGGTGGATATTTGAATTATAAAGAGGTGGAATGTATGGCTAATTGGGTAACAGGAACAGTGACTGAAGCCAAATTTTGGACCGACTCATTATTCAGCCTTGTTATCAAGGCCCCGATTAAACCCTTTACAGCAGGGCAATACGCAAAACTTGGACTAGAAATCGAGGGAGAACGTGTCCAACGAGCTTACTCTTATGTCAATGCGCCAAGCGATGACCGACTCGAATTCTATTTTGTCATTGTACCAGGGGGCAAACTTAGCCCAAAACTCGCTAAACTAAAACCTAATGATACGTTACAAATTACGGATGAAGCGACGGGGTTCTTTGTTTTAAATGAAATCCCACCATGTAAAAACCTGTGGATGCTTTCAACAGGAACTGCTATTGGGCCTTTTTTGTCTATCCTACAAGAAGGCAAAGACTTGGATCGTTTCGAAAAAATTGTTTTACTCCACGCCGTCCGTTATGAGAAAGATTTAAGTTATTTACCCTTAATGAAAAAGTTGGAACAACAATATCAAGGGAAGTTAAAAATAGTTACCGTTGTCAGCCGTGAGCACTGCACAACCTCATTGCATGGCCGTGTTCCTGCGTTAATTGAAAGCCACGCTCTCGAAGATGCGGTTGGCCTGACACTTTCACCCGAGACCTGCCATGTCATGTTATGCGGAAACCCCGAAATGGTGAGGGACACTCGTGATACATTAAAAAATAGTCATCAAATGGTTAAACACTTGCGCCGCAAACCCGGCCATATCTCTAGTGAGCAATATTGGTAATGCAAAACACTACCCTGAAATATTTCAGGGTAGCATTCATGCTATGTGGTATTGGCATTATAGATAATCTACCGTTTCTGTTTCTTCACCATAGCGGTTAACCCCCTCCATTCCCAGAAAAGCACCGCAATCTATCACCATAATCATCGTAATAAATAAGGGTAAGAAACGCCCTATTCCCCATTGCCACACAGGTTCAAATTGACTGACATCGATTGAAAAGAGAGCAAATGCCAATAAAATTAGCGCAAACCATCCTCCCGATTTACCACGATCATGTAAACGCTTCACAAAGATAGCGGCCAAAGGGTAAAGTAGTAAAATAAATAACGATATAGCAAGCGTTTCAGAGAATAGCAGTACATTTTGTAACAGGGCAACTGCCGTCATTAAAATAAAAATGACCGCAATACCTACCCAAAATGGCCGGCGACCGATACGGCCTTTGAAGGAAAAAGCCCATTGTTGTAATGTCATTACCTATTATCCTGATACAATGTGGAAAACTAAAAATGAGTGGTTCAAAAATGACCCAAATTTTATTTCGTTCTGTATACGCCATCATAACCATTTTTGTACTTAGTGCGCCACAACTGGCTTTCGCTCAAAAGGTACCCACTTTGCCTGATACCGATTTCAAAGTCGCCTATTTAGCTCCAGATGCCCCTTCTTTTGAACTCACCATTCCAAAATTACGCAATCAATTCAATCAGGCTAATAAAGACTTATATCTCCATGAATATAAAGTTATTGCTAGCCAAGATATCTCCGCTCCCTATATTCGCGCGGCTTCTCGTATTAACCAACAGATATACTCCTCGGCAGTGTTAGAGCGTGGTAGTGAAAAAATTAAAAGTTTACAAATTACATTACTGCCATCAGATGACCCACAAGAAACCCAAAAAAATCGGCAGTTAATGGAAAACTATACTATTGCAATGATCCATATATTTGCCCCAGAAGTTTCACTGGACAACGCCCCTGCACTTACAGAAGCTTTAAATAAATTTATTGCCAATAATAATGCGACTCATGCTGAAGAAGCGCGATTAGGCGCTTTAAGATATATTTTAGTAAAAAGTGACAATAATGTGCTTACTTTTGCTGTTGAACCGATTAAGCTAGAACAACAAACACCCTAAACTGACTGTGATCACGCTCTAAGAACAAGCATGATGAAAAGCAAAGCTATTATTATCTATTGTTCTTATAATGCGGAAGGTGAATGGCGACAACATTGTCACGTTGCGCGTGTAACATAAGCGTGTGATGAATAACTTATTGATTAATCATTAAAACTCTCTGGTTGGAGGAAATAACATGCGACATCCATTGGTAATGGGTAACTGGAAACTGAACGGCAGCACACAGATGGTCAATGACCTCGTCGCTGGCTTGCGTAATGAACTAAGCAGCGTTGATGGCTGTGATGTGGCTATTGCACCACCTGCAATTTACTTAACCCAAGCTAAACACGCGTTAGCAGGTAGCCGTATTGCGTTAGGTGCACAAAACGTTGACGTTAACTTATCAGGTGCATTTACAGGTGAAACCTCTGCTGAAATGTTAAAAGATGTTGGCGCCAAATACATCATTATCGGCCATTCAGAGCGTCGTACTTATCACAACGAAAGTGATGAATTTGTCGCTAAGAAATTTGCTGTATTAAAAGAGCAAGGCCTGATCCCAGTATTGTGTATTGGTGAAACTGAAGCTGAAAATGAAGCAGGCAAAACCGAAGAAGTATGCGCTCGTCAAATTGATGCCGTATTGAACTCTTTAGGCGTAGAAGCTTTCCAAGGTGCCGTTATCGCCTATGAGCCAATCTGGGCAATCGGTACTGGTAAGTCTGCAACACCAGCGCAAGCACAAGCAATCCATAAATTTATTCGTACTCATATTGCGAAGAAAGACGCTGCTATTGCCGAGCAAGTTATCATCCAGTACGGCGGTTCTGTTAATGCGAGCAACGCGGCTGAGCTATTCACCCAACCAGATATCGATGGTGCCTTAGTGGGTGGGGCTTCTCTGAAAGCTGACGCTTTTGCTGTTATTGTTAAAGCAGCCGCTGAAGCGAAAAAAAACAAATAAGGTTATTTTAATACCTTGAGATTAACCGCCAAATATTGGCGGTTTTTTTGTCTTAATTTTTTAAACTAATAACTATATTAATAAACAATCTATATCTAAAGTTCCCCCCTCATAACTATCAACCATATAAATAATGAAAATTTAATTATCAAAAAAAATAATGGGATATTAATTAAATTTAAAACAAATTAACAAACAAGCGATTTAAAATCTCATCAAATATTATTGATAAAAATAAAACCTCATTTCCTAAAAATAAAAAAACAACAACAATAACATAAGGATACATCCAGTTAATATTTGGCATTATATATATCATTCATCATCAATTAAATAATAACGGTAGACAACCTATAAAAGTTAATACACATTTATCTCGCTAATCGCTCAACTAGATAATTAACATTAATAAATTTTACCCTGAAGGATAAATATGAAATATATAGTTGGTTTAATCTATAGCATCATAATTATATTCCCTACAATTTGTTTCTCTGAATTAAATAATGACTCTTGGCGAGTTAATACTAATATTTATTTGGAAATAGAAGAATACCAAGGTCAACGTGATTCATTTAAAAATAAAGTCTACGATAAAATCAGTACAGTTGGGCAATTAAAGCTATACAACCCTAAATCTGACTGGCGCTTCATCCTAGATCATCGTGAATCCTTAAGAAATCATGGCCGTAATTTTACAACTTCACGGGATTCTTATATTCGAAACCGCACACAAATTGATGCTATCAAAAAAATTCTCAACACCTCAAAATCAGACTTAGAACTTGGTTTTCGTTACAGAAAAGAGTCAAACGATGTCGAACCCAACACCAAAGCGCGCTCATCGAATCGCTTATATGGCTTAACCCCAGCCGGTGAATACCGCTTCAACGATGATTGGTCTTTTAATTTTTGGCTTTCTTATTTTTATTACAGTAATTATTTCAATGACAGTAGCCATGAAGCAGAAACCGAATATGGCGTGACCTATAAATACTCAGATGCACTAAAAGCAAAACTCACTGTTTATATTGATAACCAATGGGATAAAAATTTCAGTACCCGCTTTTTACAATCACAAGTTCGCGCTTACTTACCCATTACCATTAAGCCTAACTGGAAAATTACACCATATGTACGTTATTTCTTACAAGAAAATACCTATGACAAAAATAATTATTTAACACAGGAAATTAAAAATGGCTTCCGCATTGGCTCCCGCGTGGAATACAAAGCTACGCCATCCCTGACTTTATGGAGTGAACTCGCCTACGAGCCTTCAACATGGAGATCACCAAAAAAGAATGGGATCACGTCAGGGTATGATAATAAACAAACGCTATACCTCGGTAAAATTGGCGTAAAATACCAATGGTAACCTTTAATTTTCAATCAACTTATTTCTCATAAAAAAACAAGCCATATGGAATATCATGTGGCTTATATATTTTAAATCACAAAATCATTTAAATATAAGAATAAAACATTTCGAAAAGCAAATAATCAGTTTAAATATTCACTTTTAACGTTACATTGTCGATTTAAATATCATTTAATTATAATTTATACTTACGTCACATAACAAAATAATATCAAACTGAAATTATTCTAGGTTAAAATCAATTATTCTCAAAAATTTACTATTTAATATCAATTAGATAAATAAAAACCATCTCAGTATTTATTTGTACTCTATTCCTCTTACTCTAAAAGAGAGAATACTATCAACTGTGAGCACTCTCACATCATAAATATATCCAGCCACTTATTATTTTTCGAAAAATAACCTAGAGAAAATGAAAATGAAGAAATTCACTTTACTTAGTGCTTGTATTTTCAGTGCGTTTTCAATGGCTAACCCAATAACACAAGCCCAATTGAATGAATTATGGCAAGACAAACAAAAGTCTGCTCAAGAAATAGTGGATAATATGTCCGAGGCTGAGAAAATTGGTCAGCTATTCATGCTGGATTTTAGATATTGGAATAAAGACAGTAATGGGGAACCCGCACCATTTTTGGCTATGAATGATGAGGTTTCTAAGGTTATCAATCAATACCATCTCGGATCAGTGATCCTATTTAGAGAAAATCTGATTGATACACCACAAACTGTGGAGTTAATTAATAAACTTCAATCTTCCCGCAGTAACCTTCCATTATTTATTGGCACCGACCAAGAAGGCGGCTATGTCACCCGCTTACGCGTAGGCACCGAAATGCCTGGTAATATGGCTCTAGGCGCAACACGTAACCCAGCCCTTGCAGAGCTAACAGGGATGATCCACGGATATGAGCTATCCAGTCTTGGTTTTAATATCAATTTTGGTCCAGTTGTTGATGTTAATAACAATCAAAATAACCCAGTGATTGGGGTACGTTCATACTCAGATGATAAAAATTTAGTTGGAACTCTGGCCACCAGCTATATTCAAGGTATTCATAAATATAATTTATTGACGTCACTTAAACATTTCCCTGGTCACGGAAATGTTTCTGCTGACTCTCATGTTGATTTACCCGTTGTTAATTCTGACGCAAAAACATGGCGAGATACTGAACTCGTCCCATTCAAATACGCGTTATCTCATGGTGCTGATGCCGTCATGACCGCACATATTATTGTACCAGCACTGGATGACCATAAGATCACCACACTTGCCGGTAAACAAGTTGGCACCCCAGCGACGCTTTCCAAACCTATTTTGCATGATATTTTACGTGATGAGCTCAACTATGACGGCTTGATAGTGACAGATGCCATGGATATGGGGGCTATTGCAGACAATTTCGATATTAATTGGGCGGTAGAAACCTCGCTACTTGCTGGCTCAGATATTATTCTTATGCCAATCAAAATGTGGGACTCCCAAGCGGTTTCTCGTTTAGATAACATGTACCGCTATTTAGAAACACAAGCAGAAAAAAATCCAGAACTGAAGAAACGTATTGATGAATCCGCAAAACGTGTGGTGCTGAAAAAGCTTCAGCAAGAAATTACGGCACAACCTGTAGACATAGTGAAAGCGGAACAAGTCGTCGCATCAAAAGGCCATAAAGATATTGAAAATATGGTTTCTGAGCAGGCTATCACATTAATTAAGAATGAGAATGTACTGCCTTATCAATTAAAACCACTCAATCGAATTTTCACTATTTCTGATGAAAAACCACGTAATTCTTTAATTCAAAAACAGTTAAATGATATCGCACAAGAAACGGGAGTTGCGATTATTACAGGTGAAAGTGTCGTTAAATTAAATGAAAACACACTAACTCAAGATGAAGCAAAAAAACTGGTGCAAAACCAAGATTTGGTATTACTGACGACCTATAACTTAAAGGATACACCAACGAATGCTCAGCTTATCATTGATGCTGCAAACCAACTTAAAACCCCGATTGTTGTTATCTCTTCACGTAACCCCTATGACATTGCATACCTAAATAATGTCAGCGCAAATATTGCTATCTACGGTATCACTGGATTTGATATCACCAATAATAACCGCAATTCATTAGAAACCAATATTCGTAGCGGGTTACGGACATTATTTGCTAACACTCATGGCCTGCCGCTAAACCCACCTCAAGGGGTGCTACCCGTTAATATCAAAAACCCACAAGGTAACAAAGTCCTGTTCCCTTATGGTCATGGCGAAACTTACTCCACAGTCAATTAATTACACAACCTATTAATTACTTAGCAATCATTCCGCCTTTATACCTCCACGGTATAAAGGCCAGACACTAACGCCTTAAATAAAGGCATAAAAAATAAAATACATATAAAAATTAAAGGGTTAAAATGAAAACTTCACTGAATGGTTTACTTTTTGTTACGCTCACAGGATTGGCAACATCCGTTTTCGCAGCCGATCAAGTCAATAATGATTACTGGCGCGTTTCTTCCAACGTCTATATGGAACTCGAAAAATTTGAAGGGCATCATAATACCAGCGGTCGTAAGGTCTACGACAAAACCACGATGGTTGGGCAGCTATTTTTAGTGAATCCTGAATCAAAATGGAGCTTTTTTCTGGAACATAAGGAATCATTAAGAAGCTACAACCATAATTTTTCAACATCCAAAGACTCTTTTATTCGTAATCGTACACAAATTGGCGCTACTCGGAAAATGTATGCCAGCGAGATTGGCCAGTTCAATTTAAATGTCACCTATCGCAAAGAATCCAATGACTCCGCACCAGGTACACAAGCGCGCCCATCGAATACGATGTTTTGGTTAATGCCTAGCGGGACATACAATTTCAATGATAAGTGGGCGTTTAACTTTTGGGATGCGGTTTATCACTACGACAATTTCCACGCCCCCAACAGTTATGAGTGGGAATCCGAGCACGGGCTTGTTTACAAGGTCAATGATTCCGCAACCGCCAAAGTCTATCTATACACCGATTGGACATGGGATAAAGACTTTAATAAGACATGGGAACAAAACCAAATTCGCGGTTATTTTCCTATCACGTTAAACCAGGATTGGAGCGTAATGCCTTATTTTCGCTATTATTTAAATGAACATAACTACGATAGCAACAAACGTACAACTCAGAAAGTTAAAGACGGCTACCGTGTCGGAACACAGGTTTTTTATAACTTAACACCAAAACTAACGCTATGGGGCGGCTTCGCGGTTGAACCTAGTACTTGGGAAAATCCCAAAAATGCAGGTATCACCTCTGGTGGCAATAACCGTCAAACATTTTATCTTGGCCAGTTAGGTGTCAAATACCAGTGGCAATAAATTAACCTCATTCCTAGTCTGCCCCTCACAGGCTAGGAATAATACCCCATTTTAATCCTGTTTTTATTATCCCCGCCCTTAACTATCATTACTCAAAATATTTATTACACCTAAGATAATACTCTAAATAGTTCAAATTGTAGGTAGGCGGCAAACAAACGAGGCCCTAGGAGCATACACCAGTATGTGACTAGGGCGAGTGCGTGCAGCCAACACCCCTACAAATTGAAATATGACGAGTATTTAGGAGCATACACCAGTATATGACTAGGGTGAGAGCATGCAGCCAACACCCCTACAAATTGAAATATGACGAGTATTAGCGTTGAATGATTTCGTCGAACACCCCTCCATTCGCAAAATGGGTTGCTTGCGCGGCTTGCCAGCCCCCAAAGCTGCCATCAACCGTCAGCAGTTTTAGTTCAGGAAACTGTTGTTGATATTTTTTGGCCACTTCACTATTTCGTGGTCGATAATAGTTTTTAGCTGCAATTTCCTGCCCTTGCGCAGAATAGAGATGCTCTAGGTAAGCTTCTGCAACCGCCCTGCGGTCACGTTTATCGACGGTTTTATCGACAACAGCGACGGTTGGCTCAGCGAGAATCGAAATACTTGGCGTCACAATTTCAAACTGCCCGCTTTCCCCTAACTCATTGATGGCTAATAACGCTTCATTTTCCCAAGCAATTAATACATCGCCGATACCACGTTCAACAAAACTATTGGTTGCGCCACGAGCCCCTGAATCGAGGACTTCCACATTTTGATACAGCTGTTTAACAAACTGCTTCGCTTTTTCAGAGTCTTGCTGGTTTTTATCTAATGCATACCCCCACGCTGCGAGGTAATTCCAACGAGCTCCACCAGAAGTTTTCGGGTTGGGTGTCACCACAGAGACATCTTTACGGACTAAATCGTCCCAATCGTTGATGTTTTTCGGGTTATCTTTACGAACTAGAAAGACGATAGTCGATGTATAAGGAGCTGAGTTATCGGGAAGTTTTTCTATCCAGTTTTTATCTATACGGCCACTTTGTGCAATAGCATCAACATCGTAGGCTAAAGCTAACGTCACAACATCGGCTTCTAACCCATTCACCACTGATATGGCTTGCTTACCTGAGCCACCATGAGATTGACGAACAGTGACGGTATCCCCCGTTTTCTTTTGCCAATAATCACTAAATTCCTGATTATATTGCTGATAAAACTCACGAGTTGGATCATAAGACACATTCAACAATTGAATGTTTTTCGCCCATGTCCCTGTCGCTAACAGCAATAGCAATGCTGTCGTGAATTGTGATTTTTTTACCTGCCATGAACGTGTCATTTGCCTTCCCTCATTAAATTTGCGATAAGGAGAGGCTGACAGATAGCATCAATTACGGGAAATAATTAAAAAGAAAAACTTATAAGAATGAGGAATATATGAACAGAGTATTATCTGGAATACAGGATCAAACCTGCATAGCGGGAAATCACTATGCAGGAAAGATTTGCAATTATAGAGGGATTAGTACAGCTTCTTCGCTGTATCAAACCAATCCTTCTTAAAGACGCGCTTCATATTCATAACCGCATCAATAATGTCATGATGGACTAATTTTTCATTTTGAATACCCACACAGCGCCCGCCGTAGCCTTCCAACAGAAGTTGAATGGAATAAGCTCCCATGCGTGATGCTAAAATGCGGTCATAAGCAACCGGAGAACCACCGCGTTGGATATGGCCTAGAACCGTTGCACGGGTTTCGTGGTGTGTTTCCTGCTCAATATATTTCGCTAATTCACCCACATCACAAACGTGTTCGGTAATAGCGACAATCGCATGACGTTTGCCTTTTTCAATACCACGTTTGATTTCTGATAATAATTCTTCGCGGTCAAAAGCCATTTCCTGCTCAGGTAACACTAAGAACTCACAGCCCCCAGCAATCGCAGCAGATAGCGTTAAATCACCACAGTAGCGACCCATTACTTCAACAATAGAAATACGTTTATGGGACGTCGAGGTATCGCGAAGGCGGTCAATAGCCTCAACAACCGTTTCAAGTGCAGTGAAATAACCGATGGTATAGTCTGTGCCAGCAACGTCATTATCAATCGTTCCCGGTAATCCAATACATGGGAACCCAGCTTCCGTCAGTGCTTTAGCCCCCAAATAAGAACCATCACCACCAATAACAACTAATGCGTCAATATGATTTTTCTTCAGATTATCGAATGCGACTGCACGCACTTTTTCATCACGGAATTGTGGAAAACGAGCTGAGCCTAAGAAGGTACCACCACGGTTAATCATATCTGACACGCTATACCGGTCTAATTGCTTCATGCGGTTTTCATATAGGCCAAGGTACCCGTCAAAAATACCCATGACTTCTAAACCTTCACCCAATGCCGCGCGAACCACACCGCGGATCGCTGCATTCATGCCTGGCGCGTCACCACCACTCGTTAAAACCCCAATTCTTTTAATCTGCTTGACCATGATGACCTCTGATTAATGAACATAAAATTGCAAATCGATAAAACCGTTACGCTGCTAATCTTTTTAACGCTAATTACGCTGGCTTACCAGTGCTGAATTGATTCACCTAGCAGCATAATACGGCAAAGAGTGAATTATGCATCTGCTTTCCATCAAGCTTTTATGTTTTATTGTGATCCAGTTTACATAATTCTAGCCGAACACCCCAATAGGTAAATCTTTCAATGCAAAAAAAGCGCTAGAGTACCAACTAAAGCGAATTACCCTAGTTGAATCTTAGTTTGAAATAAAAATTAAGTATTGATGATAACACTTAAATTCCTTCGATGCTGTACCTATAAAACAAAAGAAAAGCACCATTTGGTGCTCTTTTAATTAACGAACAAAAACGAAAATAAAATTGGCCTATGTATAGTAATAACGCGTTAAATGGAAAAAAATAGGCGCAGCAAAACACAATGAGTCAATGCGATCCAGCATGCCCCCATGTCCTTCAATAATCGCCCCAAAATCTTTAATGCCACTATCACGCTTAATGGCTGACATACATAACCCTCCCACAAACCCCATAATAGTAATCGCTAATGACATCAGCCCCGCAACCCACCAGCTAAATGGAGTTACCCAGTAAAGGCAAACACCAATAAGTACTGAAGATAATACGCCGCCAATAAAGCCTTCAATGGTCTTGTTTGGGCTCAGCTTAGGCACAATAGGCCGTTTACCCATTAACTTACCAAAAACATACTGCAACACGTCTGAAATTTGCGTCACAATAATCAAGAAAAGTAATAATTTTACGTTTTCGCCTTCATAACCTTGAATATTCAGCATCAACAACGCGGGTACATGACTCAAACAGAAAACAGCCACCAACATTCCCCACTGAATTTTTGCTGTTCGCTCAAGAAAATGAAAGGTATCTCCCGCTAAAGCAATGCGAGTTGGCAAGAAAAGGAAGACAAAAACAGGCACAAAAATTGAAAATAACCCATACCATTCAATACCAACTAAGACATATTGCAATGGAATAAAAACAAAAAAGCACCAAAATAATGCTTCATGGTCACTGCGCCGTGTTGGCGTTAAGGTAATAAACTCTCTGAGTGCAAAGAACGATATCAGCGCAAATAAGATCACCACACCTATATTGCCAAGCACAACAGCCAGTACACAAATAATGCACATGACCCACCATGCACGAATACGCGCATTCAAATTATCAATAGTTGGGTTGCTTTTTTCACCTGAATAACGGTATGCAAGAATACCACCAATAACACTAGCAAATACCAGTATCCCAAAAACACCTGACAACAATAATACTAATTCCCTGTCCCCAATATTCATGGCATTAGCTCCTCAAGCGCTACTTTTGCTCGCTGCAAAAAGGCGATTTTATTTTCATTTTCCATAAGAGGCTCCAGAGGCTTACCAACGATAGCTGAACAAATCACCGGCACAACAAGCTTTGACCCCTTCGGTAACACACGATTTAAATTTTCCAAATAAACGGGAACAACTTCAACATCAGGGTATTTTTTCGCGAGATGGTAAAGCCCACTTTTAAATTGGCTTAAAGTTTCCCCATCACCACGCGTGCCTTCAGGAAAAAATATTAATGAATGCTTTGCCTCTAATACTGACTCTAAAGGAGCTAATGTATTATTTTGAGCTGGCTTATCACCTTTTCTATCGACCAATACCGCCCGAAAAACCTTATTAACTAAATAACGTCGAAACGGTGTTTTGACCCAATAATCTTTAGCAGCAACCGGGTGAACAAAATGACGCATTAACGGCGGTAACCCAGACCAAATAACCAAACCATCAAGATGGCTTGAATGATTGGCATAATAAATACGTGTGGTCATTGAAGGTTGGCACCCTACCCAACGAGTGCGAACACCCGTTAATAAACGGCAGGTTCCCGATAACAGCATGCCCATTCCCTTAGCTAAAAGAGAAATTCTCTGCACTTTTTCCATCTTTTTTCCTTGCTAACGTTTTATCAAACGAAAATTTGCAAAATTACGAAAAGACCTGAATATCGTTTAATTAACAAGATAGAGAGTCGGTTACAGGAGCACAACGGGATAAGTTCTGATTTGCAATATAAGAAAAGTAATATTGAGATAAATAGCAGGAAATACGTGATTGGTGTAGCAATATATCATCATATTACTACACCAAAATAACACTCAACTAACGTCAATAATTAAATATTATTTTTTGTCAGCGGCAATACGGTCACGGATGTTTTGTGCACGTTCGCTTGATGGTGGGTGAGAGTCAAACATGCTTGTCTCGCCGCTACCCATTTTCGCTAATTTTTCAAAACCAGTGACTAAACCGTCAGTTTTAACACCACGTTTTTTTAGTAAGTCATAAGAGAAGTTATCTGCTTCGCTTTCTTGGTGTTGAGAAAACTGTGAGTTAATCAGTTTTTCACCCAGAGCTGCAACTTGTGATGCACTCAGTTGTTCTACAACGCCACCCGCTGATGCTGCGGCAGTACGCGCAGCAACTGCCGCATAAGCAACTTGCATTGCTTTACGTGTATGACCTAATGCAACGTGGCCCATTTCATGACCCAGAACGCCTTCAACTTCGTTATCGTTCATCACATCCATCAGGCCGCTATATACACGCACACAACCATTTGCCATTGCCCATGCGTTGACATCGCTAGTCAGATAAACTTTATAGTTTACTGGAGTACCATCAACTTCGTTACCCAGTGCTTTTGCAATTTTGTCTAAGCGTTTCGCATACTTGCTAGACGCTGGAGCAATTTTGTTTTGCGCATCCATTTCTTTACAAGATTGGTCACTTAATTGTTTAACATCAGAGTCAGTCAGTGTCGCAGCTTGGAATAATTGCATGCCTGAGTTAGTCAACATCCCTTGGTCTAAATTTTTACAACCCGTTAAAATGACAGCAGAAACAGCAACTGCCACAAGCGCTTTCATCTTCATAGAACATTTTTCCTTTAGTATATATAGGTATTATTTTTTAATGACGCTAAAGACTATAAATTCTGCGAAAAATAACAATAGGAATAAAGCCATAATTATCCAATATATGAATTTGATAACGTTTTTATTAAAATTGCAAAATAGACAGAATATTATTCCAATAATAGGTACACATACAGATTGCATGCAAATGGCCATTAGGGCAATGGCCAAAAAATCACTCTAACTACTTAATAAATAACTCAATAACACAAAAATCATTTTCTGTATTCTTTTCAACAATAAATTGCAGAGCTTCTCGATTTTCTTTAATTAATAGAGTGTCAAATGGCTTTAAATAAAAGGAATCTGAATTAATTTTCATACTCAAACGAGGTGTAATATTAAAAATTAAGATCTCACTAGCCCCACTCACCCAAGAATTAATGAACGCAGTATTCACCCATTGTAAGCGAGCCTGATATTTTTCAGGGTTATAGATGACATTAAAATCACGAATTGCACCCTGAACGAGTTCCGCATAAACCTCGCTTTCCCCATTAAAAGCAAAAAATTCTTTTTGCTGTAATGCCACCGCCGGTTTCTTATCTACATGCAAAATAAGTCCTTCCCCTTCCAATACACCAATAATACGTTGCCGATTTTGGAAAAAGGAAAACGAGCCCGCCGTTTTAACATCTGCTATTGACACTCGCCAATCAAAATCATCTAAACCTTCACCATGGCTGCGCGCCAATTCAAGTGTCGACCCCTGGCCATTTTTCCAAGGCATATTGCGATAATCTTGCGTCGTTAATATCTGAGTCATAAGGTGAACCCTACTTTAGTAGATACATTATTTTTATAGTGAGAATGAGAAATGAAAATAGCAGACTTTCAACAAAAAAACGCCTTTTTAAAAATCAATTTCAAATTGTAGCCCATGCGTGCTACAATTCAAACATTCACCATAAGAAGAGGATAACGGTAATGGCCAGTACTCAACATAAAACAGATATTGTCAGAGCCAGAATTGAGCCTAAAGTCAGGGAAAATGCTGAAGCAGTGTTATCTGAATTAGGGATTAGCATGTCTGATGCTATTCGTATTTTCGTCAAGCAAATATCATTGCGACAAGCTTTTCCTATTGAGTTAAAAACACCAAACTCAATTACATTAGAAGCTATTAATGCACCAACTACAGACGAAACATTTGACTCTGCTGAAGATTTATTTAGCCAAGTGAGCAAGTCCGATGCTGAAAATTCGCGTTAAATCCCAATTCAAAAAAGACTTAAAAAAGTCGTTATCTGACAAAAAAAGAAATACTCAGCTATTAAAAGAGTTAATCGATAACCACCTATGCATTACTGGCTCTGTTCCAGCAGAATATTTGCCTCATCCCTTAAAAGGAAACTGGAGACCTTGCTATGAATGTCACATACAACCCGATTTTTTATTAATTTGGGATATAAACTACCAAACCAATGAAATCATATTAGTTCGCTGTGGTTCTCATTCTGAATTATTTGGCTAATTCATCACATTTCCCTACCTAAAACAATTAAATCGACGTAGGCGACCGTCCACTTACCGTCCACCTCTGCGAACTTTGATGAACTTTCATAGCCTTTTAAATATTGATAAGTTACTGTTTTTAAAGAATTGAAGATATAATTTATTAAAAAAAAAGCCCCTAAAAGGGGCTATAAAAGACAGGGATGGTGTTCATTATTTAACTGTAACTTATTGTTATTTAATACTTTACAATTCACACTGTCCACGTTACGTCCACATCGACCATTATTGACCCATCAGCCCCTCAAAATGAGGGGCTTTACTTATCATTCAAACCAGAATCTAATTTAAGCACGTCACTCACTAAAAGGAGAATTCATGGATAACTTATTTTTTATACTGACTCTTATAGCTTTAATTGCTTTTATTCTGGGGTTAATAAAGCCTAAACTAGTGCTTATGCCTAATAGGATGAAATCCTCACTTGTTTATTCCATAGCTATCCTTGTTCTACTTTCTTTATTCATTGTTTTTGCCGAGCCGTCACAAACCCAAGAGCAAGCAAAAAGCAGCCCACAAACTGAAGAACAAAAACAGCCACAAAAAAATAGTTACTTATCTAGTGACCAAGAATGCACGAAAGACAATAAAATTTATGCAACCGCAAAAGATGCTATGGAATATTTCAGTGATTATTACCCTGAAAATAACACACTCGAAATTATTAGTGAGTCACCGCTAAAAATTAGATTATCTCCGCAAGCTGTTAGTAATGATATTGTTGATGTAAAAGAGTTATTAACTAAGCGCGCTGTTGTCTATGGTGTTTACCGTGCTTTGATTAATACACCTAACGATAAAGTTACAGTAACATCCTACTTGGTAGATTTTGACGGCAAAAAGCTGAAAGACTCACCAGAATATACAACAACTATCACTAAACCACAGGCATTAGAGATCATTAAAAAATATATTCCGGTTAATAATTTGAGTGAACTAACCGATGATAGTTGCTCTTTTACTGCGCGATTCAATGAATTACGATTTGATGATAGTGGTAAAAAAGGCTTTGATACCTTTTTCAACGAATTGATTAGTGTTTCTAAGTAATATTTAGCCCCTCAATTGAGGGGCTTTAGTTTCTATAATGCTAAAGAGGGTTGCTGGTATTTGTTCGGATGCGGTTCAACAACATTAATATGTGCAGGTTTAACAACAATTTTGGTTACTGATTCGTGACTGACAAATGTGCAACCACAATTGATATTTTGGCACTGGTTATAACGTTCTTTAGTTTCGGATGAAACTTGGTAGGAACTACGTGTATGTGCAGCGTGACCGCATTCAGGACAATTCATCATGATTATGTATCCTTTGTCATGATGTTGATGTTATGTAAATTATATCATGTGTATCCATACAGTCTAAAAAATTATTCATCAGCCATATCTAAATCTGAAATTTTCACCTCTAACTCTAATGCGGTTGTAAAACCACTGTCATTCAGTGAATGAACGACTCGCGTTAATGTCCAGTCCGCGTTATCAATTTCGGGTTTAAATCCGCTGACGGTGACAGGCATTTCAGGGTAGAGTTCTGCACGACCAACCGCGAGTTGAATCGAAAATGACGCAACACCACGTTGGATTTTTTCCCAGTTGGCTTTTGCTGCTCGGGCGGCATTTTCTTTCGTGGCGTAGGTATGAGAAAGCGTGAGAACGTTCCCTTGTTCGCCAGCTAGATATTCCCCTTGTTTTTCTTTCGGTTCAGCGGGTTTTGTAGGTTGTTTGCTTTTTCGCTTACGCTTTACCGTCACTGCTTTTTTCTTTTTCGGCTCACGTGTATCAAGCCAGTTAGCGATAACGCCGGTGTATGCTCCGCGGTCAGCCAGTGTAAAACGGTGACCATCACCGACAGAGCGATTAATGTGCATCGTTTGAATCGGTTGGCCAGTTGCGGTGAGCCCTTGACCTTGTTTCATAAACAGTAAGTTTCCGTTTTTAACCGCAACAATTGCCCCCTCGGATTTAGCCACTCGTGTGAGAAATGAGCCGTCCGATTCGTTGGTTTGGTCGATATGAGCGAGTTTAATTTTATCTAATTTTTCATCAATAACCGCCTTTAACTTATTGCGTTCCGCCAAGGTGCGTACAATATCGCCCAACGATTTTTGATGGTAAGACTGCTCACGCTTGACGTTTAAAGTGTCGCGAAAGTCCGCACTACGACCACGGATCGTGAGCTTATCTGGCACGCCGCTATGTTCAACCTCATCAACCGTAAACGTCCCCTTGTAGATCAGCGGTTCGTTTTTCCAACCAAGATGCAATGACAGGGTTTCACCTCGCTTTGGTAAGGCGAGTTGTCCGTCGCTATCATCCAACTCAATATCTAATTGGTCAGCTTCAAAGCCGCGATTGTCCGTCATGGTTAATGACATTAAACGCCCCTGAATCAGGCTATTAATATTTTCACCGCCTGCCGCGAGCGCAAAAGCAGGAGTTAACTCATCTTTGGTTAAAAAACTCATAGCGGTAAGGCTCCGCGAATATCATTGAGCTGCTGACCTAGATCGCCAAACATTTGAGACAGTGATTCATCAGTGCGTTTTAATTTCAGCGTAAAATCAATTTTTCTGGCCGAGCCATCATCAAAAAAAATACTTTTCGATTGGGTGATTTCTTCAATTACAAACATACCGTAAATGGTGCCTGAGCCATCAATCAGCGACCATGCTTTTCCCGTTTCTGCCATTTGCTCTAATACCAGTAATGACAGCCTGCCGCCAGTCAGTGACGGGAATAATGAGCCACTTAATGTGATATCGTCATTATCAAGGCCGATAAATTGAACTGCGGGGCGCTTGCCGACACGATTATTCACCCCATAACGGTATTTTTGGTTAATTTGCATCATCTGGTAAGGCGTTGTATTTAATTGAAAGACAAACAAGCCTAGTGCTGCCATTGCCATAATTAATCGTCCTCGCTGTCTTGATACCGACTCAGTCGTCTTGCCTGTTCACGCCGTTGGTTTTGCTCTAATTGTCTAGCGACTTCTCTAGCAATATCGTTTGCTGACTGGCTCGGTAATGGATAAATATTGATAGTGACCGGCGCAGTATTTGCCGCGTGATTGCTTTGATTTATGGTTGTTGGCGCGGATTGATAGCTATTTGCGGGTAAAGCATAAGGATGGATGGGTTTTGCTGTCGCGGTCATAGAGCCAATAGTTAATGCCGCCGCAGCCAGTGCAGCGGTTTTTCTCCGGCTAGTGATATGAGCTGGCCCATTAACAAGCTCGGGGCCATATTCCCCCGCAATACCGAATTGTCCACGGGGAATAAATCCGCCATTGTCGAACATGCCCGCACTTTTCATACCGGCTTGAATAACGGTCACTTGTGACATGGCGCGCACAGTTTTGGTTTCATCCGAAAGCATCCAATCGGGCAAAATATTCGTGGTCATTTGCTTGAGTTCGGCAAATTGGGCTTTCAGTGATTCCCATTTTTCCAGAATGCCGTTTTTCAGGCTATCAATGATCTCACCGCCAATTTGTTTAAAGCGTTCCGGTAAACCTTTAACATCCGCGACAATCTGCTCCCACTTATCAGAAATGGTTTTCTTCACCAATGCCCACATACGAGAAGTGATAGCGACAATCTCACCCCAGTGCTGATAAACCAGCCCGACAAGCCCCCAATTCAGCACATAGGATTTAACTCCCTCCCAGAATTGGGAAAATATCTCTGTGACTCTGTTCCATAATTTTTTAGCGTACGGAACGATATCATCCCAATATTTATAAATCAGGTAAGCTGCGCCAGCGATAGCCGTGATAATTAAGATAATCGGGTTAGCTAATAGCGCACGGCCTAGCATCATAAATGCCGTTCCAATTAACTTAATAGGCTTAATCAGTAATGATAGAAAGCCGCTGCCTTTGATACCTAATACGGACAGACTTAATTTCGCCATGGCGAGTGGGCCAATTAATGCCGCAATCATCAATGTGATACCGCCACCAACGGCCAGCACCGCACCTAATCCCAACGTGATCATGGTGATTTGTTTGACCAGTTCAGGGTTTTTCTTTGCCCATTGGCCAAACTTCGAAATGAGATCAGTGACTCGTTTAGTGATATCCCGCAAAGGGCTATCCGCACCACCAAAAACTTGTATCCCCACATCTTCATAAGCCGAGGTTAAGTTTTTTAAGTCGCCATCAAGATTATCTGTCATGGTTTTGGCGACTTTTTCCGCTTCCCCTTTAGCGGCTTTGATTTCAGCAATCATGGCCTGCAACTGACCGGAGCCAGCTTGGTCAACCAATACTGAGAGGGCAGAAAATGCCTCTTCACCGGCAATATGTTTAAACAGTCCGGCACGCTCTGCCGTACCCATTTTTTTTGTTTTTTTGTCTAGCTCGGCGAGTATCTCGGTAAATTGGCGCAAATTACCTTTGGCATCACGGGTTTTAATTTTCAATTTATCAAGGGCTTCACCAGCCATTTTCGGCGGCTCTGCCAAGCGCCCTAAAATAGAGCGTAAGCCTGTACCGGCCATACTGCCTTGAATACCCGCATCACCGAGTTTACCGGCGGCAACGGCGGCGGTTTCTAAATCGACACCGAGCCCCGAAGCAACCGGCGCTACATATTTCATCGTGTCGCCAAGCATAGTGAGGTTGGTGTTAGACCGCGTAAACGTGGCAACAAGGGCATCACTGACACGGTTCATTTCATTAGAATTCAGCTTAAAGCCGGTCAAGATGTTGGAACCAATATCAGCCGTGGTGGCCAAGTCGATATCACCAGCCAATGACATGGATAAAGTGCCGGACATGGCATTTTTAATTTGTTCAGGTTTAAAACCGGCCATGGCGTAGAACGCTTGTCCTTGTGCAACTTCATTAGCGGTAAATGCGGTTGTTGCCCCGAGGTCTCGCGCTTGTTCCCTTAACATCTTGTAGTCGTCGGAATTTTTATCAAGGCGAGTTAAGGCTTGCACTTTCGACATGCCGATTTCAAAATCATAGCCTGGTACTAAGACTTTTTTAGCCGCATAACCTAACCCCACACCGGATGCAAGCATACCCGCGCCGCTACCGGCCATTTTATTACGCACTCCCATGGCATTTTGATAGCTATTTTTTGCCGCAGACATTCGCTTTTCTTGGTTGGCTACCCGTTTTAGTTGCTGCTCTTGTTGCTGTAATCGCCGGCTTGTGCTGGCAATATCACTATTTAATTTGATTTGGGCTTGGCTTAGCTGGCGTGTTGAAATCCCACTGCCTTTTAGGGCTTCCCGTTGGCGCTGCAATGAAGCACTCAGTGTGCCGGTTTCAGCTTTGAGTTTTGCGGCAGCCGCTTTTGCGCGGTCAAGCTCCCGTGATTGGGCCCTCGTGGGATTTTGAACGGTGGATAATTCACGTGCGAGCCGGCTAACTTTGGCGGTAGCCTGTTGATACGCTTGACTCGCACTATCAAGGGATTGCTTGGTTTTCTTAAACCCGTCAATTTGCTTGGCTTGGTTGTTGAGCTCTTTGAGTTGTTGTTTAGATTGGCGGAGGGTTTCCGCCAATTTTTTATTTGACGCTTGGGCGCTCTTAAACGGTTTCGTGAATTTATCAACGGCGCTTAAAATCACCTGTAAACGTAAATCTTTACTCATCTTCTACACCGCTACGTTTAAGGGCGTGATAACGCCATTCTAATAATTCGGTTAGGGAAAATTCATCGGTGACAGCCGGCGACCAGTGAAAAATAGTGGCAATATCTGCCACTAAATCATTCACGGTTAATCGTTCTGGAAATCCATAGTCACCGACTTCGGTAACAAAAAAAGCACAAGCTCTTTGGTTAAATTCAGCATATCCGCGGGGTTCATCATGATTAATTCGGGTTTCGTCAATGCTGGTGCGGTGACGCGGGGTAATACCAACATTGCCGAATCCACATCCATTTCCATCAGTGCGGCTAAACGAACACCACGCAATGCTCCAGAATTGGGTTTACGTACCACAATCTCTGTCACTGTGGTTGTTCCACGCGTGATGGGTTCATCTAGCGTGACGGTGATTTGATTTTTTTCTACGGGTTCAGTCATTTACTTTTCCTATAAACCTAATGCGGCGCGTTGTTCTTCTAGGCGGTCAACACCATCAACTTTTTCAATCATATTGAGTAAATCAATCTCAATGAGTGTTTCACCATCCCAAATGAGTTTGTAATACGTGGCATTAAAAGGCGCTTTGACTTGGGTATTTTCACCGGCCTTGCCATTACCGGAGTCAATTTCACTGAATCGACCCCGTAACACGACCTCAACGGCGGTGTATTCTTTGGTATCTTGGCGTTGATAAGCACAATTGAGGCGCAACATCACGCCATCAATTTGAGTGATCCCCCATTGCTTATAAAGCTGGGCTTCTAAGCCTCCAAATGTTAATTCGGCAGAGAGTGCATCATCTTCTAACCCCATATCAATTTTGACGCCGCCATTCATGCCGCCGCCGCGATAGGTTTCAAATTTACGGGTGATTTTCGGTAGCGTGATTTCTTCAATACGCCCCATATAGCTTTCACCCTCATTGAATAAATTTAAATCTTTAAGTTTGCGTGGTAAGGCCATGATTACCCCTTAATTTTTGAGCCAAAATCTAATAAATAGCGGTCAGTGATACGCTGACGTAACAGTAAGTTTTCCAGTGGGGGTACGGCTGTATAGTCATAATCAATGTATAATTTGCCGCTTTTCAGCTCTTCTTTGGTGTTAACGTCTGGATCGAACCAACATTCACCGCCTAACAAATAGCCTTGCGTTGTCATGCTGCGCAGTTTTGCATTGATACTTTCGATAATATCGCGAGCCAGTGAGGGATTAAGCGTACCGTCAATTGACCAGTCCAGCCCCTCGGCGATGGTATCGGATAACACCTGCGCGGTGCGGGTATAGGACTCAAAGGCAAACAACGGATCATCAGAGCAAGTACGGGAGCCCCAAAATTTGAAGCCGTTATTGCGAATGAGCGTGGTGATATCGTTTTCGTTGAGTAAGCCAGCATCAGTGGCAGGGTCTTGTAAATCCCATGACACATCGGCAGAAATGCCCGTGACACCATTAACACCCACGTTAGACAAAGTTTTATGCCAGCCAATTTCATTATCAATTTTGGCACGTAAACCCAAAGCACATGCGGTGGCGTAGATATTACTCTCTGCATTCGCGACGGTATCCCAACTTTGGAATTCAGGCCAAATCAACATTAATTCACGTTGATTAAAGTTCTTGCGGTAATCAATCGCATCCGAAATGGTTTTACTGCCATAGGCGCAAATGTAAGCCATGGCACGCATTTTTTGCGCGATACTGGCGAGCGTTGATGAAACCGCCTGTGTATCGTGAGCCGGTACGGCTAGAATGCGAGGCTTAACACCTAAACGGCCTTGCGCCACGGTTAATGCCTGCAAGCCGGTTTTACGGCCATCGGGTGTAGTACCACCAATAATATTGGATGTGGTTTCTGCTTCGCTTTCGCCTTGTTCAACACGTACAACCACGGTGACCGGTTTTGATTGGTTACCGATGGCATCCAGTGAGCGAGCAAGCGTGCCAGTTTCGCCAGCTTTACCTGCCGCATTATTCACATCTGTAATTAAAACAGGGGTATTGAGTGGAAAGGCTTTTGTGTCTGCATCATCGGCAGTACACACCATTCCGACAATGGCGGTGTTGATGGTGCGAATAGGTCGCGTGCCTTCGTTGAGTTCAATCACTCGCACGCCATGGTGATAATCTTGAGCCATTACTAGCGTCCTCTATTTTGCAATAGCTCAATTTTGGGTTGGGGTTAAGGCAAATGCACGAAATGGCGATTGTGTGAAGGATGAAACAAAGCCCCATTGGTTGGGGCTCAGAGTAGATTAATGTTATTCGGGTTTTTCAGGCCAATCAATATCTGGTGCGAGTGAAGTATCAACACGGTTTAACAAAACACGGTATGTTTTCCATGCTGTTAATTTTGCTTGGTAATTGTCATCATCAAGACCGACCTCAATCGCATCTTGTAAATATGTGATGGTGGTATTCGCTTCCTCTAATCGTTGCGCCTTTTCCTGCTCGGCTTGTGCAACCAATGCCGCTTTTTGGGCTTCAGTATCTATTACCCACTTTTTGCCATTCCACACGTCAAACTCAGTTTTGGGCTCTAAAAGAGTTAGCATATCGGGCAAATCGCCAATAAAATCAATTTCAATCGGTTGACGGGTTTCCGTACTGTAAGCCGTTTTCCCTCTGTTATCGGTGACAATTTCCCATTTAGAGCCATCCTCACTACGCACCACCGCGAAACCGGCTTTTGTGGGTAATTCAGGCGCATCAATATAAGCGCCAGCGGACACACTTACATCAAAATAAATATTCTCCATGCTTGCGTTTAAATATTCGCGCGTTTGTGGGTCTGCAATATAAACTTTAATCCAACCTGCTTTTGTTGCTAAACCATTTGCGCCAATTTCGGCTTGTTCAACCTCTAAATTATAGTTTTTCATTATGCTGCTCTCACGATATATAAAAATGCAATGTTGCGTGGACGGTTTTCATTTGCTGTTGGTACATCTCTTGAAGCATCAAAATCTAATGACCCATAGGCTCCACTTTCTGCGGATACACCTCCCCTTTCTGAAGTGTGTGCGGAGCGTATTGCTCCTGTTCCCACTTCTTCAGCTACGTTAGTCTTAAAACTCCTACCCAAAGACCCTTTAATATTACGAATAGCATCTCCTTGCGCGGATAAAACAGCTCTACCGCTGTCAATATTCCGACCAGCATCAAGACCACGAAGGAATTCTCCTCGCAAATCAGGTAAAACCCCTGTTGGGTATACTTTTGCTAAAAGTGGATAGGTTGTTTTATTGAATGATTGTCCATTACAGACTAAAAAGCCTGACGGAGCAGCAGCTTGAGGCCATGGAATAGGTGCACCTACGGGATAGTCGCTTAATCCTACTGTCCCTAACGTCTTTAAACCCCCATTGTGATCTTCTGTCACATTGAATCCAGTGTATACCTTTGCGTATTCCCAGTTTTCAGTCGTACCATTCCCTGATGTTGAAAAACCAACACACAGGTCTTTTCCTCTGACTTTATAAGCAAGCTCAAACCCACGCTTAGCGCTATAATCATTTATTCTTGTAATAATTACAGTGCCATCAATCAACGAGGAGTAAGGCGACTCAGATTTACTCATCTGCACTGAACCACGAAAACCGATATCGTACTGTGCTTTAGTGACTGTCAAGGATTGAGCGCTACCGATATCGGCAAATAAACCATTTTCACCTTTACTGATTTTTTCTGCCAACGATGCATTGACTTCATCCTTGCTGTATAAGCTTAAATTATTCCTTGCGTCACTGGCATTTTTTGCTCCCGTTCCGCCACACTCAACAGGTATCAAGCAGTTACCAACTCGACCAGTGCTATCAACAGACAATGTTATTTTATTCGTGTTGAGGTTTTTTACTGAAATCCATCCAGTATTACCTAAGTCGAATGAAGAATTATTATTTGGAGTTTTAATGGAAACATCTGTGCCGTTTATGGTAAATCTATTTCCATCCGCATAATCACCTTTTGGTTGTTTTTTGCCCAATTCAGTTGCGAGCAAGTTTAAGCTAGGAACTTTGTCATTATCATTGCCTAGAACGCCTGAAATGTTCGCCTTGTCGAATTTTTTATTTAAATCCAGTTTGGTTTGTGCTGATAGCGCATCAATTTTTTTGTCCAGCACGGTGATTTCAGTATTCACATATTCACGGGTTGCCAGTACAACTGACGGGTCAATTTTCAATGTGACCGATTCAGTGTGACTGACAATTAACACCATGCGAATCGATTGTGTACGGCCTGAGCCTTCGGTAAGTTGTGGCTTATAGGTTTCGGGGCAGTTTGCCACGGCAATTAGATTACCAGCTTTATCAAACAAGCCTATTTCACGAATAAACCAGCCGCCTTCTGATTCAGGAATAATTTGCTCTGCAATGATTTGGTTTTTATTTTTGTCATCAATAAACAGTGTATTAATGGCGGCGCGGCGCTTTTCTGCGATCAATTTGGTTTGATTGGTATCTGGCGTTGGCAAACTCCCGCCACCATCGCCCACCGCCATATGTGTTAATTCAAGTTTTGTGCCCAAGGCGGTGGCCTGAGCGAGTAAGTTCTCACCTAATTTAGTGAGCAGAGCAAAGTATTTCATTGTGGATTAATCCTCATTTCATCAATTAAGTGAATAGCCGCGCCTTGAACATCAAGGCCAGAAACTGAAATTAAAGGCGGTGTATATGCATAAACCGTCAATGAATCACCGGTATAGCTAGATGCCCCGCAATAGAATTCACCGCGGGTTTCTAGTTGAATAGTGAGCCCGACAAGGTGACGACTCGCTGGCTTGGCATCAAAAATTAACGCCTCTAACTCTTGATACATTTCCTCGGTGATACCGGTTTCAAGAACCCCGATATCAAGGCGAAACGTGCCGGCGGTTTCGTTGGTTTTCCACCATTCAATTACACGGATTAAATAACCCAACGGCTCAACTACGCGGCGCAAGGCGCCTATCGTGCCCTTGTGCTTATGAATAAACATGGCGGCTTTCACGGCATCCCGCTTGGCTTTTTCCGTCCAGTTTTTATCCCACCGGTCAACACTAAACGCCCACGCCAAATACGGCAGCAAATGCACGGGGCATAAATCAGGGTTCCATAGAATGCGGATCGGAATAGGCACGCGCTCAATCTGTGCCAATGACTCAGCCGCCGCGAGCTCTAACGGTGATGAGCCGACAGGTAATAAACGATTATTCATCTGAGCCCCCTAGTGCCACGTTAATTTGTGTGCAGAAGCTGGCCTGTGTTTTATCCAGTTTGATATCTGCAACCGGCTTTTTCAGCTCCACACGTTGCACGCCTTGCACATGTAGCGCGGCATAAATGGCACTGAGCACAATGTCACGGCCTAGTCGGTGTTGTTGTGTGGCATAGCGTTTCACTTGTTCCTCAGCTGCGGCCATAATCGGTTCGTATTCAGGGGAGGGATAACAGTAAATCACCGCATCGATTTCATAGTTAACGATGGTTGCCGATTGCACAGTCACACGGTCAGCAACCGGCCTAACATCTTCATCATTTAAAGCTACGTTCACTTTTTCAATTAAATCAGCCGGTGCGCTGCCGTTCCCCTCGCGGGATAAAACGGTAACCGTGACATGAGCCGGTAGCGGGCTAATGACAGAAGCGTCAGAAACTCGACCATCTGCGCTACGAGCGTGATATTCATAACTGCCAATCGGGCCTGCTACGCTTAACGCTTCAAAAGCGGCCGGTATACGCATACGTAAATTGGAATCAGATTCATACACCGGTGCAATCGGTGGAATGGCACTTTCATCACCCGCAGATAACATCAAGCGTTTCACGTTGTTATTGGCCGCAAGTTGGTCAAGGTCGGCACCCGTAGCAAAGGCCACCATACTTGCGCGAGCCGCTTCATTAACGCGCTGACGTAAAATCAATTCACGGTAGCAGCTCTCTTGCAATAATTTGGTTAACGGCTCAGATTCCAATTCTAAGGTGCGGGTGATGGCTTCCCGTTGTTCTGCTGGCATCGCACCAATTAGTGCGGCTTTGCGTTCGGCAAATAGCACCTCATAATCTAACGTTTCGACCACATCCGGTGCCGGTAATAAACTTAAATCAATACTGGCTGCCATCGTTACCTCACATTGACCGAAAAATTAAATGACTGATTGGTGTCTTGGTTTGTGGCTTCAATATCAATCACCATCTGCGCGGTCTCGGTGCTGCTTAAATTAATACGCGTTAACAAAATGCGCGGCTCCCACTTTATGAGCGCGGTATAACAGGCTGACATCAGTTGTAATTTCAGGGCTGGATTTTGGGGTTGGTCAATAAGTTCTGATAATAGCGAGCCATAATTTCGCCGTGCGATGCGCGAGCCGATAGGGGTGATCAGAATATCGCGTACGGATTGGCGTATATGCTCAATATCGGAAATGATTTTTCCATCCATTCGATTCATGCCGCAATATCTCATTGAGGACCATCCGTGCGACTTCCGCCACGCTCAACACCACCATGATCGTGATCATCCAGAACAACCCCATTTGATGAAAACGTCCCATTTTTATGAACAATATCTCCCGTCATTTCGCCGCCCTCGGTGACATTGAGTGTGGCGCAGGTCAGGTTTTGTGAGCAAATCACCGTTGGAGTGGTGAGGTTAATTTGCTTGCTCGCATTGACGATAACCACTTTTGTGGTGGCGTTGATTTGCTCACTGGCCTCAATCGTAGCCGTTTTAATCCCTGTTGCGATTAATGCACCAGTGGCGGGTTCATATTCAATGATTGCCCCATCTGAATAGGTTCGGTGGTCTGCTGTGAGTGAACTGGTCGGCTCGGCATGTTCATTGGAAAAGATACCGGTTAGCACAAATGCCGTGGTAAGTTCGCCGCCTAAAGCAAGGATAAGAACTTGCTCACCCACGCTAGGTGCATTCATGGTGCGAGTATTACCAGCACGCAAGGTGATCCAATTTAGCCAGTCGGTTTCTAGCTCACCAGTTTTAACACGACATCCTTTTTGTGCATCAACATTAGTCACAGTGCCTGTGCGGATCAGGTTTTTGATTAGGCGACGAATCTCGGCAGACATAGTTTATTTACTCGCTGCCTTGACTGCCGACAAAAGCACACCGCGAGCCAACCCCTGCCAAAAACACCAAAATACAAAGAATGGCACGACAACCCACTGACTTGTTATGAATAGGATAATCACACCGATCGCTGTCAATAAAATCACCGTTCGATAAATCCATTCATCAAGCGGTATGAGAAGCTTTTCGAAGCCCTCAAAGGTATATTCATAATCTTTATTGGATAAAAAAGGCGTGAGAGTAAAAAATAATTTAAAGCCGTGAAGTGAAATGTACGTATTGATGATCACCACAGAAATATAGTTACCTACGCCCGTATCACAAAAGATAACCAGTGAGTAAATAATGATAAATAGAGTAGGAATTAGCGGAATGTATTTGCGCATGGCAACCTCAAAAAAATGATTTTCTTAAGCGTGCCATTGATAGTGTATTGATTGCAGCTACTGCCTTTTGTGCAGTCGGTGATACACATTATCGAGAGAGGAAATCAATAATCTGACTTTCAATATGCCTGATTTCTTGCGGAGTGAGCCCTAACAACTGGCGTGATGGATAGGTTATTTTTGCATTACCAATACGCTCTGTTAAACCGAATTGGTGTACACCGGCGATGTTTGCTGCTGAAGGCAAAAAGTAAATGACGGCTTCTTTATCGCCACTGTATGCACGTAAAAAACGGGCAGTGGCGAGCTTTTTAAACATGCGGGTTTGCTTGGTTTTACGCGCTGTACTGATTTTATCTTTCTTGATGCTGATATAGCGCTGAATATCTGATTTACGAAATGAGCGCTGCGCTTTTTTATTCGCGTCTTGGCCAGTGATTGTTTTGCTATTACCACGCCAATTCCGTAAGGTACGTTTTTGGCCATGCCACATAAATTGGATTTCACGTTGTACCGTGATGAAATTCGCTTTACGTTTGGTATATGGGCTGCCATCCGGATTTTTTTGTTGTGAAATGCGCTTAATTTGAGAACGGCGTAAATCGCGAGTGATTTCTTTGGCGAGCTGCCGGCGCTGGCCTTGCGACATGCGATTTAATAAATGCGTTAATTCACTGTCAAGTTGACGCAAAGTATCATCATTCATTGTGTGGTGCGCCATTCATCAAAAGGGTTTGCAGGCTCAGGGGTGGCCTCAATCACATATTTTCCGTCTTTATCAATCGCTAATACGCGCTCAGTGAGATTTAAATCAATACTAATGTGGGCGGTTTTATTATCTAAAATCACCGCTTCAAATCTAAAATCTTGTTGCCGCTTAGCAGGGTTCGCCGAAATATCAGACTGATTTTTTCTTAGCCAGTCATTGACTACGGCAATTAAGACATTCTGATCACCTGAATAACGTTCAATAATGATATTGGCGGTGTATTCATATTCAAAACTGGGCGTTTCTTCCAAGGTGGAAATAATCCGCCCATTTTCAACAAATAAATACAGGTTTTCAGGGTTATCTTTGAGAAACGGAATTTTACTGTCTAAGTACGCCCGTAAGCTAGTGAGTTTTTTCACCGTTCCGCTCCTCATCAAATAATTCGATCGCACCCAATTGAATATTGGTGGTTTCTAAGGCCGCGAGTAAAGGGTCAACCATCAAAGCCAAATCGCAATAAGTTAGAACCCGTCCGGTAGCGGTGGGGGTACTTGCTGGGTTAGTGTTTTCGGAATGGGAACGCATTGCGTTTGCACGGATACGGTAGGCGTTGTCGAGCACCCGATCAGCAAGATACTTAGGCACAGGTAAATCACACGTTGGCTCGTTTTTAAGAAGGGTTTTATATTCAATTTTTCTTTCCTCGGCGGCGGCACGTTGAATAATACCGCGACGATAGGCATCACCCGCGATTTGATTTGCACGGTGAAAACTTAATGATTGCTCAGAGATCAGCGCGGATTTTTTATCAACGTCTAACGAAAGTTGTTGGTTTTCTGCCGTGAGTATGCCGACTCGTTCATTAAGCCGATCTATTTTTTTGAGACCTTGCCAGCCGGCGAATATGACACCGGCGACAAGGAATAATGCGAAAGCGATTACCCACTTTTTCATATTAAACATAAGCTTTTCGTCTCGCATTATTGGGTTCAAACATCACAACATCGCCCACCCTTTTTCAAACTGCTCATCACTGTATGGCTGCTGACCGTTTTCAACATGAACTATCGCTTTAGCGATTTTGAATGCCGTTTCTTTGTCATAAACATCAAGGCAATCATGACGACCAAAGCCCGTTTCTTTACAGACACGATTAATATAACCCTCTGTATTATTACGGTCTTTTGCCGGCGCCCAACGTTCAATAATTTCTTCCACCGTATCAATTTTGCCGCAACCAACCCCTTGTTTTCCTGCATAGGTTGAATAGGTTCGCAAAAGCTTGAATAATGCGCGAATACCGTATTCAGGTTTCTCAAAACGGCTATGACGGGGCTCAATGCTAGGGTCAAAGGCCAGCTCCCCTCGCCATGGGTTTCTCGGGTTATAATCAATATTGCCCGGATTATTGTTGCGTATGCCGCGTGGTACGTTAGACATGTTTTCCTCCAGTAAAGCGTGACCATAAATAGGAAAGTCCGATACTTCCCATCGCACCAAATACACCGGTGGTGAATAGGGTGATATAAATGCTCTGATTTCCCTCAATACAGAGCAATCCGCCTAACAACCCGACAAAGCCGGAAACGACCATTTGCATAAAAGCCGCAAACCAGCTCCACGGGGCATTATTCGTTTTAACGTCAATGATGTATCTCACAACACCTCCCCACATTGAAATGAAGAGCATTAATAACCACTGTGCGATACCGAAACTGTTCGGATCTTTATCAAACATGTATCAATCCCATAGCTGTATAAGTGGCTGTACCGGCTCTTCGGTAATTTCAGGTAACTCAATCAATAGCCCCGCAGGTAGCACGGCACCATGTTCGGCAAGATTGGGATTCGCTAACAAAACAGCCTCGGTCATGCCTGTCGTTCTGCCGTAAAATCGCCAACATATCCCGTCTATGGTGTCACCTTTTATCGTTCTGATTTTCATATCAATTCAACAATATTGTGTGTCGTTCCCTTGATGCGCTGAATTGCCCAGATAGCATCACGCTGTAAATCATCAATATTCGGCTCTAAGGCATCGGCTTTTTTGCTGCCGTTTGGTGTGGTATCTATATCGCGGTAACGCTCGATTAAGTTTGCTTTTGCCGCGCTGAATACGGCACGGCGATAAAGGACCACTAATTCCGATACGTCAATCTCCCCATGCGTAATTTTGCTGGCCGGAACTGCGCCTAACGTTGTATAGCCCAAGTGGATTTCTTGCTGTTGAAAGCGGGATAATTCACGGTTGGTTTCGATGATGGCGTTTTTTAAGGCTTCAATTAATCGACTTTGGGTGACCGTACCGTCAACTCGCATTGATTCCCGAAATGCACGGGTATTAATCGCAGGCCAAAAATCACCACTGGTGATCGTTTCGTCTTTTTCGTTAGCGGGTTCGGGTGAAACAAAATCCATAAGGTCACCTTAAAAATAGGTAGGCGGTGGGCGAGAGTCCGAAAAATAGATTTCTTATCTCGCGCCGCCTTGCGCGTTGGCACGTTCTTTATTCATCAGCCCTGTTTTTTGCTGACAAAAACTTTTCAATATTCTTAATGTCTTGCTTAACCCCACTGCGCTCATTGAGCTCAAGGGCACGCATTAATTCACATAAGGCTGGCTGTGGAAAATCGTTGTCTCGCAAGCTGTAACCGAGCCATTTATGCAGTTCACCACGCACTTTATCGGGCATATCTTCATGCTCAATCAATGACATGGTGCGCTGCAATATATCCAATGGAATGGGATTTTTTGCGGTATAGGCTTCTTTGGCTCTATCTCCCATTTCTTCGGCAATAGCACAACCGGTTGTGCGGGATTGGCCTGATGGCATGGCGAGCTTGTGTTTTAATGCATACTCTGCAATATCGAGCCCTTGCACATAGACACCCGCGTCAAAACTCCACAACATGAGGTACATCAACACATCATCTTGAACGCCTGAATTGCCTTTTAATGTTTCAGTGATCCACGTTTCGTATAGCGGTAAGGCTTTACGTTTGTACGCAGCTTTGCGTTCAAATGATTGGGTTTTACCTAGATCCCGCATATGTTGGCGCAACATCAATTTGACTTGTGTTGCTGCCGAGGGGTCAGCAAGAACGCCATAGGCGCTGACGTTCTTGGCTTCAACCTGCATGCGTTTTCGTTCCCACGGATTCACAGCTTATTCTCCGGTTGGCGCGTCTTTTACTTCGTCCGGCTCAGTAGGCTCCGCCGGTTTTCCAGACGTCAGCTCAATGTTTTCAATCAACGCCACACAGTCGTAATCTTCAACAATGTAATCTTCATTCACTGATTCGTAGTTTTCGATACGGTCACGTTTGGCATTGTCCACCACTTGACGGCGGCGTGATTCGATTTGCCAGTAGATAGATAAATTATCTAATCGTGTGATAAGCATTCCATTTTTCGGGAAATAAGGAACACGTACCGCCGGCAATCCACCGAGGCGTTTTTGGCTGATAATCACATCGGCAGCTAACGCCTCGGTATTGGCTTGATCACGATTGACGATAGGGAAATATTTATCGGCTAAAAGTGAGCGGCCACAGATAACCACTAAATCAGTATCATCGGCATAGACTTCAGAAATGGCGTGGTCAACGGCTTGCATAACCAGTGCATCAAGGTTTTCATGCTCTTCACCTTTACCCACTTTGATAGGCTCAGGGGTGATTTGGTTGGTGTCTTTATCGGTTGAAGAACCTAAAACATGTTCAGGGGCTTCAAGGCGAATTTTATGTAACCAACCGATGTTGACGTCCTGTAGCATTTTGTTGACTGTACGGTTTGAAGTTGCCGCGCGGCTCGTACCGTTAAAGCCAATCATGATACGGTCAAGGGCTTGACGCTGAATAATGGCATCGCGGATACGGCGCTGAAAATCTTCAAACATCGCCCACATGTCCAGTTTTTCATAACGAATAGCGGTATCGAAATTCGTTTGGCGGCAGTGATAACCTTGTTTGGCTAATTGTGTCGGGTCAGTCGGTTCGCGGTCTTGTTTGGTGGTGTCCGTCGTGCCGGCAACCGTTGAGCCAATGCCGAGGCCGATTTTTTCGCCCACCTGGTCTTTAACAGGCACAATATTAATTTTGGTCAGAAAGACGGCGCTTAACTGAATTTTGCTTTCCAGTTTTTGGGCTGCCGAAGGCTCAATTTCCACTTTTGAATCTGTGAATTCGTGTGGCTGAACACCGTAAATCTCACCTAGACGGGTCATGTAACCGTTAAATTTAACTTTTGTTTCTTTTCTCATTGTTTTTCCCGTTTAGCAATCAGTCAGGTTTTCAGTGTTGGTTGTATTGCCACCAAAAGACGTGGGGCGGTGTTGCTGATTATCTTGCTGGCTCAAATCTTTTTTGAGTTGGTCCAGCTCACTGCGCAGGGTTTCATTTTCTTGCTTGATACCCGATAACGCTTTAACTTGTGTTTCAAGCAGAGTCAGCTTTTGTGCAGTTTCGGTTTGCTCTTCCGCGCAAAGCTCTACTGCTTGGTGAATGTCATTCAGTTCGGAGTCATTGCGCTGACGTTCACGACTGAATTTCGCCATGATGCGATCTTTCAAGCTGGGTTTTTCTGGTTTGTTTTCTTCTTCGGTAAATTCAATTACCGTTTCTTCCGCCGCTGTAAAGACGTTATCTTTATCTTGCTTGCGTTCTGAGAAAGTGGCGGTTTTATCTGCACCCGCGCTAAATTCCAACATGCTCGTGCCAAGGCTGGCAGGGTTATCCGTGACGGCTACGCCCACCAAGTAAGCACCGTTCATATCAGAGAAATTTGGATTGATTTCAACAGACGTGTAAACTTTCTGACGTTTTTTATTCATTTCGACCAACTCAGGTGTTGGTGTTAACACGCCATATAGTGCTAGCTTTCCTGCTAATGCTCCCTCGCTGATTTCCTCGGTATAGACCGACTCAACATCACCGAAGCGCGGCATAAAAGAATAATTCCAATGCTCCATATTGATGCGGGCACCATAAACATTTTTATCGTAATTTTTGGCGATTTCCGTCAACCATTGGCGTTGCACTTTGCGCCCATCGGTTGTGGCTCCCTCAACACAAAGGCGCACCGGTTTAGATTTTTTTGTCATTGCTCAGGCTCCGGCAATTAAATTTAATGCGTAGTTAAAAAATTGATGAGCCTATGTTTTCAGGGATGGGGGCTAAGAAACAATGCTTTGCCATTGTGTGGGAAATGGCACAACGGCAGCTCGGGGTGATTGGGCGTGTGAGCCAGTAATCTGGCGGCATGAAAACATTACACGATTTTGACCCAAGAAAACGCGCGATGCACCTGTATTTTAACGGGTACCGAATTGCGCGTATTGCTGAAATCCTCAAAGAAAAAGCTGCCACTATCCACAGCTGGAAACGGCGCGACAAATGGGATGAGATTACCCCCGTTGAGCGCGTGGAAATGACGCTAGAAATGCGACTTTGTACGCTAATTAGCAAAGAAAATAAAGAGGGTAAAGACTTTAAAGAAATTGACTTGCTTTACCGGCAAGTCGAACGACACGCCAAAATTCACAAGTATCAAAACGGTGGCAATGAGGTTGATTTAAATCCGAAACTGGCTAATCGCAATAAAGGTGAACGCCGCGCCCCTGAAAAGAATCTGTTTAGCGAAGAGCAGATCGAAAAGCTGGAAGAAATCTTTCGTGAAAATATGTTTGCCTACCAAAAGGTTTGGTACGGCGCAGGCCATCAACACCGCATTCGTAATATCTTAAAATCACGCCAAATCGGGGCGACTTACTTTTTCGCTCGTGAGGCCTTTATGGATGCGCTCATTACAGGGCGTAACCAGATTTTTTTATCGGCCAGTAAAGCCCAAGCGCACGTATTCAAAGGCTACATTATTGATATGGCGCGAGAGGTTGATGTTGACTTAAAAGGTGATCCGATAGTTTTGCCTAATGGCGCAACACTGTATTTTCTTGGCACCAATGCCCGTACCGCGCAGAGTTACCACGGTAATTTGTATCTTGATGAGTATTTCTGGATACCCAAATTCCAAGAATTACGCAAAGTCGCCTCCGGTATGGCCATGCACAAAAAATGGCGTCAAACCTACTTTTCGACCCCATCCGCATTAACACACAGCGCGTATCCGTTCTGGTCTGGAAAGCTCTTTAATCGTGGTCGTCGTAAAGCCGATCACGTTGAGGTCGATATCAGCCATCAAGCGTTAGTGAATGGCATGATGTGTGGTGATGGCCAGTGGCGACAAATTGTCACCATTGAGGATGCCATGCGCGGCGGCTGTAATTTATTTGATATTGACCAGCTCTATTTAGAATATAGCCCTGATGAATTTGAAAACTTGTTGATGTGTGAGTTTGTCGATGATATTGCGTCCATCTTCAACTTGCAGTTAATGCAAAAATGCATGGTGGACAGTTGGGAAATATGGGACGACGTTCAACCATTAATGATACGCCCATACGCCTATCACCCTGTTTGGATTGGTTATGACCCCGCGAAAGGTACTCAAAACGGAGATAGTGCGGGTTGCGTGGTTATTGCGCCACCGCTACACAAAGGCGGTAAGTTTCGCATACTTGAGCATCATCAATGGCGTGGCATGGATTTTCGCGCGCAATCGGACGCGATAAAAGAACTCACCGAGCGTTACAACGTGCAATACATCGGGATTGATTCCACAGGTATTGGCCATGGTGTCCTGCAAAATGTGCGGGAATTTTTCCCTGCTGCAAAAGAATTTGTCTATAACCCTGCCTTAAAAAATGCATTGGTGCTTAAGGCTTATGACGTGATTAGCCATGACCGGTTGGAATATGACGCGGGTAGTAATGATATCACGCAATCTTTTATGGCCATTCGCCGTGCTACTACCGCCAGTGGTAACCGCCCAACTTATGAAGCTGACCGCAGCGAAGAAGCCAGCCACGCAGATTTAGCATGGGCAACCATGCACGCCCTTTATAACGAACCGATCACCGGTGAAAATCACAATCAACATAATATCGTCGAGGTCTTTTAATGAGCCGTAAAAATAAAAAACGCCAATCACACACACTGGCGCAAAAAACCGACAGCGCATCAATGGAAGCATTCACTTTCGGTGACCCAATCCCTGTGCTTGATAAGCGTGAAATTTTTGATTATTTGGAATGTGTGCAAATTGATAATTACTATGAGCCGCCAATTAGTTTTAACGGCCTTGCGCGCACGTTCCGTGCAGCCCCACACCATAGCAGCGCAATTTATGTAAAACGTAATATTCTCACCAGCACATTTATACCCAATAAATATTTAAGTCGTCAGACGTTTGATAGCTGGGCATTAGATTTTTTACTGTTTGGTAATGGGTATCTTGAAGAACGAAATAACCGGTTAGGACAATCACTGAATTTTAAACATTCGCCGGCTAAGTTTACCCGCCGCGGTGTTGACTTAGAAACTTACTGGTTTGTGCAATATGGCTACGATATTAAACCGTATGAATTTCAAACGGGTAAAGTGTTTCACTTGATTGAGCCGGATATTAACCAAGAGTTATACGGCTTGCCGGAATATCTTGCGGCGATCCCCTCCGTACTGCTCAATGAATCGGCAACACTATTTCGCCGTAAATATTATCTCAATGGCTCGCATGCCGGTTATATCTTGTATATCAGTGATGCAGCACAAAAAACCGATGATGTTGATAAAATTCGTGAAGCACTCAAAAGCAGTAAAGGACCAGGGAATTTTCGCAATTTATTTTTGTACGCACCAGGGGGAAAGAAAGACGGTATCCAAACTATTCCGCTTTCCGAAGCTGCCGCAAAAGATGAATTCCTTAATATTAAAAATGTAAGTCGTGACGATATGTTAGCGGCACACCGCGTGCCACCACAAATCATGGGGATCATTCCTGAAAATGTGGGCGGCTTTGGTGATGTTGAGAAAGCGGCAAAAGTATTTGTGCGCAATGAGTTGATGCCGTTACAAAGTAAGATGATGCAATTGAATGATTGGTTTGGTGGGGAGATTATAAAGTTTGATAAGTACTCGCTGGACTTAGACGACGAATAATATTACTAGTTAATTCAATGATACCGCCCACTGAGGCGGTATTTTTCTGCCTGCAAGTAGGTGATCTCGACGCCCTAAATAATAATAAGACCCCACTGTATTATACCAAACCTAGCTCACCAAGACGAATCCGCAATAAATTGCCTCCATCAAATAGCGATTTAAACGCACCACACGCCACCACAAAGCGTGCAAAAATAATTGCTATATAGTTATATAAATTTGATTTTAACGCTGTGACGGCTCGGAGATTTTGCGGACGGATATTTAACAATAAACACCTCGCCGCGCAATCGTAGCCCCGCCACGCCTGCCCACTAAATAGGTCGGTTTTCATGCACCTGCAAGAGATCGTCTGAACCGCGCCAGTGGTGGCACTTTACGCAGGTAACGATCCTTTTTTGATCTTGCGGATTTGTTCGGAAAATTGCATTTTTTGTGCAGTTAAGAACATAAAACAAAAAAGCCCCTAGTTGTTGGTCATTCAACTTTGGGGCTGGCTTTATTTATAGTTGGAATTATCTCGGAATTTGAGAATTTATGAGTGAAATAATGCCTTGTTTTATTGCGGTTGTGGCTTCGATAAATTGACCGCTGATAGGTTCTATAGGCGTTATTATTGGGGTGCTATTTTCCATTAAGTAAATAAAGACATCACTTTGCTCTATTTTTATACTGACTTGAATATCGACATAATTTACATAAGCAGGTTCATCATTTACTGCTGTTCTTATAAAAAAATTGATTGCATAGTCCTGATCAAGCGATAACATCCCAATTGTACAAGGTGTTAATTTTCCATACTGCTCAACATAAGTGTCAACGTAAGGTTTTTTTCTTCCTTCGTCATCAGTAAAGTATGGATTAATTAATTTAAGAGAGTCGGTGTATGCAGTGACTAAAGCATGAGCTAATTTTCTTAAAGTCGCTGTGCGTTTAGCTGCTTCAATAGTTAGATTGCTTGATGCTTGTTTTATGTCTTGGTAAGTTAACATAGTTTCTCACTTAATTTTTTAGGAGAGGTTTCTCCATTATACATTATGGTTTCTTGGGGGGGGTAAATTTACTTTAATTTCTGTCAGTGTCATTTCATCAAGTGCCTGATGTTTAGCCAGAATAATACCGAAACACCGTAATACCTCAATAACCTTGAGTTCCTCTTTTATTATTAAATTATCAACTTGATTTATGAAATTCATTAACTCTTTTCTTTTGGCACTGGCTAAAAGTTCTTGGTGTTGCTTTTTGGGTTGATAACCTAACATGTCAACCCCCGTTGAATTTACAGAGAAACATTTCACCGAAAGCATCAGGGTGGTACTTTTCAGCCTCCTCTTTCATTTTTTTGATAATCCATACCTTATCAAGTGTTGACTCAAATAAATTAACCCTATCAATAAACGCTTTTTCATTAATGCAATTAACTATACCTTGCTGGCTTGCAGGCTCTAACCTAGAACGAGTGGAATAAAATGTTCTACGCCATTTGTTGTGATTCGCTATGCCTTTTGCTAAAAATAGAACGTTTGATGGTCTGTTATTCCACGACCATTCAGGGACATATACATCCCCTACAATATTGGCAACAGCAGGGCACTTTGTAGAAATAAAATAAATTTTTGCGCCATTATTTAACTGAATCATCAACCTGTCATTTTCTTTAAAATAATCCATAAAATCTTCATGTTTCATTTGATTTGCATGATGGCACAAATATTGGATTTCATTTTGAATAAGCAGGGCATCGCCTATAAATATTTTATTTCTTCCAGTTAAACAGGCGTCATTTAGTGCCTCTAATGAGAAATACCATGATGAACCTATCTGTCTTGCCTTTTCCAGCACTCTATTTCTATGGAATTGGTTATGGTTCCATCTTGCCTGCCAAACATTTAAATCAACATGTATTTTATAGGCTAACTCTATTAATAATTCATTTGTTACATTTATTTTAAACATGATAAAAGCTCCTACTTATCAAAACGAACAAAATTAATTATTTTTTCATTTTTGAAATCAATATCAGCGGCAATTACGCCATTATCAATTAGCCCATTGATGACACCCAGTAAGCCCATAGCAAATATTTCTGCCTTTTTACCGCATACAAAAGAACAGTCTGAGTGCGCTAGTTTTTCACTCACTTCTACATATCTACTAAATAATTCGTAGGTTGCTTTTGGGTCTAATTCATTTAACTCATTTAATTTAATAATCACTTTATCTATATTCATTATTATCATCCTCATTAGTAAAATATTTATTGTCAATCCATAACGCTAATAGAAGTAATAGCGCCATAATTAATGCAGCAAACCAAAAAATAATAATCAGAATCGTTGCCCAAATAGGTAATTTATCGTTTGGGTTCCTTTTGTAATGCCAAATAATGGATGCACAAAAAAACAAAGCACCTATCCCCCAAACGATTAAAGAAATAATTATCCCATCACTCATTTGTTTTCCTCTCTCAACTTATTAATTCGCATTAACGCATTGGTATATCGTTGCCTGTACTTTTCACTAATGGTTTCTTTTTGAGCCGTTAATTCCATTTTTTGCAGCTCTTTCCCACTCTCGTTTAAGCTCAATCTCAGCCGTTCCCCATCGACTTTTATAAAATGCAGCTCATCACTCACGCCTAAACCGTTAATGAACATGGTTTCAATCTGTGGAATATCGAAATTAATGCCGACTTCGTTGGCAAAATTGATAATTTCCGACTGAATTTCCTTATCGATCTCACTTACTTCAATGTTTGAAATCTGTCTTTGTTGATTTCTCTGTAATATTTCGCTCTCAGTGGCGTTTTGAGCATCGGTTTCTATAAACGCGAAACCGTATTCTCTAATGTTGCATACTTCACCTGAGCCGTGCTCAGGCTCGTAAAATTGCACATCTGATAGATTGGATGTGATCCGCGATCTACAGTTATTGACAGGACTCCGAGGCGCTCCGCTGTCGCTTCTTAAAAGATTAAGGTCAACGTCAACGGCGCTTTTCTTGACGATTTGATACTTTCTGTCGCGGGTTTTAATAACTGGGGCACCGGCTTTTAATTGGTTGTAGATACCAACAACTTTCTGAACATCTTCACCGTAAACATTTACGTCACTGATCTCACGAGCGACACGTATTGTTTCTTCACTCCGGCGAATACATGGGCCACCTTGCGACATAACATATTCAAAGAAATCACCACCATCGGCAGCGGCGCGAACTCGTTCAGCAACATCACCTAGTTGATCAGCAATAGAAACGCCTCGCGGAAGCCGACGACATTCGCGATAAGCGCCTTTTGATGGGAGTTTATAGAAATGAAATTGTGGTATACGCCAAGTTGAAGCCCACGCAGTAACAGCCGCCGCCATACTTTTTAAATCTTTACCGGTTTCGTGGTCTATCTCACCATCAAGGGCGTAACCGTCGATATTTTTAGCGATATATTTTGCGATATAGCCTACTGCACCACCGCGGTTCATGTGTTTACATTCAAAACGGTATTTATGTGCGCCGACCTCGTCACCATCTTCTTTTAATGCACGCTTGCGCATAATATCAATGGCATCAGCCCTGCTTGCCTTATCAACAAAAAGTAGCATGTGCCAATGTGGTGTACCGTCATGATGCGGTTCGACAACCCGAACACCATAAACATTAATGTTATTGTCATTAAATGCCGAACGAATACGCGACCAAACTTTGACTAAGTACTGTTGCCCGTCCTTTGGTGTGTAGGCCTCATTTTTCCATTTGCTGTTAAGTACTGCGATCACGTCTTTTTTGCGTTTACGTAGCTTTGTTGGGTGATATTTTGACGGGCAAGTCATAGTGATAAACATTCCAATATCACCACGTTCTTTCGCTACGCGTTCAATCCCCGCCATTTGAGCCATAAGTTCCATGCGGCGAATTTCAGGATTTGAAACACTCGCCATCACTTTATCGAACAGATCAAAGCGTTCACCGGTTTCAACATCCTGAATATCCATGCCTTGTAGGTATTGCATATTAGACAAACGCTGCGCTTGCACTGCGCGAATAGCCTGTTTACTAGCGTATGGATTGCGATTCTGGCACACATCCATATTGGCAATCATTAAAGCTTCTAGCCATTGAGTGCGATGGGCTTTTAACTTCCGACACCAAAAGTCCGAATTAACCAAGCGCTGTACAGCCGCTATTACTTTTCTAATTTCTAGATTTTGTTTACCTTTGCCTTTTTTGCGATTTTTCAAAACTCGGCAGTAGGCTTTATAATGAAGCGGGGCAACATGTAGCCCTTTCACCAACTCAGCCAAACGCGCGTAAATTTCTGTTTGTATTGAATCTTGATAGATAACTTCACGCTCACCGTTATTCTGTTCTGTAAACTTATCGCAATAGATTTCATACAAATTAGAGAAACCAACAGCAATAATTTCAGCCAGCTTTTTCACCGATTTATCATTCAAATCAAACAACCGGTTATATTGGCTAACATCAGGCGATAAACGAGTTGATATTGTTAATAATGCTTTTGTTTCAATTTCATAACGTGCATTGATAACAAGCAATCTTTGCCATATCTGCTGATGGAAACGGTAATATAAAAAGTCGTAGGCTTTACGTAGCCCACTTTCTTTTAATAAATTGTCATAGTGTTTTTGATAGCGATAGCGCAGAACACGCGGCAAGGTTTGAATATCACTTAAAATCGCTTGCCCCTGAACAATTTGTTCACGGGTAAGCGGTCTTTCTATATCAGATTTATAGTAATCATTATCTTTTGGCTTATTCCACGGATAAGGAAATGCCATATCCGCGGTATAAGTCAGCGGTAACGTGGTGAAATCTAATACCTTAGACATTAAGCGCCCCGCCTAATGTTTCTGGTCGTAATGCGTTGATAGCCGTTTCACAGCGGCGAGAAATGATATCAACTGTTTTACGGTAAACATCTAATGATTTGATGCCTTTACCTTTAACACGGTTAACATGATAAGACGTTAATTCAATCGCAAGTAGCCACGGATCTGAATGGCAACAAACCAACTCATAGCAACGAGCCATTTTATTGATTTGCAATAGTCGCCATTGAACCGCTTTAGAATCTTCGTCAACATGACGTTGAATAGCAAAAGCGGTCCCGCTGATGTATACGCCGTCTTTAGGGTCGAGAATCATTAATTAACCCCCGCTAAAACAGCAATAATTTCTTTAGCCGGCATTCTCTTTCCATTACCAGCAATGGTGCGCGGTGCTTCGATTTCATGGATAGTAAAGCCTAGGTCAGCATAAAGCGCCTTTGCTTCTGGTGAATTAGAAACGGTGATCGGGTTACCTTGGATATCATTAATATCTTTTAGAGCTATTGCTAATGCTTCGTGGTCTGCATCGGTAAAGCCGGCTGTGTGATATTGAGAAAAGTTATTACCCATGTATGGTGGGTCGCAATAAACGCCGTCATTGTCTTCAACTAATGAAAGTGTATCTTGCCACTCAAGATTTACTATTTCAGCCCTATAGGCTTTATGATAAAAAGCAATAATTTCGTTTTCAGGAAAATACGGCTTTTTGTATTTTCCAAATGGTACATTGAAGTAGCCTTTTGAGTTATAACGACAAAGCCCGTTATAACAATGTCGATTGAGATATAAAAATAATCCTGCTTTATTGCGTTCAACTGCCTTATTATAATCTTCTATTGATTCAAATAGCTGAGCATCAGCCTCTTTATCACGGCGATTGAAAATTTCTCGCCGTTGATAAAATAATGTTTCATCATTTCCTTGAATAAAAAAATCTATTAATGATGGAACAAACCCGAAATCATCCGCCTTTACTTGTTTATAAAGCCTAATCAAATCTATATTTGCATCAGCAATTAAATACTGCTCATAGTCAGTATTCATCATCACTGCACATGACCCAGCGAACGGCTCAACTAAGCGTTTAGTTTTTGGTAAGTGTGGACGTAATTGCTCCATGATACGAACTTTAGAGCCAGCCCACTTGAGGATAGTTTTATTTGATTTAGCCACGATAATTATCCTCAATTCGAATAACTGAAAATGAAATCATCACAAAAGGAGGTAATGCCCTTAACTCTGGGTAAACCTCATTAATTTTTGTGATATCAGTGATGAGACATGAGATAGCATTGCCGGTGTAACTGGCATAAGGTCTATTGATTGAATTGAATTCACGTAAAAATAGTTCATCACCTACCTGAAAATCTCTATCAGCACGGCGAAACTCGGCTGTTTTCAAACCATCTTGAACGAGATGAAAGTAATGAGGAGCTAGCTTGAGCTCATGTTTTCTTTTCATCGTCACACGCTCCGATAATGTTTACTTTTAAGCTCAAAAATCGTTTGGCAATCAATGCAGCGAGTGCAACCCTGTGATGCAATGCGGCGTGCTTCTGAAATAGGCTTGTCGCAGTCTTCACATTCAAAAGCGGAAACACTGACTAAACGATTAGTAATGGTTTTGATTTGTTGCTCACGCATGAGCATTTCGTGGTCACTGGCGCGGTCAATTTCTTTAGACATGATCTAACTCCGCAGCCAGATTTGAGTAATGCTCAGACTCACCAACTAATAACTGGTGAATTTGTTCATCATTTAACTTTTCGTTGATAATCTTGCAGGCTATGGCATCAAAGCGAGATGAAAATTTGTCATACATGATTTTGCGTTCATCTTCACGAATAGCTTTAATACTGATAACAACAGCGGAGTAATCACGCTCTTTTGTCGCAGGGTCAAAGCCGATTAAAGGTAACTCAGTGGTTTTACCCATACTTCGCCCTTTAATAACTATTTTTCTTTTCTCTATATTTTTCATACTCAAAACCTCGAATTTAGAATGTAAAAATCCCTGACGCGCTAACGTCATTAATTTTGTTTCTTTACCTTAAATAGGCATGGCGATATGTTTAGGGAATAGCGCCGTAAGTGCTTTAATTTGATTTATTGCTGAAATAATTGATTGCATTTCCTCTTTATTAAATTCTTCAAAACCTAAATGATGTTTATCACTATTAATTTCGGCTAAATAAAGAATCATATTAAGCATTCTCTCATCACTTAATCTTAGATACTCAATAAATCCGGAAAGCTCTTTATTATCTGGACATTCTTTATTTGAATGAAAAACGGTTGTCCTTAATTGAGCAGCTTTATTCAACTCATTCACGCGATATTCTAAGCTGTCACCGTGATTTTCGTAGTGCCTAGTTGTTACATTCTTTACTGGCACATCATCAGTTTTCACATTATCGAGTGATTCAATAAGCTTTTTTGTTTTAACTAACTCAATTGCCGTAGTTCCCATGTTCTATATCAACCCCCTAAAATGGGATGTTATCATCCATTGGAATATCACTCATGCAGTGTATACCTTTGCCTCTTGTCCCCAATACACTTTCATTGCAAGCCTCTCTTATGTCACTACTTAGCTCACAGATAATAAAATCAACATCTAGAGGACTTAAACCATATGTAACCATGGCTTTATTCATGACGGATATAATATCTTGCTTAATATCATGCTTTGCTGCTGATAACGCACGTAGTCTTTTAAGAATACTAAACTCATCAGAGCATGCAGTTTTTGTTTTATTAAATTCTTTTGGTTCTGACATTTCTATTTTGATTTCCATTTTTAACCCTCACTATTATTTAATAGCTGCCGAGAATAAATATAAAAAGAATAAAACACCGCCAATCATTAAAATTTTATCCATTAACGATAATTGGCGTTTTTTATTTCGTTTGTGTTCATTAAATGATGAACTCGTTAATTTATGTTTGTGTTGCTGAAATTGTAATTGAGTCATTTTATTAACCCTTTATTAGTGGATAGAATGGCAATTCATCGATAATTACAAATAATGAATCTATATATTTCTTTGCATCACTCATTGAATCAAATAAACCGAATGAATCATCATTTCGTTGAACGTGATAGCGGGTTACTGGATTCATCGTTTTAGCCGGTAACTTAACGATTAGAAAACCACGATATTTAAAACTGTGAGTTGAGATTTGTTCAGCTTTCATATTACAAGCCCACCCAAAGCAACCATGCATCCCTTTGCTCTTTTGGTCTATTCAAAAATGCATCACGCATTGCGCGGTTGAATTCAGGAATATAAACCCAGTTTTCACCACGCGTTTTAACATCCCCGTCACTGTCTGGATTTTGCCAAACAATCAATGGCAGTTTGTTTCTATCAACCATGTTTTTTACCGCAGCTTCACTTTTCCCTATTAAATCAGCGAATTTTTTATAAGGAACCGCATCAACTGGATAATGAACTTGCAAATACTTTTCTAATTCTTTACCGCTCATATGGCATAATCCCCTCTTGTGGATGCTTATAGTCGCTTACCTAGGCAATTATAAGCCTTACTTCACTTTCACGGTAGCAATTGCTACCCCTTGCAATCGATAATAGGGTAATAGGTACAACCATGTCAATATCATTAGGTGAAAAAATCAGGATGATTAGAGAGGCTGAAAACTTAACTCGTGCAGATTTTTGCTCTTTAACAGGTATTCCGGAAGGCACGCAAAAATTTTATGAAACTGGAAGACAAGAAATTAGTGGAAAGACACTACCTAAAATAACAACTCACCCCAGATTTGAAAAATATATCATGTGGTTAATGGCTGATAAAACAAACGAGGCGTTAGGACAAATTAGTCCAACTCTCTCCCCTGATGGGCAAGATGTTCAAACATTACCCCGCTCAGATCGGAAAACTGGCTAACAATACATACTGATTTACTTGATTGGATTGATAACAATTCAATATGCCACATCGGAGGGCTGCAATATGCCAATTAAAAAAACCGATGATGGTCGATATATGGTGGACATTAGACCTCTTGGACGGAAAGGAAACCGGATCAGGAAAACATTTGATAAAAAATCAGAAGCGATTGCCTTTGAACGTTACACAATGGCAAATGCTAAAAAAGCGGGAACGAAAGCAGATAGGCGGCTTTTAAGTGATCTATTGGAACTTTGGTGGCTTTATCATGGCCAAACAACTGAAAATGGTTCGATAGAGAAAAGACAACTTAAAAAAACAATTAAGTTTCTTGGTGACCCCGCAATTAACAGATTGAATAAACAAGTATTACTTGAGCATCGTAGTGATAGGTTACTAAGTGGAACAAGTGCGGCGACTATTAATCGCGATATGTATCGTTTATCAGGCATGATTTCTACACTCAAAAAGCTTGAGGTGTTTAATGCAGATAATCCACTTAACGGCTTGCCACCACTCAAAGAAACACCACCAGAAATGGCTTTCTTAACTCATGATGAAATTAGTTTATTGCTATCCCAGCTATCATCAGAAGAAAAGAAAATCGCAATATTTTGTATGAGCACAGGCGCAAGGTGGGGAGAGGCAGCAACACTACAGAGTAAACAAGTAAAAAATGGGCGAGTTACTTTTCTAAAAACTAAAAATGGGAAATCACGCATAGTTCCTATTTCTGAGGAATTAGAAAAGGAGATAAAAACTAAGCAAACCGGCTTATTGTTTGATGTTGATTACGAAAGTTTCAGGCTGAAACTAAAAGCTGTTAAACCTGATTTGCCAGACGGTCAAGCTACGCACGTTCTTAGGCATACTTTCGCAAGTCACTTTATGATGAATGGTGGCAATATTGTTGCGCTGCAACAAATATTAGGTCACGCCAATATTCAACAAACAATGGCTTATGCTCACTTAGCCCCTGATTATTTGCAATTTGCTATTACCTTAAATCCATTAAATGGGGGTATTAGTATTTAAGCATCAATAGGCGTTCAAAGTGTCCACGGACTGTCCACACTTATGATTTTTCGTGACTTTTATGAACGCCTAATAAAAATATTATCACACTGATAAATAAAGAATTTATTTATTTTTGAGATAAAAAAAAGCCCCTAACAGGGGCTATAAAAGACAGGGATGGTGTCTATGGCAAGGAAAAACTTCACTTATTGCTACTTCACTACTTACTATGGAACTCAGGATATAAAATTAACTAACTTGCATTACTACAGGTACTAACAACTAAACTTATTGAAACTGCATCGCTTGAAATTCCGCCATTTTATGCTGACTCATTTCTTGTTGGTGAATGTGCTCAAGCTCTGTTTTCTGTTCTGGCGTTAACAACTGGTACAATTCATGGTGAATTCGAGCCATTTCAACACGTTGTTCCAGTTCTTTTTGCATTCGTTTTTCAAGTTGTTCGCGAACCGCTTTGTCATCAAAGTTATCCGCTATAATTAATTTGTGCAGTGCTTCACGTTCTTTAACTAAAGCAGAGTTATCAACATGATAATGACGCTGTGTTGCCATTAAATCACGCAATTGCTGACGCTGTTTTTCATTTAACGTGATACCATTAAACATAAAGGTACTGGCACGTTCTTCACTGCTAAATAACTCATGATGTTGAAAGGGCACAACCGCATTGCCTGTTGGCGTAGTTGGCTCGGACTGCATCTGTAACATCAAAGGTGTTGAACTTTCATTTGCAGCACTTTGTGGCTCTTCTGCAAAAGCAACCGCTGGTCCGAACACAAACGCAGAAGCTAAAACTAACATTGCGGTTTTATGTACTGTATTATGTACTTTGCTATGTGTTGTTCTCAGCATTTGACACCTTGTCTCCGAACTGTGCTCGTGATTCAATGTGAACAAATATACACCTGTGGCTGCAAACTAGCGTCAGAGCATGTAAAAGAACGTAAAGTCATGGAATCGTACAGATTGTTATCGTATTTTGGCAGTTGGAGGACTTAAAAAATGCATAAAATCCTATTAGTTGATGACGACCGTGAACTCACGTCGCTGTTAAAAGAACTGCTGGAAATGGAAGGTTTCAATGTTGTCATCGCCTATGATGGTGAACAGGCATTACAGCAAATTGACTCATCCATTGACCTGTTACTACTTGATGTCATGATGCCGAAAAAAAATGGTATTGAGACATTGAAAGAACTGCGCCAAATCCATCAGACCCCCGTTATCATGTTAACGGCTCGCGGTAGTGAGTTAGATAAGGTTCTGGGCCTAGAACTCGGTGCAGACGACTATCTACCTAAACCGTTCAATGACCGTGAACTGGTAGCACGTATTCGTGCTTTATTACGCCGTTCTAACTGGAGCGAGCAAACTCAAGGCGACAATAGCAATACCCCTGTTTTACAAGTTGATAAACTGCAACTTAACCCAGGTCGCCAAGAAGCCAGCTTTGATGATGAAATTTTGGACTTAACAGGAACAGAATTTACGTTGTTATATCTACTCGCACAGCACCTAGGCCAAGTGGTTTCTCGTGAACACCTTAGCCAAGAAGTTCTTGGGAAGCGCTTAACGCCGTTTGACCGTGCTATTGATATGCATATTTCAAACTTACGCCGCAAACTTCCAGAACGCACTGATGGCCAGCCGTGGTTTAAAACTCTACGTGGCCGCGGATACTTAATGGTTTCTGCCACATGATCAACAGCTTAACCGCAAGGATCTTTGCGATCTTCTGGTTTACCCTCGCACTAGTATTAATGCTAGTGCTGATGGTGCCCAAGCTCGACTCTCGGCAAATCACCGTCCTGATGGAAAGTGAACAACGCCAAGGGGAGATGCTTGAGCAGCATATTGAAGCCGAACTCGCACAAGCTCCGATGAATGACCTACTTTGGTGGCGGCGTATTTCTAACGCCATCAAAAAATGGGCACCTCCCGGCCAACGGTTGATTATCGTCACCAGTGAAGGCCGTGTGATTGGTGCAATGCCAAGTGAAATGCAGGTAATACGTAACTTTATTGGGCAGTCTGATAACGCGGATCACCCGAAAAAGAAAAAATATGGACGAGCCGAAATTCTCGGTCCTTTCTCCATTCGTGATGGGGAAGACCACTACCAACTGTATTTAGTTCGCCCAGCAAGCAGCCCACAATCTGACTTTATTAATTTATTGTTTGATAGGCCTTTCTTATTACTGATTGCCACCATGCTGATCAGCGCTCCACTACTATTATGGTTATCTTGGAGTCTCGCCCGCCCTGCCCGTAAATTAAAAATGGCGGCAGACGATGTGGCGAAAGGGAATTTACGGCCACACCCAGAGCTAGAAGCCGGTCCGCAAGAGTTCTTATCTGCGGGAAATAGCTTTAACCAAATGATCAGTGCCCTTGATGGTATGGTTAGCGCACAGCAACGCTTAATCTCTGATATTTCTCATGAATTACGCACTCCATTGACTCGTTTGCAACTGGCAACCGCCTTATTACGCCGTCGCCATGGGGAAAGTAAAGAGCTAGAACGCATCGAAACCGAGACCCATCGCCTAGATAGCATGATTAACGATTTACTGGTGTTATCCCGCAGCCAGCATAAAAACGAAATCTTGCGTGAAAATATCAAAGCCGATGAACTTTGGGGCGATATCTTAGATGATGCTAGCTTTGAAGCTGAGCAAATGAACAAAACGCTCGAAGTCACTTCTCACCCTGGGCCTTGGCCGTTATATTGCAACCCTTCTGCCGTCGGTAGTGCATTTGAAAATATTGTGCGTAACGCATTACGTTATTCGCATACACACATTGCCGTTGATTTCAAAGAAGAAAATAACGGTATTCTCATCACCGTCGATGATGATGGCCCCGGTGTTAGCCCTGCTGACCGCGAGCACATTTTCCGCCCATTCTACCGCACTGATGAAGCTCGAGACCGAGAAACTGGTGGTACTGGTTTAGGTCTTGCAATTGTTGAAACCGCCATAACACAACATAAAGGTTGGGTGAAAGCGGATGATAGCCCATTAGGTGGTTTAAGGTTACAAATCTGGCTACCTGAACACGGCCGATAAATTAACTTTATTCATTACCAATAACCCCTTTCTCTTAATTAAAGAAGGGGGTTATTTTTTTCAATCAAGATATATCTATCGCGATTAAATAGAGAATAATCCTATATTGGCTCTAATAACAACAATTCCTAAATACCCGACCAATATAAAATTCTATTTTAATGCTACTTACCCTCCAAAAAAAGAACAATGAAGAAGGATACTTAAAATTAACCATGTAGTAATCCAACAAAAAGCATATCGTTTTATATCTTAATATGTTACTAACTTCTACACCGACTATATTAATCTGATATTCTGTTTTACTTAGTTAAAGTGTGATAATTGATATTAATAGAAAGCACAGAAGCCCAACTCAATGCAAATTAAGATACTTATAATGTGGGCTGATAATAATCATATTTTAACTTTATTTAATTTACAGGTTTTCCCTTATTAACCTGTTCAATATTAGGCGAACTCAACTTCAAATGGATTTATCAATGAAAAAATTCAAGCTCACTAAGCTAGCCATACTTGCTGTGTTCGGCGCCATAAGTGCACAAAGCGTTGCGGGGGGATTAGTTCTACCCGATAACAACTTACGCAGCGACCTTGCTTGGCTTTCTGAACGTAACGTCATCCAAATTAGCTTATCAACTTGGCCACTATCCCAAGAAGAAATCACACGTTCTTTAAATAATGCAAATATTACTAATAGCGAACAAGAAGCCATTATTCAGCGCATTAAAAAGAACCTTGACCGTAAGAAAAACAGTGTTCAACTAGAAACTCACCTTGCATCTAGCCACAACTCTATGCCACAGGGCTTTGCCCAGAGTGAATATAGTGATATTCGCTATACCGTTTCAGGTAACTACAGCACTGACGACGTAGACTTAAACCTCACTGCAAATGGCGAACGTGCTTTACGCGTTGAAAATGGTTCTGACTACAACCTCAATGGCTCATATGGTGGTGTAAAAATTTGGAACCAGTGGGTATCCTTTGGTGAAATTCCACAATGGTGGGGACCGGGCCACGATGGTAGCTTAATTCGTACCGATGCGGCTCGCCCTGTTACTGGCTTCTTAATTCAACGTGCTGACCAAAGCCCATTTGAAACTCCATGGCTTTCTTGGATTGGTTCGTGGCAATACCAGCTCACCGCAGGGCAAATCAAACAATATTCTTCCCAACCCAACACTAAACTGATTGGTTTACGTATGACCATGAACCCAACTGACTTCTTCGAACTCGGTGGTTCTCGCGTGGTCATGTGGGGAGGCGATGGCCGCCCTAATAACTGGAATTCTTTCTGGAATGCTATGGGCGGTAGGGATAATACTGGCGACTATAACGATGACCCGGGTAACCAACTGGCAGGTTTAGACTTCAAACTGAAACTTTACCCATTAATCGACCTACCTGTCAGCCTATATGGCCAAATGGTCGGTGAAGATGAAGCTGGGCTATTCCCATCGAAAAACGCCTTTATGGGCGGTATCGAAGGTTATCACACACTATGGGGGCAACCTTTAAATTGGTATATTGAAGGCGCGAATACCCATACTGAGTGGGACAAAGACGGCGTAATGTATCGCCACTTTATCTACAAAAATGGTTATTACCAACAAGGTGCATCGCTAGGCCACGCGATGGGCGGCGACGGGCGCATGCTCACTACCAAAGTGGAATACACTCTCGATGATGACAACCGCGTCAGTTCTCGCTTGATGTACGCAAAAGTGAATAAATCTAACTTTGATGGCAACAAGTTGTTCCCTAAATCAGAAACCATCAAAGGCGTTGATTTCGGTTGGTGGCATAACTTTGACAATGACGTCAGCACGGATGCGAAAGTTTGGGTATCTAAAACTGATTACGAAACACGCAATGATTTAGGCGCCGCCGTTACGGTAAACGTGCCATTTAAGTGGTAGTTAGCAGATATTAAGCATATTTTATCAAAAACGGGTTATGTTTTTAGCATAATCCGTTTTTTATCCCTCAAACATTATTGTTCTAGTCCAAAATACACTATTCATATAACTCCATCCGACAGCCAAGTTAATTAATATAATCAATTAAGCATTTTATTAATCTATTCCTACGCGGAATTCGGATAAATATAGAAATATTAGGATCTGGCTTTCATTGAACACACACTAAAAGCAATGATATACAAGGAATAACTTAACTTAAATATTTAATCGCGTAGAAAGCGTAAGAATAGGATTATAACCTAATAATTTAAAATAACTTATTCTATTGGTGATTGTGTTAGGACTATTCTCTAACGCTATCGCAGTGATAGTCAGTAACTAGCTTTAATGGTATTATTAAGCGCTTTTTACTTGACCAAATAAATGCTGAGGCATACCCTTTGGCGGTCAAAAAACAATAAGCTTTGCTTATCAATTGAGCGAATTAGCAAAAAATGCAATGTTTTCAATTGATAAGTATGCATTTACAAATTCAATGGTGCTCTGGGGCCCGACAACCCAGTGCGGTAGCTATGGGTTGTTTACTGCCTCTGCCATACATCATATTTAATAATAGGATATAGGAGAATAAAATGTCTGATTTACGTACTCTAATTATAGAGCTATATCATGAAGCTCTTGAAGCTACAGATGCCACATTAATTGGTGAGCTTGGTGATGATACTATTTTACTAGAGAGCGGTCTCGATTCTTTAGGCTTTGCTATTTTAGTTGCTAGATTAGAAGAAGAATTAAATTATGACCCTTTTTCTATAATGGAGAATGCAGTTTACCCAAATACATTTAAAGAATTTGTTGATATTTATATAAAAAACAAACCGGAATAAAATTAATGGCATTATTTGACTATATAAATAATTTTGATGACGATAAAGAATTATTTAAAACCCCAAATAAAACTGAAACTATTCTTTCTTTAAAGAAAGAAAGAGAGTTATTAAAATCATTTCTATATAAAATACGAAATAAAAAAATAGCTTTAAATTTTAATGACGATCTAAATATTGCAAAGTGGTTATTTTTCCTAGATGGTATTGTTTCAAGAATCACTATTCTACCGTATGAATCAGTTTTAGATAAACAAAGTGATTTTATTAAAAAAACCGAAACAGATTTTTTAATAACTGAATCTGATGATAGTGGAAAAAATGTTATAAATATAAATCTACTTGGCGAGTATAGTAATGAATCATTCGATTTCGATCAAAACATTGATACCGAATGGGTTATTACAACATCAGGTACGACAGGAACACCTAAACTAGTAAAGCATACACTATCGAGTCTAACTGCAACTGTAAAAAATAGTGATTCAAAAGAAAATACAAATATTTGGGGATTACTCTATGGCTTGCAACGCTTTGCTGGTATTCAAGTTTATTTGCAGTCTGTAATATCAGGTAATTTATTAGTTATTCCTCAGCACCTATCACTTCCTGATGAAATTAACTTTTTCAATCAAAATAATGTTACATGTTTATCTGCTACCCCAACATTATGGCGTAAATTATTAATGCTCCCTGAAGCACGACTACTACCATTAAGAGTTATTACGTTAGGTGGGGAAATAGCTGACAGCAATATATTAAAAGCGTTATCTGTACAATTCCCAAACGCTAAAATACGACATATTTATGCATCCACAGAAGCAGGAGTTGGCTTTTCCGTTACTGATGGCCAAGCTGGATTCCCAATAAATTATTTTGAAAAAATGTCATTAAAAATTAGCAATGAAAATACCTTGCTGATTAAATCAAACTCTACGTATTCCGGCTATATTGGCTCTGAAAAAACAGAAGAAAATAATGGGTTTATAGATACTGGTGATTTAGTAGAAATAAGAAATAATCGTTGTTATTTCTTAGGTCGAGCCAACGGCAGCATTAATATTGGTGGAAATAAGGTACAACCAGAACAAATTGAGAGAATAATACTGTCTTTTCCTGGAGTACTACTTGTTAGTGTCTCAGCTAAAAAAAGCTCCATAATGGGAAGTTTAGTGCAAGCTAGCCTAGTCGTTGACCCATCAATTGAAGACACTAAAAACTTTATTTCTAACTTAAAAAATTATTGCAAAGCTAATTTAGAAGATTTTATGGTACCCACATTCTTTAAGATTGTTAATGATTTAAAAATAAATGCAACAGGCAAGGTATTAAGAAATGAATAAATTAGTTTTGGTTACTGGCGCAACTAGGGGATTAGGTTTGGGCATTGTACAAACTTTGCTAGAATCTAATTATAAAGTTATCGCGACGGGAAGAAAGAAAACAGCTGAGATTGATAGCCTTTTAATAAATAATCCTGACAATTTTAATTTCGAAAGCTTTGACCTCTCACAGACATCTGAGATTAAAAATTTTATATCCGATATAGTCAAAAAATATGGGCGTCTCTATGGATTAGTTAATAATGCAGCACTAGGTCATGACGGTGTACTTGCAACAATGCATGAGAGCCAGATAAGTGAACTGCTCAAAGTTAATGTAGAGGCCCCTATTTTATTAGCTAAATATTCTAGTAGGGGGATGTTAATAAATCAGGTAGGAAGAATAGTTAACATTTCATCTATTATTGCAACTACTGGATTTAATGGTTTATCTGTTTATGGTGCATCTAAATCAGCACTAAATGGATTTACTAAATCGCTATCTCGTGAATTAGGTAAAGCAAATATTACCGTGAATTGTGTCTCCCCCGGATATATGTCAACAGATATGACTAATTCTCTTCAAGGTGATAAGTTAGCTTCCATAGTACGCCGTAGTCCTATGAAGAAATTAGCAGGTACAGATGATGTAGCTAGAGCAGTTTTATTTCTTATGGATGAGAATTCAAATATGATCACAGGCACAACAATTACTGTTGATGCCGGAAGCACGGCTTAATGAGCTAAATGATAATAAGCTAATATTAAAACTGGCGATGTTTTATGACACTAAAATTAGAACGTTTTTCAACAGAAAATACTGACTTAGTTCTTTCATGGCGAAACCTACAGGAAGTTAGAAATAACTTTTTAGATGATCACATCATCAGTAAAGAAGAGCATTTAAGTTTTTTAGAGCTATTAAAAAACAATGAAAAAAAGCATTACTTTGTATTAAAAATTAACGAAATGCCTATTTCTGTTATGTATATTGAACTTATTGATGACAGAAGTAGTATCTATTGGGGATGTTATATTGGTAATAGGGAAGCTATTGTCCCTGGTCTTTTTCCTATAATGATAGCAATATGCAGTAAATTTGCATTTCAGAAATACAAGTGTGAGAAAATAAAAAGTGACGTTTTAAGCCATAACTTAGCGCCACAGCATATGAACAAATTTCTAGGTATTAAAAAGATAAATGAACGTATGCTTGAATCTAATAAATTATGTTTTGAATATGAAATATCTAAAAAAGACTGGGAAGCTATAGAAGAAAAAATCAATAAAATTATAACGAAACAACAACAAAAAATGCTTGACGATTTAGATATTTCTTTAATTTAATTTATAGTCTATTTATCAAAAACAATATATTTACGGTGAAAAAATGTTAAACAATAAAAGTGTGCTTATTACTGGTGGAACAGGATCATTCGGGAAACAATTTATAAAAACTATTCTTCAAAGATACCCTAACGTAAAAAAAATTATCATTTTTTCGCGTGATGAGCTAAAACAGTTTGAATTAAAGCAACAGTATCCTGCAGCTATCTATCCACAGTTACGTTTTTTCATTGGTGATGTACGTGATCGTAATCGTATGATTCAAGCATGTGAAGGTGTTGATGTTATCATCCATGCTGCTGCTATCAAACAGGTTGATACTGCTGAATATAACCCTACAGAATGTATCCGTACTAACATTGATGGTGCAGAGAATGTAATTCAAGCAGCACTTCAGTGTGGCGTAAAAAATGTTGTTGCTCTCTCAACAGATAAAGCTTGTGCTCCTATCAATCTTTATGGTGCAACCAAATTAGCTTCAGATAAATTATTTACCGCAGCAAATAATATCAAAGGCTCGAAAGACATTAAGTTCAGTGTAGTTCGTTACGGAAATGTAATGGGTTCTCGTGGCTCTGTTATTCCATTTTTCTTAAGCAAATGCAAGGAAGGTGTACTTCCAATTACTCATGAAGAGATGACCAGATTCAATATTTCTCTTCAAGATGGCGTAAATATGGTCATGTATGCATTAGAAAATCATTTAGGTGGTGAAATTTTTGTTCCTAAAATTCCATCATATAGAATACTTGATATCGCTAAAGCAATTGCTCCTGATTGCAAAATTGAGGTTGTTGGTATTCGCCCTGGCGAAAAATTGCATGAGGAAATGATAACAGATACTGACGCATTAAATACTATCGATTTTGGTAAATATTATGCGATTCTTCCTTCTGTATCATTTACTTATAGTGAAGATGAATATCTGACTCACCATAAGGCTCAAAAAGTACCATTCGGTTTCAAATATAATTCAGGAACAAATGCTGAGTGGGAATCGATTGAAAGCCTAAGAGAATTAATTAAAACTCATGTCGATCCCAATTTCACTGTGTGAGAAATAATATGATCCCTTATGGTAAACAAGAAATAACTCAACAAGATATTGATTCGGTTGTTGATGTATTAAAATCAGATTTTTTGACGCAAGGCCCTCAAGTACCTTTGTTCGAGAAAAAACTAATAGAACATACGAATGCAAAATATGCACTAGCGGTGAATAGTGCAACCTCAGCCTTGCATATTGCATGCCTGGCTGTAGGATTAGGCGAGGGTGACTGGTTATGGACATCACCGATCACTTTTGTAGCATCGTCTAATTGTGGGCTGTATTGTGGGGCACAAGTAGATTTTATAGATATAGACTCAAAAACCTATAATTTATGCCCTAAAAAGCTTGAGGAAAAATTAATTATAGCTGAGCAAAATGGCACCTTACCAAAGGTTATAATACCTGTACACTTATGTGGCCAGCCATGTGATATGAAAGCTATTCATAAACTTGCTCAAAAATATGGTTTTTATATTATTGAAGATGCATCCCATGCTATCGGAGGGAAGTACCACAACAAACCTATCGGAAATTGTGAATACTCAGACATTACTATTTTTAGCTTCCACCCTGTTAAAATAATTACAACCGCTGAAGGCGGAGCAGCAGTAACTAATAGTAAAGAACTCGCCGATAAAATGTCTTTATTACGTAGTCATGGCATTACGCGTGAAGCATCTATGATGGAAGGTGAATCCCACGGAGATTGGTACTACCAGCAAATTGACTTAGGTTTTAATTACCGGATGACTGAGTTACAAGCCGCTTTAGGGGTCAGCCAAATCCAAAAGCTAGAGCACTTCGTTGAAAAGCGGCATCAATTAGCTAACAGATATAATACTCTTTTAGCTGATTTACCTATAACTTTGCCATATCAATTAGAAGATACTTATTCAGGATTACATCTTTATGTTATTCGATTAAATCTAAACAAAATAGCATTAACTCACAAAGCTGTTTTTGACGCTTTACGGGCAAAAGGAATCGGTGTCAACCTACACTATATTCCTATATACACACAACCATATTATAAAAAAATGGGTTTTAAGCTCGAAGATTTTCCTGAATCAGAACAATATTATCGAGAAGCAATATCGTTACCGATGTTTCATTCTATGACTGAAGAGCAGCAAGATATGGTGGTGCAAACATTGTCCAACATACTGAATGGGTAACATATGAACATAGCCATTATTCCAGCTCGTGGCGGTAGTAAAAGAATACCTCGAAAAAATATTAAGCTTTTTCATGGCAAACCTATAATCGCCTATTCAATCGAAGCAGCAAAAAATTCTAACTGTTTTGATAGGATTATAGTTTCTACCGATGATAATGAAATTGCTAATGTTGCCAAGCATTATGGCGCCGAAGTACCTTTCATGCGTTCTAAAGATTTATCTGATGACTTTACAGGAACTAGCGCTGTAGTTGCCGATAGCATGAAGCGTTTGGATATCAGCCATGGAAGTGTATGTTGCATCTATGCAACTGCGCCATTTATTACACCTAAAACCATCAATAACGGCTTAAATAAATTAATTGACAATGATGCTGATTTTTCTGTGACTGTAACATCATTTCCCTTTCCTATCCAAAGAGCAATGAAAATCAACCAAGATGGTATGCTGCTTTTTAATGAGCCAAATCACTTAATGACTCGCTCACAAGATTTGCCTGAAATGTACCATGATGCAGGGCAAATTTATTGGGGAAAAGCTCAGGCATTCTTAGAAAATAGAGCCGTATTTTCAGGAACAACCATACCAATCATACTGCCTCGGTATTTAGTTCAAGATATTGATACCCTTGAAGACTGGGCTCGCGCTGAGGCTATGTATCAAGTATTAAATTCTCAGGGAGTGTTTGAGTGCAAATAGTGATACGCGCAGATTCTGGTTTCGAAATCGGTACTGGACATATGATGCGCTGTTTAACATTAGCAAATGCTTTGCGTAATAATGGCCACGATATTTTTTTTGTTAGCAAACCTCACACTGGGAATATAATCGACAAAGTTAAACAAAATAATTTTGATTATGCAACGCTTACCATAAATGATACTCCATATGATGACCTCTATCATTCTCGTTGGCTAGGCAGCAGCCAAATGGATGATGCAACGCAGACAGTTGGAATTATAAATCAATGTATTAAAAAGTCGGTTGATTTAATTATTGTTGATCATTACGCAATTGATCACCGGTGGGAAGAAATACTTAAACAACATACAAAAAAAATACTAGTCATTGATGACCTTGCTGACAGAAAACATAATTGTGATTACCTGCTTGATCAAACATTTATGCGTACTAAACAAGATTATCAGTCACTTTTACCTAAAAATTGCCAATTAATGTTAGGCTCTCAATTTGCGCTTTTAAGACCAGAATTTATTAAACCATTAGAATTAATTCAACAAATAAGATTAAAATCTAAGAGCCAAATGGCAACGCATATTTTAGTCATGATGGGGGGAACGGACCCCTTAAATGTTAGTGCTAAAGTACTTGATGCCTTACTTCTAGATAAAAAAAATAAAAAAATTACCGTAGTTCTTGGTCCTACAGCCCCCCATTACGATTCAGTCAAAGCATATTGTGAGCATGATAAACGTATTACAATTATGTCTGATATTTCAAATGTTGCAGAATTAATGCTTAGTCATGATATTTGTATTGGCGCAGCTGGAACAACGTCATTGGAAAGATGTTCTATGGGACTTCCTAGCATCTTAGTCGCATTCGCTGAAAACCAAATACCGATTTTAACAATGCTTGGGAACTTTGGCGCAGTAATAGTATTTACCTTAGAAGATTCTCATGAGCAAATACTCAGTAAGCTTAATTATTTAAGAACCCCAGAAAACTACCAAAGAATGACTGAAAGGTGTCTTGAAGTTTGTGATGGTAAAGGTGTAAAAAAAGTCATTGATATATTAATAACATAATCACACAAAAGCTTATTGAAATCCTCCAAACTTATATCAGCATAAACTATATAAACCCGAGATATACTGAGTATGAACCAAAATAATTATGTAATTGCGACGATAAAATCTTGGAATATAGATTATTTCAATAAAGTAAAAGAAACCCTTCCTGGTGTTTGGCACTTAGTTACGGATGTTCAAGAACTTTCTGTCGAATATTTAGAGAAAATAAATCCTCGTTACATTTTCTTTCCACATTGGAGCTGGATAGTTCCTAGTACAATCTTAGAACGGTGGGAATGTGTTTGCTTTCATATGGCAGATGTTCCTTATGGTCGAGGTGGAAGCCCGTTACAGAATCTAATTATTCGCGGACATAAAGAAACTAAGTTAAGTGCATTACGAATGGTAAATGAACTTGATGCCGGCCCTGTTTATAAAAAAATCCCTCTTTCACTTGATGGCAGTGCACAAGAAATTTTTAATCGTGCATTACCATTAGCATTTGACTTAATTAAAGATATCGCAATAGCTGAACTAACTCCTCAAGAACAAATCGGAGATATTGTTCTATTCAAAAGAAGAACACCAGCTCAAAGCGAACTTCCGTCCAGTGGAGAATTAACTAAAGTATATGATCATATCCGTATGCTTGATGCTGAAACTTACCCAAAAGCATTTTTAATGTACGGTGATTTCAAATTAGAATTTGAACATGCAAAATTAAATGAGCATGGGCAATTAATAGCACAAGTAAAATTCATTGCTAATGAACAGAGCAAATAATATGAAAGAAATTTATATCGATGGCCGTGCAATTGGCCCAAATCACAAGCCGTATATCATTGCAGAGCTTTCAGCAAACCACAATGGTTCTATTGATAGAGCGCTTGAAACTATAGTAATGGCTAAGAACGCAGGAGCCGATGCAATTAAATTGCAAACCTACACACCTGACACAATGACGCTGAATTGTAATAACCCTGATTTTCAAATCGAGGGAGGGCTGTGGGATGGTTACAATCTATATGATTTATATAAATGGGCTCATACTCCTTACGACTGGCACAAGGCAATGTTTGCAAAAGCACGAGAAATAGGAATCACGGTATTCTCAACGCCGTTTGACGAAAGTGCAGTTGACCTTCTTGAAGAACTTAATGCTCCCGCTTATAAGATCGCGTCATTTGAACTTACGGATTTACCACTAATCAAGCGTGTTGCCCAAACAGGTAAACCAATGATTATGTCAACCGGAATGGCAAATTATGAAGAAATCTCAGAGGCTGTAAAAACCGCTCGTGAAAATGGTTGTAATGAACTCGTAGTACTACATTGCATTAGTGGGTACCCTGCTCCTGTAGATCAAGCAAACCTTGCAACAATTCCAGACATACAAAGTAAATTTAATTGTATCGTCGGTCTTTCCGATCATACTTTAGGCACAGCTGTATCCGTTGCCTCCGTTGTATTAGGTGCTAGTTTGATTGAAAAACATGTAACACTTAGCCGAGAAGATAAAGGCCCCGATTCCGCGTTCTCTTTAGAACCTCATGAATTAAAAACACTCTGTGAGGACACAAAATCTGCCTGGGAAGCAATTGGGAAAGCAAGCTATGAATGTAAACCAGCTGAAGTTGCCAATACAAAATATCGCCGTTCAATATATTTTGTCAATCCACTTAAAGCTGGTGATACCATTACTGAATCTGATATCCGAAGAGTCAGACCTGGCTTTGGCCTGCCACCTAAATACTTTGAAGAACTCATCGGAAAACAAGTTAAAATTGATGTCGAATTTGGTACGGCAACCTCATGGGATATAATAAAACATGACTAAAACTGTTTTAGTAGTTGCAGCTCATTCCGATGATGAAGCCCTTGGTTGTGGTGGTACTATCGCTAAACACGTTGATAATGGTGATAATGTATACGTTATTTTCATGACAAATGGCGTTGCATCAAGAATATCAACTAGCACTAATGATATAGACAACCGTTTCCTCGCTTCAGAAAAAGCACTTGAAGTGCTTGGTGTAAAGGATGTTTTTCGATTTGATTTTCCTGATAACAAAATGGATTCAATCCCTTTATTAGATATCGCGCAAAAAATTGAGTCGATAATAGCCAAAATTTCACCAACAATTGTTTATACTCATTTTTCTGGGGATTTAAACATTGATCACCAAGTAACAAATAAAGCAGTCTTAACTGCTTGTCGTCCCCAAGCATGGTGCCCAGTAAAAGAAATTTACTGTTTTGAGGTTTTATCCTCAACGGAATGGAATAGTAAATCCATGAGCGCATTTTTACCGCAAAAGATTGTAGATATATCTGAGCAATGGCAAAGAAAAAAATTATCACTAGAATGTTATCAAGAGGAAATGCGCTCAGCTCCTCATAGCCGTAGTTTTGAATCTGTCGAAGCTTTGGCATTATTAAGAGGAGCAACTCATGGCTTACATTATGCAGAAGCATTCTATATTGAAAGGGTTATAAGTTAATTATTGTTAAATCATTTAATATTTATAAAACAAAAATACCCTCATTACATAATATGAGGGTATTTTTAGAATAGAAAAATTTCAACTTTTTAAATTTAGCCAATCGATTTATTCTAAATATAAAGTTCAACCAATAAAATGAGTTTAGCAAAAAACACATCAATATATCTTGTTTCCAATATATTAAATGCAGCAATACCTTTTATATTACTACCAATATTAACAAGATATCTAACACCTTCTGAATATGGCCAAATAGCCATGTTTCAAGTCCTTTTGTCTGCATTAACTACATTTATTGGTCTAAATTCAGTTGGGGCAGCCAATAGAAAATTTTATGACAATGATACTGACGACCAAATATTAAAAAGTTTTAATGGTAGCTGCATTCAGATCCTTATAATCACTACTCTACTCACTATTTTCCCGATGCTTTTTATTGGTGAGATAATTAGCGAATTTTTATCTATTCCTTTAAATTGGATTATAATTGCAATATTGATAAGTACATTAACATTTGTTATAACACTTCGTCTGGGGCAGTGGCAAATAAGGAACCAAGCAACACTTTTTGGAATACTTCAAGTTAGCAACAGTCTTATTAACATGCTGTTATCTTTACTCCTAGTTATTGGAATGAAACTAGGAGCTTCAGGCAGGATTGATGCACAACTAATCACTGCATTGTTCATAGCAATCACTTCTCTTTTCCTTCTCTATAAAGATAAACTATTAAAAATATTTACTTGGAAGCCAGCCCAAATAAAAGAAATTTTATTATTTGGTATCCCCTTAATACCTCATCATATAGGATTTTTTTTACTTAGTTCTGTAGATCGTTTTTTTATCAATAAAGAGATAGGCTTAGCTGAAGCAGGTATTTATATGGTAGCAATTCAATTGAGCTCAGCACTTGCTATTATATTTGATGCTATCAACAAAGCTTTTGTTCCATGGCTATTTAGCAAGTTGAAAGAAAATATATATTCAGAGAAACTAAAAATAGTCAAATATACTTATTTATATTTTTTTACACTAACAATTATTGCATTATTAGCTTTCTTAATCGGACCTACACTATTTATTTTCATAGCTGGTGACAAATATTCTCATGGTAGAGAATTAATAGGTTGGCTATGTTTAGGGCAAATTTTTGGTGGAATGTATTTAATGGTGACAAATTATATTTTCTATAGTAAGAAAACTGGCAAATTAGCATTAACTACAATTATAACAGGTATGATAAACGTTATACTATTGGTTGTATTTATTCCTTTATTTGGATTGATCGGTGCAGCTTATGCTTTTACAATCTCAAAATTCTGTCAATTTATCTGTACCTGGCTCATATCGATGAAAGCAGTTGATATGCCTTGGTTAACACCCTTACGTATTTTTCATCAATCAAGGTAATTAAATAGAAATGAGAGCATTAGTTGGCATTAACATAACATCTCCTTATCAATTACTATCATTTATTAGCTATTATGAAGAAAATAAAGCAAAATATAGTAAATTTATTATTTTTAAATATGACTACTGGGGACACAATCAAATTTACAAAAGATATTTAGATTATTTCATCAAAATTGGCGGGGAAATAATTGAAAACATCACAAATTTAAATAGTATAATTAATTATTTAAATCATGAAATTAATCAATTTAATTTTGATTTTATATCAGTCAATCAACCCTTAATTCAGCTAAAGTACCGATTTAAAAAATCTAATTTAATTGTAATTTCTGATGGACTTGGCTACTATGGTGATTACTCTTCTCTGATCTCTAGCTTGAAGAGAGAGCGGCGATCATTTATATCACAATGGTCATTGTCCACCATAAAAATAAAGTATTTACTAAAAAAAATATTATTTAAAACTATTAAATTCGAAGAATATACATTACTTAGATATAGTGACTTATCACCGAATAAAAATTTTATTGATAATTTTAAAAACACAGTACTAAAATTAAATGGGAACAGTCATATTGAAACTCCTTCTCTTGTGTTTTTAGATCAACCTCTAGTTGAACTTGGCTTTTTGAGTGAAAATGAGTATAGCTTATTAATTAGATCAATATATAATTACTCGAAGTCATTAGGACTAAACTTCTTTATTAAAATGCATCCATCTTCAGTCAAGGAAAGTGCAGAATATAATACTCTTAAGTTTGACGGAATACTCGAAGAATTATGTATTTTAAATAAAAATATTAAGCATGTTATATCATATTCATCAACAGGATTATTTAATATTTTATACTTATCCGATGATATTAAGGTTGAAAAAGTAAATAGCGATGCAGTAATGAGTAAAAAACAAAATAAAATTTTCGAGAAAATACATTGCTTCACTCCAAAATACTAAATACTAAATACTAAATACTAAATACTAAATACTAAATACTAAATACTAAATACTAAATACTAAATACTAAATACTAAATACTAAATACTAAATACTAAATACTAAATACTAAATACTAAATACTAAATACTAAATACTGCGAGTTACTTTAACCAATGACCAGAAATAATTTTAGTAATAATTACCTTTTTTTAGTGCTGTGCTGTGCATTTATCAGCTTTAATTTCATTCCAGTTAACCTTATCTATATTCTAGGTTTTCTCCTAACAATTATAGGGATTATAAGTCTATTAAAATCGTTAAAAATGAATAGAATAACAAGCGTTTACATCCTTTTTTCAACTCTATTTTTAACATTTCAATTCATTGGACTATATTCTGAAAATAACCATAACCTCGACTCAAAAAACATTTTATCTCCTCTACTTTTTTATTTTTCTTGGCTAATATCTATATTTATACCAAAATTTCTTCCGAATACTAAGAGAGAAGAGCGAAAAATCACTTATAAAAAATCAATAAATTTAGCTATTATTTTTTTATTTATTGAATTATTAACTCGCTTGACTCTATATAATCCAAGTAGGGGTTTTATATATGCACTTAAAAGTAGCTATTTTTACTTTGATTCAAATTTCTCCGGTTTAATTATAGCATCATTAATTTCATTTTCATTATATCTAAAATTGAGGCTTGGTTTAAAATTAACGCATCAACTAATAGCTTTAACTGTACTATTATTTTTAACCTTTTCAAGAGGAGCTATTCTTACTACATTTATTGTTTACATTACATTTTATAGCATTAAATATTTTAAAATTCGAGCTTATATCACACTATTCGCCACAGTAGTATTTTTCTGCTATATGACTTATCAATATTTATTTCTTGATATGAATTTTCAAAGTATAGATGGTAGTTTTAACTCTAAGTTTTATATATTCAAATTAGCATATGATTTATTTCCAGAACTTTCATTAAATAATAAACTCTTTGGAATAGGTCTAGGAAACACAGAACTGTATTTAGGTTTTTTTGCACATAACATTTTCGTTACTTTCTTCTTAGAATTTGGAATTTTAGGCTCATTTTTATTTTTGCTATTTGTCACATATACAATCATAAAATCAAATAGCTTTACTTTATTTATATGGTTACCAACTCTTATTGGTGGAGTATCTTTATTTGGTGCTTATTCTCCATACATATTTATTTTAGCAACCATTATTTTATCTGAGGAAATTAGTTTTAAATTTAATAGGATTGACTCTTAATATGAACATAATTAATCCACTAGTCTCTATTATCATGCCTGCTTATAATGTTGAAAAATGGATCGAAAAATCCATAAAAAGCATTATAAACCAAACATATGAAAACTTTGAATTAATCATCATTGATGATTGCTCTACTGATAGTACATTTAATATTATAAAAAGAATGTCTACATTAGATAATAGAATTAAATACGCTAGAAATAAAGAAAACTCCAAGATTTGCAAAACATTAAACCATGGACTAGATATTAGCACTGGTGATTATATTGCTCGATTTGATGCAGATGATATTGCAACCCCTGATAGACTAGAAAAGCAAATGGCCAAATTGATTGAAGATAATCTTGATTTAATTGGTTGCCAGATGATAACAATTGATGAGAGTGAAAATGAGTTATCTTCAGCTCAGCGCCCTATAGGAGAGAGTTTAATAAACAAAACAAAATTATTAATATCACCTATTTCGCATATTTGGCTATGTAAGAAAGATATATACATAAAGCTCAATAATTACCGAGAAATTCCATATGCTGAAGATTATGACTTTATATTACGAGCAATAGACCATGGCTATAAATGTGATAATCATCCATTACCCTTAATGTATATAAGACACCGAGAGGGTAATACATCAACTACAGCAAGCTTACTACAACGAAAAACTCATAATTACGTAGTAAAATTAGCTAAAGAAAGACGTAGAAATAAATCTTTAACCGATAGCTTTTCTGAAGATGAACTCAAAAAATACATATCTTTTTATAAAATAACAAATTTTTTCCATAAGTTGTCAACTAAAAATCTAAATTTAGCTCATAAAACTAAATCTTATCCACTTAAAATAATTTATTTATTATTTGCATGTTCTTCGTCATATTATAATTCCCAATATTTAATTGAAAGATTAATATTTAAATATAAAAATAAGTAACGAAATATTTATAGTAGGATATATGAAAAAAATTTACCTTGTTATTGAAGATATAACAAATTTTGGTGGAACAGAACGAGTTACATCTATATTGTGTAATGAATTAACTGATAGTGGCTATAATGTATTTTTATGTACTTTAAAATCTCAAGGAAATAAACTAAATTTTAGTATATCACCATCAGTAACCATATTAAATTTCTCCCATAAAAATAGATATATAGCGATTACCTCTATACTTTTTAAAGCAAAAAAGAGCAAATCACCAGTTATTACTATTTCTATGGGAAGGTTATCTGCAGAAACAGCCTTACTTTCTCTATGTTTCCCATCATCAAAAATGATTTTATCTGAGCATTCATCATTTGAATCTTTTAGTGAAATAAAAAAAATAATCAAAAGAATTTCTTATTATATAGCCAACAAAGTTATTGTTCTAACAGAGCATGATAAATATATAATAGCAAAAGATAATCATAAATTTTCAGCGATAAGTAATATAAACCCATACTATAAATCTGACATAAAAATAACACCTTTTATAGATAGAGAAAACATTGCTATTGCAGTAGGAAGATTTGGATATCAAAAAAATTTTGAAAGATTAATATCTATTTGGAAAAGAGCAAAAATAAAGAATTGGAAGTTAATTATTATAGGTAGCGAATGCTTCAACTTATCTCCTTATATAGATGATAATGATAACATAATAATATCCCCCCCAACAAAGGATATTGACCATTATTACAACAATGCAAAGCTAATGCTTATGACTTCTCGCTATGAAGGTTTACCTATGGTTTTGATCGAGGCACAACATTTCGGCATACCAACAATTTCTTTTGACTGCAAAACTGGGCCGAAAGAAATAATACATGAAGATAAAAATGGCTATGTTATAAACTATAGTGATGATGATGGTTTTTTAAGTAAACTTAAAAAACTTACTAGCAATGATTCATTGCTATATGAAATGCATATTAATGCAATTAAAAACGCATCAAATTATAGTTCAAAAAAAATAATTAAAAAATGGTTAGATGTAATTGAATCAATATAATTTTTAAGTGGCTAACCTAAAATAATCACTTATGAAAATATTCTATAATCCTATAAAAAGAGACAAACACAATTGAAATTGAATAGTGAAATATTCTCTATAATTATGCCTGCATACAATGCAGAAAAAACGATAAAAGAAAGTATTCTTTCTATATTAGAACAAAGCTTTGAGAACTTCATAATTTATATAATAAATGATGCCTCTTCTGATAAAACAAAAGAAATAGTATTATCCATAGATGACAAAAGAATAGTCTATATTGAGAATAAAATAAATTTAGGCGTAGCAGAAAGCCGAAATAGAGGATTAAAAATTGCTAAAGGTAAATACATTTCATTTTTAGATAGTGATGACTTATGGCTACCTAATAAGTTGGCACTACAATATAAGATATTAAACAGTGGGTGGGATGTTGTTTGTTCTAATTACATCCCTTTCTCATCTTTTACTACATATAAAATAAGAAAATCACCAAAAATCATCAATTACACAGATCTATTAAAGTCTAATTTCATTGGAAATCTGACAGGGGTATACAATAGCAATAAGCTAGGTGTTTTCTTACAAAAAAAAACAGGCCATGAAGACTATATTATGTGGCTAAAGATATTAAAGAAATCGCAACGAGCTTTTTGTATTCAAGAACCGCTGGCAAGATATAGAATTTCTGAAAATTCACTATCTAGTAATAAATTAAAAGCTATGGCTTGGCAATGGTCTATTTATAGAAATGAAGTTAAATTATCTATATTACAATCATCATACTATTTCTCACATTATATTTTAAATGCCTTAAAAAAAAGAAGATAAACTATGTTAACTATTATCGGTGGTTCCGGTTTTATCGGCACCCGACTCTCTAATCAATTAAAATCGCAAAATATTGACTTTAAAATTGTTGATATTCAAAAAAGTGAAGCTCATCCTGAAAAATGGGAATTTGGTGATGTGACCAAACCTGAAACACTTATTGAGCCATTAAAAGGCAGTGATGTTATTATTAATTTATCTGCTCAACATAAAGATAACGTGCACCCAATTAGCCTTTACTATGAAGTGAATGTGGATGGCGCTAAAAATGTCTGTGATGTGGCTGAACAACTTGGCATTAAACATATTGTATTTACCTCTTCTGTCGCTGTTTATGGCTTTGTTGAAAAAGAAACCGGCGAAGATGGTGAATACCATCCGTTTAATGACTACGGCAAATCAAAACTTGAAGCCGAATATGTCTATGATGCATGGCAAGCCAAGTCAGCGGATAATGTTTTAGTCACCATACGCCCAACAGTTGTTTTTGGTGAAAATAACCGTGGTAACGTTTATAATTTATTCCGCCAAATTGCTTCCGGTCGTTTCTTAATGATCGGTGCAGGGAATAACCAAAAATCGATGGCTTATGTTGAAAATATCGCCGCATTTATTTATTTTTCGACTACGTTTACAACTGGAAAACATGTTTTCAATTATATTGATAAGCCTGACTTTACCATGAATGAACTAACCACTGTAATTTGTAGTTCATTAGGTAAACCCAAATCAAATATTAGGATACCTTACCCCATCGGAATGCTAGGCGGATACTGTTTTGATTTTTTATCAAAAATTACAGGAAGAGAATTCCCTATAAGTAGTATTAGAGTGAAAAAGTTCTGCTCTTGTTCACAGTTTAGGTCACGTATCCAAAGGGTTGATGGCATTTCAAACGTAATACTCTCGCTCAATGAAAGTCCCAATGATCTTGTCATGCATGCCGGATGATTTTGAATACCCTAACGTCTTGCGATTAAGTCGTTTCAATCGGTTACGCAACGTCAGATTTTCACGCTCAATTCGCTGTGTATATAGCTTTCCTAAAATGTGTTTTTCGCTAGGGAGTGTCTCTTTGTACGCCCTGTAACCATCCGTACACCAAAAAGCGATACGGAACCCAGACAGCAGTTTTAACAATTTCCCCAGTGTTTTCTTGCTTCGGGAACCAAATACATGAGCGATAATCCGCTTTAAGCGAGGCTCCCATGCATACCACAACCAACGCTGACTTTTTTTGTTACCGATAAATGACCACATCTCATCGACCTCACAAATGAGCTGAATTTGTAGGTTATCTAGGGGCAGTGTTGTTACATTCCGTGGCGAGAGTTTTTTAAAGTGCGGACGACGGCATTGATACTGATATGTAATGCCCTAGCGGTGTCACGAATACCCGCATTATTCATGGCAAGCTCAACCACTTGCTCTTTGATGCCGGGCTGACAAGCGTTGTAGGTATAATCGAGTTGAAAAGTGCGGCAACAGGCCTGACAGCGATAACGGGGATGACCTCCATTGCCGGTGCCATGTTTTTTAACAGGGTCGGTTAACCCACAGAATCGGCATTTTACTGAAATGGTAGCCATACTAAACCTCAACAGAAAAGCTCAGTTTACCCCATTATCAACTCATTGAATACTCGACCACAGTTTAAATCAAACTTTATTTTAAATACCTCTTTCACTCCTCCTGTAACACTGGAAAAAGGTATTGCTAATACAGTTCAAAATGAATTCAAATAAATAAAATAGGCGAGTGCCTTTAACCATTTACTATAGGGATAGAGTGTATTTATGAAGCGTCTTTCTATTACTGTACTTATACTAACCGCATTAACGGGTTGTACCGTCGCCCCCGGTGCCTATATGTCAACGTCAGGCAAAAATGTGGTTGATACGGGTGACCGTGATATTACTAAATTGGTTGATATCTATCCAATTTCACCAAAATTGTTGGATGATATGTATACCGCACCCACCATTGCTAAACCGAATGCACAGTTAGAAAAGCAACTGACTCACTATGAATACCGCGTGGGTGCCGGTGATGTATTAACCATTACGGTTTGGGACCACCCTGAACTGACTATTCCTGCGGGTTCATACCGTAGTGCGCAAGACTCCGGTAACTGGGTTCACTCTGACGGCACTATCTACTACCCGTATATTGGTAAAGTCAAAGTAATCGGTAAAACCGTCACTGAAATCCGTACCCTGATCAGCAACCGCTTAGCCACTTATATTGAATCCCCACAAGTGGATGTCAGTATTGCTGCCTTCCGCTCACAAAAAATGTATGTGTCGGGTGAAGTCGCCAAACCGGGCACATTACCTATCACTAACGTTCCACTAACTATCTTAGAAGCCTTTAATAATGCTGGTGGCTTAACCGAAAAAGCCGATTGGGATAATGTGGTTCTTACCCGTAATGGCAAAGAAATTAAAGTATCATTACAAGATTTAGTTCAGTACGGCGATTTAACCCAAAACTACCTGATGCTACCGGGTGACGTGCTGTATGTTCCACGTAATGATAGCCAAAAAGTATTTGTGATGGGTGAAGTGGGTCAACCAACGACATTAACCATTGACCGTGCAGGTATGAGTATTACTGAAGCCCTAAGCAAAGCGAGTGGGATAGACCAAAATACTGCCAATGCAACCGGTGTATTCGTTATTCGCCCAATTAAAAACCAGCCTACAGAAGATAAAGAACTGGAAGCATTGTTACCGAAAAAAATGGCCGCGGTATATCAACTAGACTTATCGGATGCCACATCACTTGTGATGGGTACTGAATTTAAACTGCAGCCTTATGACTTAGTATATGTTACCGCTGCGCCTGTGGTACGTTGGAACCGCTTGATTACCCAACTGTTACCAACTATCGCTTCATATAACCAGTTAACTGAAGGCGTGAAGCGAGTTCACGACTGGTAATCGATATGTTTAATAATATTCTCGTTGTTTGTATGGGAAATATCTGCCGCTCTCCTACGGGGGAGCGTTTATTACAGCACTATTTTCCCGAAAAAACTGTCCACTCTGCAGGCATTATTGCTAAAAATGACATACCCGCTTATGACAGTGCCATCCGGATTGCCGAGCAACATCAGCTTTCCCTTAAAAACCATCAATCACGTCGATTAACCAGCGAAATATGCCATAAAGCAGACTTAATCCTAGTGATGGAAAACGATCATATTGCTAAAATCCACCAACAGTTTCCTGAAACACGCGGTAAAGTGATGTTATTTGGGCAATGGATCAATAAAACCGAAATCCCTGACCCCCACAAACGCAGCGATGAAATGTTTGAACATGTTTACCAGTTGATGGAAAAGGCCGCGCTTGCTTGGCAAGGCAAAATTTAATTTTATTTATTGGATGACTTAACATTTAACCTATTATGAACACAACAAAAAATAGCTCCTCTGCCTCAGATGAAATCGATCTGCTCGCTCTGTTTAAAGTTTTGAAATCCAACACCATTAAAATTGGGTTTTTTACTGTTATTTTTGCGGCTATCGCCATCGCATACAGTTTATTAGCAACCCCCATATACCAAGCCAATGCGACCTTACAGTATGACAAATTAGGTCAGGTTTCATTACTCGACCAAATGAGTGATGTCATGCCATTTGGTAACAGCAATAACCAAGTCGACTCTGAAATTGAAGTCATCAAGTCCCGCATGGTGTTAGGTAAAACCGTTGCAGACTTGAACTTAGACACTCAAGCAGCCCCTGAAGGCTTTGTTAGTAAGTTACTTGGTGAAGTGGCTCCCATCCATATTGCCCTATTTCAATTACCTGAAAACTTAATTGGTAAGCCATTGACCCTGACGTATTTGGGGGATAATAATTATTCTCTCAATGTGGATGGCCAAGTCTTGCAAGGTAAAGTGGGTGAAGTGCTCAAACAAGGTGAAATCAACTTATTAATTTCCAGTTTCGCAGCTGAAACTGGCGAAGAGTTTTCATTAATCAAAAATGCCCGTTACTCCACTATTGAAAATTTACGTAATACCTTAACCATCGCGGAAGTGGGTAAAGGTACTGGTATTATCAGTTTAGCCATTAAAGGTGCGGATCAAGTAGAGAATGTTAACATCCTCAACAGTGTTATCCAAAACTATGTAGACCAAAATACCGAGCGTAAAAAAGAAGTCACCAACAATACACTCGTGTTCTTAGATGGCTACTTACCTACTATTAAAAAGAAATTAGATAACTACGAAAACCAGCTCAATGCATTTCGTAAAAAGAATGAATCGATTGACCTTTCTTTAGAAGCCAAAGCGGCTTTAGATACTGCTTTGCAGGTCGAAGAGAAACTTAATGAATTGACCTTCAAAGAAGTGGAAATTCAACAGTTATATACCCGTAACCACCCCGCTTACCAGTCTTTATTAGACAAGCGCCAGCAACTGTTACGCGAAAAAGAAAAAATCAGCAAAAACATTCAAAAATTACCGAATACCCAACAAGAAATCGTCCGTTTAACCCGTGATGTTGAAGCGGAACAAGCGATTTACGCTCAATTAGTCGCAAAACAGCAAGAGCTCAGTGTATTAAACTCCGGTATTACAGCAGATGTACGTATTATTGATTCCGCGGAGTCACAACCAAACGCGGTGGCCCCAAAGAAATCACTGATTGTCGTTCTCGCCACTATTCTTGGCTTTATTATCGGCTGTGCGTATGTGATTGCTCGCGAGTTCTTTAATAATAAAATTAAGAGCACGGAAGATATCGATGCATTGGGTGTCAACGTCTACGCCACCATACCTTTCTCTGCCTATGAGAAAAAACTGATTGAGGCAGGCAATAAAAGCCCATTAGCGATAGAAAACCCAGCTGATACCGCCGTTGAAGCTATCCGTTCATTACGTACCAGTGTTTATTTCTCGGTAATGAATCAAGGTAACAATCTGGTGATGGTGACCAGTGCGTCGCCAGGTGTGGGGAAAAGTTTTGTTACCTCCAATATGGCGGTGGTACTAGCTAACGCAGGTAAGAAAGTGTTATTAATTGACACTGACTTACGTAAAGGTCGCTTACATAAAGCCTTTGGGTTAAACAATAAAGCAGGCTTATCTGACTACTTATCACAGCAAAGTTTAGAATCACCCACTATTCATCCCAACGTAATTGAAAACCTCGATGTGATTTGCCGTGGTAAAAATGTTACTCACTCCTCTGAATTATTAATGGGTGAGCGCTTTAAGCAGTTACTGGATAAAGTCAAAAACCAATACGATATTGTGGTGATCGATACCGCACCAATTTTAGCGATTACTGACTCAGCGATTATTGGTAAATATGTCGGTACTTCATTACTGATTGCTTTCTACGGGGTAAATACCGTGAAAGATGTCGACTTATCACTGAAACGCTTTAAGCAAAATGATATCGAAATTACGGGTGTGATCTTGAATGGTATTGATGCAAGATCTGACGATTATAACTACCATTACGAATATTAAGACTCAGGAATATTGAGATGAATAATCAACACGTTCTCGTTACTGGTGGTCTTGGCTACATTAGTAGCCATACCTGTGTACAGATGATCCAGCAAGGGATGCAACCGGTTATTTTAGATAACTTGCATAATGCTAACCTTGAAGTGCTTAACCGTATTGAAACTATCACAGGTGTTAAGCCGGTCTTTTACCAAGGTGATGTACGTGATGGCCAAATTTTAGAATCTATTTTTGCTAATCATCAAATTCATTCCGTCATTCACTTTGCCGGGTTAAAAGCCGTTGGTGAATCGGTACAGAAACCGATTGAATACTATGATGTTAACGTCAATGGCACGCTGGTATTAGTGGAAAGCATGAAAAAAGCGGGTGTTAAAAGCCTGATTTTTAGTTCATCGGCAACCGTATATGGCGATCCTGAAGAAGTGCCATTAACAGAAAATTCCAAAGTCGGTGGGACCACCAACCCATATGGAACCAGTAAGTATATGGTTGAGCGTATCCTTTCGGATTTATATACTGCGGAAGATGATTGGTCACTGACATTACTACGTTACTTTAACCCTGTTGGTGCACACCCATCCGGAACCATGGGCGAAGACCCGCAAGGTATTCCAAATAACTTGGCACCGTTTGTTTCACAAGTCGCTGTAGGCCGCCGCCCACAAGTCATGGTCTTTGGTAATGATTACCCAACACCAGATGGCACTGGCGTTCGTGATTATATTCACGTGATGGATTTGGCTGATGGCCATATTGCTGCACTGAATAAAGTTAGCCAGCAAGCAGGATTACATGTTTACAATCTTGGTACAGGAACTGGTACAAGTGTACTGGAAATTATTACTGCTTTTGAAAAAGCGGCAGGTAAACCAATTAAATATGAGATTGTAGCAAGACGCCCCGGTGATATTGCGGAATGTTGGTCTAGCCCAGACAAAGCATTCAAAGACCTAGGCTGGAAGGCGCAGTATTCTATTCAAGATATGGTGAATGATAGCTGGCGTTGGCAGTCCATGAACCCTAATGGTTATAACAGCTAGTCTTAACAAGTGATTTCACAAGCGAGCCTTTATGGCTCGTTTTTTGTTTTCAGAGTGCGAATAATTTTTACGGTACAAATAAAAGTTCCACATGAAAACAAACCCATTTGCGCGTAAACTCTTCTCATCATTTCTTATCAAAAATATCAACTTAACGTTATGCCACACATTGTTTTATTCGAACCGGAAATACCGCCAAATACTGGCAATATCATTCGTCTTTGTGCTAATACTGGCTTTGATTTGCATCTTATTCACCCTCTTGGCTTTACATGGGATGATAAACGCCTACGCCGTGCGGGTTTAGACTATAGCGAATTTGCCGATATCAAGCACCATCATGATTATTTTGCTTTTTTAAAAAGTGAAGGGCTAAACCCGGATAATAACCAATCTGAAAGTGGGGCTCGCGTGTTTGCTTTAACCACTAAAGGTAAGCCAAGTCACAGCAATGTCAGCTACCAACAAAATGACTATTTGATGTTTGGCCCTGAAACTCGCGGCTTACCACCTTATGTGCTCGATAACATGCCAATGGAGCAGAAAATTCGTATTCCTATGTTGGCAGATAGCCGCAGTATGAATTTATCCAACTCTGTGGCAGTGGTTGTGTTTGAAGCATGGAGGCAGTTGGGGTATTCAGGGGCGCTGCTAAAGGACTAGACTATAAAAGGAGCTCAGTTTGAGTTCCTTTAGTTTGAATCAATAAAAAAATGCTCTCCACCAATTAATGGGATCAACCTTGCGAGCACACCATCAAGAACCCCCTCATCAGCAACTACCCCAAACTTCATACTTCTATCTTTCCAAGATAGTGTTTGAATAAGGTTCGCCGCAGCAACACACGGAGTATCAAGATTATTTATCCCTACTTCTGTTATGTGCCCTCTAATGCTTGTGCTAATAGGACAACAAATTACCAAGCCTGATTTTTTATTATATTCCACACTGGATAAAACGAGTGCAGGCCGATATTTTCCTATTTCTTTTCCTTTCGTTGGGTCAAAATCTAACCAAATAATATCATTTCGCCTTGGTATGTAACTTTTACTCATTCACCAATTTCCATATCATTAATTTGAGCAAGTTCATCTGAATGACTATTATATTCATTCATATTGTCAAGCAAATAAGCTTCAGAAAACATCCTTATCTTCTTTTTGGGAGAAAGAACCAAATTACCGTTATTAACAGAAATATCAAGACGTTGACCAACCTCAATACCTAATTGTTTTAAGATAGCTGATGGGATAACAATGCCTTGGCTATTTCCCCATTTTTTTATAGCAACGCTCATTTCTCTTACCCCATACTTATTTTTGAGTATATTAGTTTCTAAATGTATAAACATTGTATAACTTCATTGAGGTTAAAGCAAATTTTCGGTCAATTTATATACAGATGAGGGAAATCAAAAATGAAAGCGATCGAACTAGAACCCTCACAACTCAAATCCCATCCCCATCTTCAAAACCCCAAATACTGCCATTAAAGTTTTGATCCATTTCTAAGGACGGTTTATCGCTGGTGGGTTTACCGACAATGCGTGCTGGAACCCCTGCCACTGTGGTATGCGGTGGAACTGGATGAAGCACGACTGAACCTGCGCCAATTTTTGCGCCGCGGCCAATTTCAATATTACCGAGTATTTTTGCCCCTGCGCCAATCATCACCCCTTCCCTCACTTTCGGGTGGCGGTCACCACAGGTTTTCCCAGTACCACCGAGTGTGACGGATTGTAGGATTGATACATCATTTTCCACAATTGCAGTTTCCCCAATCACGATGCCTGTTGCGTGGTCAAGCATGATGCCACAACCAATACGGGCGGCTGGGTGGATATCGACCCCAAATGAAACGGAGATTTGATTTTGTAGGTAAACTGCCAGCGCTTGGCGGCCTTCTTTCCACAGCCAATTACCGATACGATAGGCTTGCAAGGCGTGGAAACCTTTCAAATACAATAATGGAGTGGAATATTTATCAACGGCGGGGTCACGTAGGCGAACCGCGGCTAAGTCCATTGCTGCAGAGAAAATCATGCCTTCGTCATTGCGATAAGCTTCTTCAACAATTTCACGCACTTCAAGCGCTGGCATAATCGGCGAGCTCAGTTTATTGGCTAGCATATAGCTGAGCGCACTGCCTAAATTGTCGTGTTTTAACAATGTCGCGTTAAAAAAGCTGGCGAGGAGTGGTTCGCAGTCCGCAAGAGACTTCGCTTCATCTTTAATGAAACCCCAAATTCTATCCAGTTCTTCACGCGACATAATCACTCACCTATCTATTTTTATTAATCATGCAGCTTTGGCATATCGGCAATTTCATCTTTCGTCGCACGCCCCAGTAGTGCTTGCGCCGCCTCTAACACATTTTTATGACGGTAAAGGATTTGATAAATTTGCTCAGTAATTGGCATTTCAACACCTGCTCGCTCAGCTAGTGCGCGAACTTCCTTGGTATTACGATAGCCTTCAACGACTTGGCCAATCTCTTTTTCTGCATCTTCAACGCTAACGCCATCACCTAGCATCATGCCAAAACGGCGGTTACGGGATTGGTTATCTGTACACGTTAACACAAGGTCACCTAAACCTGCCATCCCCATAAAAGTTGCAGGGTCTGCTCCCAAAGCTGCACCTAAGCGACTCATTTCAGCTAAACCGCGGGTAATCAATGCAGTACGTGCATTGGCACCAAAGCCCATGCCATCAGAAATACCGGCGCCAATAGCAATCACGTTTTTCACTGCACCGCCCAGTTGCACCCCAACCATATCCGGGTTTTTATAGACGCGAAAACTCTTGCCGCAATGGAATAACTTTTGTAAGTCATCACCAAATTGGCTATCGCTTGCGGCAACAGAAATTGCTGTTGGTAAACCTGCGGCAAGTTCTTTTGCAAACGTTGGGCCAGACAACACAGCCAGAGGAATTTCATTACCTAATACCTCACGTGCCACTTCTTGCAACAAACGGCCAGTATCCCTTTCTAAGCCTTTAGTCGCCCAAATAATACGGGAGTCTGCGCGTAAGTATGGCTGGATTTGTTTTAGTACATCACCAAAAACATGGCTCGGTACCACAATCAAGATATTGGGGCTCGCCTCAACGGCGCGTTTTAAGTCCGTTTCGAGAGATAAACTATCAGGAAAAGAAACGCCAGGCAAAAATGCCTGATTGCTGCGATCTCGTTCTAGTTGATGAATGTGTTTTGGGTCATGGCCCCATAACACAACCTGATGTGCATTACGTGCAAGCGTAATGGCTAAAGCGGTGCCGTACGAGCCGGCACCGATCACTGTCATTGAAGCAGTATTCATTAAGCGTCCTGTTGAGCTTCTGAGTTCTGCGCTTGTTCACCTTGTTGCTGCTGTAAATAGTTCATGAACAGTGCATCAAAGTTAACTGGCGCTAAGTTCAATTGTGGGAATGTACCACGGCCCACTAAGCTAGTGATCGCTTCACGTGCATATGGGAACAGGATGTTCGGGCAATATGCACCTAAGCAATGTGCCATTTGAGTACCTTCAATACCTTCGATAGAGAAAACACCTGCTTGCTGAACTTCACACAGGAAAGCGGTTTCTTCACCTAAAGTTGCTGTCGTAGTGACGCGTAAAACAACTTCATAAACACCTTCAGACAGCTGAGTTGAAGAAGTATCTAAATCTAATTTGATTTCTGGCTGCCACTCGTGTTGAAAGATGTGTGGTGCGTTAGGTGCTTCAAATGAAACGTCTTTTGCATAAATGCGTTGAATTTGAAAAACCATTTCTGAGTTGTTTTGTTCTGACATAGTTTATGTACCTTTAACTTCCATATGAATTTTCCCTGTCATTCTTTGAGCTACAGGGGTGTTCGCTGCATTGCGCTACCCAAGTCACATACTGATGTATGCTCCTTGGATATCTTCACTTGCTGCCTACCTGTAGCCCAAATAATTTAAGGGAAACCCTGCTATTCTGAGCTACTAGAGTGTTCGCTGCATTGCACTACCCAAGTCACATACTGATGTATGCTCCTTGGATATCTTCACTTGCTGCCTACCTGTAGCCCAAATAATTTAAGGGAAACCCTGTTATTCTGAGCTACTAGAGTGTTCGCTGCATTACGCTACCCAAGTCACATACTGTGAATATAACTTGGGAGCAAATACATGCTGGATAACTACTTCTTACCACGAGCTAGCGGAAGGTTTTCACCTGCCCAGCCAGAGATCCCTTCTTTCAGGACAAAGACTTTTTCAAAACCGTGTTGTGCCAGCTGTTCAGCAGGTTTACCTGATTCCATACCACTCGCAGAAACGATAATCACTGGTTTCTGTTTGTGTTTTTCTAATTCACCTAAATTATTCTCTTTAATTTCAGACGGTGTTAAGTTAATAGAATCAATAATGTGCCCTTTACGGAAATCATCGCGAGAACGTAAATCGACAACAACCGCCTCTTCTTTATTAATCAGTGTAATCGCTTGTGAACGAGCAATCACTTTCGTTTTAGAGAAAAGGCCTTTAAAGGTCATAACAACCACAGCAACTAATAGCGCTATCCAAACCAGACTCAATAACATGTTCCGGCTTACAAATTGCATGATTTCTTGGATCATGGGGGGCAATCACTCCCGTTAGTTAAAAACGAATATCAAAGGGTTCTGAGTATACCTTTGTGTTGAGCTAATTACAGCCAATTCCCGCAAACTAGCTTATTTTTTTTGCGCTAAGGCACGCAAAATTAACACCGTTCACTGAAAAATCGCTTTTCTGTTTCGAAGCGGTACGCAAATATTTTATCATAAACGTGCGAAACAGGTCTAAATCGTGCTTCAAATAGGCAGTGAATAAGAAAAAAGTATTGAATACTGGCTATACAAAATAAATCAGTGATAATAAAACTGTGTTATTTGACTTAATATAGTTCTGATTCAGGGCAAAAGTCCGAATTTATAAATGTTTTGGTCGAGTATTCAATGAGTTGATAATGGGGTAAACTGAGCTTTTCTGTTGAGGTTTAGTATGGCTACCATTTCAGTAAAATGCCGATTCTGTGGGTTAACCGACCCTGTTAAAAAACATGGCACCGGCAATGGAGGTCATCCCCGTTATCGCTGTCAGGCCTGTTGCCGCACTTTTCAACTCGATTATACCTACAACGCTTGTCAGCCCGGCATCAAAGAGCAAGTGGTTGAGCTTGCCATGAATAATGCGGGTATTCGTGACACCGCTAGGGCATTACATATCAGTATCAATGCCGTCGTCCGCACTTTAAAAAACTCTCGCCACGGAATGTAACAACACTGCCCCTAGATAACCTACAAATTCAGCTCATTTGTGAGGTCGATGAGATGTGGTCATTTATCGGTAACAAAAAAAGTCAGCGTTGGTTGTGGTATGCATGGGAGCCTCGCTTAAAGCGGATTATCGCTCATGTATTTGGTTCCCGAAGCAAGAAAACACTGGGGAAATTGTTAAAACTGCTGTCTGGGTTCCGTATCGCTTTTTGGTGTACGGATGGTTACAGGGCGTACAAAGAGACACTCCCTAGCGAAAAACACATTTTAGGAAAGCTATATACACAGCGAATTGAGCGTGAAAATCTGACGTTGCGTAACCGATTGAAACGACTTAATCGCAAGACGTTAGGGTATTCAAAATCATCCGGCATGCATGACAAGATCATTGGGACTTTCATTGAGCGAGAGTATTACGTTTGAAATGCCATCAACCCTTTGGATACGTGACCAAATGTTTTCAATACTATTTGTTAGACAGTGCTGGAAACCATCACTTGCAGATGAAATAATCAGTTATTGCATTTAATTGAGGTGATTTATCACGATGGCCAATACACATCATCGAATGAAAGTTTCATTTATTCGTCAGGCTATTAGCGCTCTCTTTGGGTTAGGGTTGCTTGTGCTCGCCCCAACACAAGCTGTGTTTGCCAACCAGATCACTGAAAATAAAGGGCAATTACATGATTTACTCAAAAGTATTGCTGAAAAAGAAAAAAGCGTAAAAGAACAACAAGCCAAGCGCTCAGCGCTGCTTGAGCAACTTAAACAACAAGAGCAAAGTATTTCCGCCGCAGGGCGTAGCCTGCATGAAACTCAAAATCAGCTAAAACAATTAGATAAAGAAATTGTTTCCTTAAATAGCAATATCAAGCAGCTACAAACCAAAAAACAACAACAAGAAAAATTATTAGCTGACCAACTAGACGCTGCCTTCCGGTTAGGTAAACACCAAGGGTTAACCCTCATTTTCAAAGGTGAAGAAGGCCAGCGAGAAGAACGTATTTTGGCCTATTACAGCTATTTAAATCAGGCACGCGAAAAAAATATTGCCGCTTTAGAAGAAACCACTAAAGAGCTACAAGAACAAAAACAACTCGAACAAAAAAAACAAGCCGAACAAAAAACAACGCTAGCTCGCCAACAACAAGAGAAACGAAAGTTGGATAATGCACGCTCTTCGCGGCAAAAAACCTTAAACGCTCTTGAAAGTACATTAAAAGAAGACCAAAAAAATCTTGCTGTTCTAAAACAAAACGAAGCGAGATTACGCGACAAAATTGCTCGCGCCGAACGTGAAGCTAAGGCCAGAGCAGAGCGAGAGGCCAAAGAAGCTGCACGTATTCGCGCACAAGTCGCTGAAAAAGAACGTCAAGCCAAACAGAAAGGCTCAACCTATAAACCGTCAGAGAGCGAACGTTCTCTGATGTCCCGTACTGGTGGTTTAGGGCGCCCTGCAGGGCAAGCTATTTGGCCAGTTCGCGGCTCATTGCTCCATAACTATGGTGATGTCATTTCCAGCGAACTGCGTTGGAAAGGCATGGTTATCGCCGCTAATGAAGGAACGCAAGTCAAGGCCATCGCCGATGGGCGCGTGTTACTGGCTGACTGGTTACAAGGCTATGGGCTCGTTGTCGTCGTTGAACACGGTAAAGGGGATATGAGCCTGTATGGTTATAACCAAAGTGCCTTAGTGAATGTTGGCCAAGAGGTTAGAGCAGGCCAACCTATCGCCTTAGTGGGTAGCAGTGGCGGCCAAGAACGTCCGGCCCTCTATTTTGAAATTCGCAGACAAGGTAAAACCGTGAACCCTCGTCCATGGTTAGGACGATAAATTTTAAATTCAATTAATTAGGATAACGTTATGTTGAAGCACCTACCCTTTCGGCCACTCATTCTCTTCTCATTATTAATGATGTGTCTACCGGTGAGTGCTGCAAAATTAGCGATTGTGATTGACGATTTCGGATATCGCGTCAAGGAAGATAACCAAATTTTAGCCTTACCCCCAGCGGTGACTATTGCCATTTTGCCAAGCTCTCCTCATGGTCGTGAAGTCGCAGAAAAAGCGCACCAGCAAGGACGCGATATTCTTATCCATATGCCAATGAAACCATTGAGCAAGCAACCATTAGAGAAAGACACATTAGCCCCATCGATGAGTGCAGAGGAAATTGACCGTATTATTAAGAATGCGATAAGCCGGGTTCCCTATGCAAAAGGCATGAATAACCACATGGGAAGTGAGATGACGTCTAACTTGGCAGGAATGCGCCATGTGATGCACAGCCTGTCAAAATCAAACTTATTTTTCCTCGATAGCGTGACTATTGGCAATACCCAAGCAGGTAATGCCGCCAAGGAATACGGCGTTCCCACGTTACGTCGCCATATTTTTATTGATAACCACCAATCGGAAGAAGAAACGCGCACTCAGTTGAATAAAGCCGTTGCTTATGCACGTAAACACGGCAGTGCGGTTGCCATTGGTCATCCGCACCCATCTACCGTTCGGACCTTGCAAAAATACCTTGCCCAACTTCCTGCTGATGTTGAATTAGTTGCCGTTAGTGCTCTGCTGAGCCCTCAATCTAAAACTAAACAACCAACATCGTTAAGAATGTTATCTGAGGAAGCGAAGAAGGCACAGCCTCAGTCCGAACAATCAATGCAAAATGAAATAAAAACAGCGCCAATCGAAGAAGCTGTTATTGGGCAACCTGAGACCGTTAGCCAACCAGAAAATGTAATTATTCCGCAAGAGCTTGGTATATGTGAGTTTACATTACCAACCTCTAAGAGACAGGGAATTGATTTTATTATGTTTGTTGTTGAGAGTATTTATAACGATAAGGCTTTACAACCCCTGCTGGTTTCGGGCGATAAAGCGCAAAAACGCCCGCTTTTCAAGCAACAGCAGTAAGCCATTTGTATTCCCCCTTCTTAGTGCAAAAGCCAAGAAGGGGACTGGATATGATAAAAATTTAATCCCAGTTTAAAATCACTTTACCAGATTGGCCTGAACGCATGATATCAAAGCCTCTTTGGAACTCATCAATGGGGAATTGATGAGTGATAATTGGTGATAAATCTAAACCAGATTGAATGAGTGTCGCCATTTTGTACCATGTTTCGAACATTTCTCGGCCGTAGATCCCTTTAATAAATAACCCTTTAAAGATCACTTGGCTCCAATCCGTTGCCATTGAGGCAGGCGGAATCCCTAATAGGGCGATTCTGCCACCGTGGTTCATGGTGTCTAACATGGTCTGAAAAGCGGCTCGCGCACCAGAAACTTCTAATGCAACATCAAAACCTTCTTTCATTCCCAATTCGTTCATCACGTCTTTTAAATTTTCACGACTGACGTTCACGGCACGGGAAACCCCCATTTTTTTCGCGAGTTCAAGTCGATAATCATTCACATCCGTGATAACAACATGGCGTGCTCCCACATGTCGGCACACTGCGGCTGCCATGATACCAATAGGCCCAGCGCCGGAAACCAGCACATCTTCCCCCACTAAATCAAAAGAAAGTGCCGTATGAACTGCATTACCAAATGGGTCAAAAATCGCCGCTATTTCATCAGGAATGTTATCGGGAATTTTAAAAGCATTAAATGCGGGGATCACCAAATATTCAGCAAAACACCCTTCTCGGTTAACCCCAACTCCAATTGTATTGCGGCAAAGATGGGTACGCCCGCCGCGACAATTTCGACAATGGCCACAAGTAATATGCCCTTCCCCTGACACTCGGTCACCAATTTTAAAGCCTTTGACTTCCTGCCCAATTGCAACAATTTCCCCTATATACTCATGACCGACAACCATTGGGACAGGAATAGTTTTTTGTGACCATTCATCCCAGTTATAGATATGTACATCCGTACCACAAATTGCCGTTTTGCGAATTTTGATCATCACATCATTGTGCCCGAGTTCCGGTTTCGGAACATCCGTCATCCATATACCTGGTTCAGCTTTCAGTTTGGACAGTGCTTTCATAAAAGACCTTTTATTTGATTATTTTTAGTTTTCTACCAATGCGGGTGAATGCATCAACAGCGTGTAAAATATCCTCCTCACTATGCGCTGCAGACATTTGAGTGCGAATACGTGCCAGACCTTGCGGCACAACAGGATAGAAAAAGCCCGTGACATAAATACCTTCATCAAGTAGCTCTTTTGCAAAAATTTGGGCGAGTTTAGCTTCGCCTAACATGACTGGGATGATGGCATGGTCTGCTCCAGCCAAGCTGAAACCCGCTGCTGTCATTTTTTCCCTAAATAACACAGCATTACGCCATAACTTCTCACGTAATGAGTGACCTTCTTTCATCATATCGATCACTTTGATAGATGCGGCTACAATTGCAGGAGCGAGTGAGTTCGAAAATAAATAAGGTCGAGAACGCTGACGCAGCCATTCAACAACCTCTTTTTTCGCTGCCGTATAACCACCAGATGCACCGCCAAGGGCTTTACCTAATGTCCCCGTGATAATATCAATACGCCCCATCACATCGCAGTACTCATGGCTACCACGGCCATTTTCCCCAACAAAACCAACAGCATGTGAATCATCCACCATCACCAATGCTTGGTATTCGTCGGCAAGGTCACAAATGGATTTTAAATCCGCGATGACACCATCCATCGAGAACACACCATCTGTGGCAATCAAAATATGGCGAGCCCCTGCCGTTTTGGCTTCCTCTAAACGTGCTTTTAATTCCACCATATTATTATTGCTGTAACGGTAACGTTTAGCCTTGCTTAACCTAACCCCATCAATAATTGACGCATGATTTAATGCATCTGAAATAATGGCATCTTCAGGGCCTAACAACGTTTCGAACAACCCTCCGTTCGCATCAAAACAGGAAGAGTAAAGAATGGCATCTTCCATCCCAAGAAAGTCAGCAATTTTGCTTTCTAGTACTTTGTGGCTATCTTGAGTCCCGCAAATAAACCTTACCGATGCCATGCCAAAGCCATGGCTATCCATTCCTTGCTTTGCTGCCTCAATCAATGCCGGATGGTTTGCAAGCCCTAGGTAATTGTTAGCACAGAAATTAATAACCCGTTGACCGCCAACAATTTCAATGTCAGCATCTTGTGACGAAGTAATAATGCGTTCATTTTTGAATAACCCGTCGGCTTCAATTTGCACCAATTGCTCTTGGATCTGCTGATAAAATCTTTCTGACATGATTTCTTCCTGTGAAGTGGCTATTAATAGAGTTTAATAATAGTCTCTACAAGTGGCGATATTCACAGCATAAATAAGTCAAGTTTGCTGCCAAGATCACGATATTTCCCTTGTTCTCATTTAAGTGTCAGCTCAATTCTCTTCTATCAATGCTACCGTCTGCGCCAAGAGATGTTATTATAGTCACCAATTACGATTCTATTTTCTTAACCCATTTGAGGTATACCCAATGATCATAGTCACTGGCGGAGCTGGTTTTATTGGTAGCAATATTATTAAAGCCCTAAATGCAATCGGCCGTACAGATATCCTAGTCGTTGATAATCTGAAAGACGGGACTAAATTCGCTAACCTTGTTGACCTTGATATTGCGGATTATGCAGATAAAGAAGATTTTATTGGCAGTATCATTGCGGGTGACGATTTCGGTGATGTCGATGCGGTATTCCATGAAGGTGCTTGCTCGTCAACCACGGAGTGGGATGGCAAGTATATGATGGACAATAACTATCAGTATTCGAAAGAGTTACTACACTATTGTTTAGATCGCGAAATCCCATTCTTGTATGCTTCTTCTGCAGCAACCTATGGTGGTCGTAGCGATAACTTTATTGAAGAGCGCCAATTCGAAAAACCATTAAATGTCTATGGTTATTCGAAATTCCAATTTGACCAATATGTGCGTGAAATCCTGCCAGAAACTAACTCACAAGTCTGTGGTTTCCGCTATTTCAATGTCTATGGGCCAAATGAAGACCATAAAGGCAGCATGGCAAGCGTTGCTTATCATTTAAATAAACAAATTAATGAAGGGCAAAGTCCAAAACTGTTCGAAGGGAGCGATACTTTCCGCCGTGATTTTATTTATGTGGGTGATGTGGCCGCGGTAAACTTATGGTTCTGGGAAAATAATGTCTCAGGTATTTTTAACTGCGGAACAGGGCGTGCGGAATCTTTCCAAGCCGTTGCTGATGCAGTCACTGAATTTCATAAAGATAAAAATGTGGCCATCGAATACATTGAATTCCCTGAAAAATTAAAAGGTCGCTACCAAAGCTTCACACAAGCTGACCTCACTAAGCTACGTGCCGCCGGCTATACTGCCCCCTTTAAAACGGTTGCAGAAGGTGTCACCGAATATATGCATTTGCTCAATAAAGACGCATAACGCTTATTTCTGAAGAATCATTTATGAAAATATTGGTGATCGGCCCCTCATGGGTAGGGGATATGATGATGTCACAAAGCCTTTATCGTACGATCAAGGCCTTACATCCCCATGCACAGATTGATGTGATGGCACCACAATGGTGCCGTCCTTTACTCGCCAAAATGCCCGAGGTTAACGAAGCCATTCCTATGCCTCTCGGACATGGTGCTTTGGAAATTGGGGAACGTCGTCGATTAGGTAAGAGTTTGCGGGCAAATGGCTATGATCAAGCTATTGTGTTACCAAATTCCTTAAAGTCTGCATTTGTGCCTTTCTTTGCAAAAATCCCTAAAAGAACGGGATGGCGTGGAGAAATGCGCTATGGCCTACTCAATGATATTCGTCCACTAAATAAAGAAGCTTTTCCTTTAATGGTGCAGAGATATGTTGCTCTTGCTTATGATAAGCAAACTATTAAATCAGCTTCCGATATTCCGACACCCATTTTACCGCCTAAACTAGTGACGGTGCCGCAAGAAGTTACTAACACCCTGCAAACTTTTGGGGTTGATGGTTCTCGCCCTATTATTGGTTTTTGCCCAGGCGCAGAGTTCGGCCCCGCCAAACGTTGGCCTCACTATCACTACTCCTCTCTTGCTCAAACACTGATTAGCCAAAAAGGCTATCAAGTACTGCTATTTGGTTCACAAAAAGACCACGAGGCAGGTGAAGCCATCCGTTTAGAGCTGACCGATGATGCGAAATTACATTGCCATAATTTTTCAGGAAAAACATCTTTAGAACAAGCCGTTAATCTAATTGATGCCTGTACTGCAGTTGTCAGTAATGACTCTGGTTTGATGCATGTCGCGGCAGCGCTAGGTAAACCGCTTGTCGCCCTGTATGGCCCAAGTAGCCCTGATTTTACCCCGCCATTATCAGATAAAGCAGAAGTAATCCGCCTAATTACGGGGTATCACAAAGTGCGTAAAGGTGACGGTGAAAGTGGTTATCACCAAAGTTTAATTGATATCCAACCTCAATTAGTTATCGATGCGTTAGCTCGGTTAAATATAGGTATTGAATGATGAGAGTATTATTAGTCAAGACATCTTCAATGGGAGATGTTTTACACTCATTACCTGCACTGACCGATGCACAGCAAGCCATATCGGGTATTCAATTCGATTGGGTCGTTGAGGAAGGCTTTGCGCAAATTCCAACATGGCACAGCGCTATTAACCGAGTGATCCCTGTGGCCATTCGCCGCTGGCGAAAAAATTGGTTTTCTGCGCCGATCAGAGCCGAACGTGCTGAATTTCGCAAGAAATTACAAGCAACACATTATGATGCTGTCATTGATGCACAAGGGTTATTAAAGAGCGCTTTTCTTGTCACCCGCTTAGCGCATGGCGATAAACATGGCTATGACCGCCATAGTATTCGCGAACCATTAGCCAGCTTCTTTTATGACCATCGTTATGCAATCAGCAAACAACAACATGCCGTTGAACGTATTCGCCAGTTATTTGCCAAAAGCCTTGGTTACACTTGCCCAACACAACAAGGCGATTACGCGATTGCTCGACACTTTTTACAGTCAGCAGAAGAGCATCAAAGCCCTTATGTCATTTTTTTGCATTCAACTACCCGTGATGATAAACATTGGCCTGAAGAAAATTGGCGAGAACTTATTGGACTGATGGCTGAAAGTGGTATCAAAATTAAATTGCCCTGGGGAGCACCTCATGAGCAGCAACGAGCAGAACGATTAGCAAAAGGCTTTGATTTTGTTGAGGTCTTACCTAAACTCACATTAGCTGAAGTTGCAAAGCAAATTGCAAACGCTAAAGCGGTGGTTTCTGTCGATACTGGGCTTAGCCATTTAACAGCGGCACTTGATAAACCTAATTTTACCCTGTTTGGGCCTACTGACCCCGGCTTGATTGGGGGATATGGGCAAGGGCAGCATGAAATTAGGTCAGTTGATAATTCGATGGCAAGTATTGCTGCTGATAAGGTGTATCAGCAACTCACTGGCTTACTTTGAAAGATCTATTGACGTAAAACCGAATAAATATTGTGACAATTCTAACTCTACCTGTCTGTACTCTTCAGTCATACCTGAAAATTGCAAACTATAGCTTTTGACTGCATTACTTGAGCTGAGAATACACTGAACTGTACTGGAAAACCCGTACAACTCAATTGAATACCCATCTTCAATTAAAGTCATAATTTCATCTTCGGCGGAAAGATTTGTTGTTATGACTTTTATTTCTCGCAATTCAGTTGCCGTATCTCTGATCTGGTCAAGCTAGGCCGCACACTTTTTCCTTACACTTTCAAACTCAATTGGCGACATATCATTTAATGAAGTATGAAGCCGAACTGAGTTGTAGTATTTGATGTATTTCTCTACATCAGTTTTCATGCTTTCTCTGGTTAAATGGTAAACATTTAATAGCCATTCATTTTTCAAGCTGCCGAAAAACCTTTCAACCACAGCATTATCTAAACATGCTCCACAACCACTCATTGATGGCGTAATTCGATTGCTCCATAGCAATGATTGAAAACGCTTACTGGTGTATTGTGAGCCTCTGTCGCTATGGAAGATCAAGCCTGCTTTGGGTTGACGCAGGTTGATAGCCATTTGCATCGCTCTCATGGTTAAATCAACCGTCATGCGTTTACTCAACGCCCAGCCAATAATACGGCGAGAATGCAAATCCATCACAACAGCTAGGTACATCCAGCCTTGATGCGTTCTTAGATAGGTGATATCACCCGCCCACGCCTGATTTGCTCTGGCTGGATTGAATTGGCGCTTCAATAAGTTATCAGCAACCGCATGGCTATGTTTGCGCATAGTCGTCACTTTATAAGCCACTCGCTGTTTAACGACTAAACCGAGCTTTTTCATCAAGCTCTTAACCCGACAAATACCAATTTTAAAGCCTTCTTTGCGTAGCAACTTCATTAAGGTTCTGGCACCAGCACTACTGCGGCTATCATCAAATAACCTCTTCATGCGACGATAAAGCATTAACTCTTCAACACTAATAATCTTGGCTGGTCGCCTCAGCCATGCGTAATAGGCTGACCGACTCACTTCTAGAACCTCGCACAAAACGCTAATTGGAAAGCGCCATTGCTGCTCTTTAATATATTCGAACTTTATTTCATTTCTTTCGCAAAGAAGGCACTCGCCTTTTTTAAGATCTCACGCTCCATCTGTAAGCGTTTATTCTCTTTTCTGAGCTTAACCAGTTCAGCTCTCTCATCTTTGCTTAATGCTTCGCCTGAAGTTTGCTTGGCTAGTTTGTCTTTCCAGTTGTAAAGCAGCTTAGTTGTTATGCCTAATGATTTGGCTGCTTCAGTAACACTGTAACCTTGTTCAGTGACTAGCTTTACAGCTTCTTCTCTGAACTCATCAGTATATTTTCTAGGTTTTCTTCGTTGGGTCATTTTCACACCTTTGTTGTTGGACTAATTATCCTTCACAAAAGTGTGCGGTGCCATTAAATCAGATCACCCTAGGATGAGGAATATACAAACCAATCCTTCTCTCTCGAATCAACCGATTAAGTTGTTCAACTAACTCTTCCTGTGCGGTATCACTAGCACAAATTTCACTATACACAGTTCCAAGTAATATACCGATAGCACCTTGTTCATTCCCTTTTTTAGACGGTGTCGGGGCAAGCTCAATATACTCAGTATTATCAATAATATTTTGTAAGTTATTAAAAATCGTGTAGTGCTTTACAGACTCTTTTAGAACTCTATCCGTATGATATTTCCGTCCCGATATTGAGCGTGCTAACCGTTTAGATAAATTAATATTTTTAACTTTTTCTAATCGCTTAGATGAACATAAATTGTATAAACCATCATCAAAAGTTACTAATTGTCTAAACTGTATAGAAGACAAGATATGATGCGCTAAAGGAAGTTCAACACAAGCAAGGTAGACCTGTTGAAAAGTTACGGATGGTAATAACTGAATAATATTTTTAGTGAGTCGGCTACGCCTTATCGTTTTAAATGGCTTTCTTACGTTGATTTGTTGGTCATTATATAAAATACATCTACATTTTGGCTTAATCAACGTGTTAAGGTAATACACAACTTTCGGGCTTTCAGTATCACCGATGAACAAAACAACTGCATTTATAGGGTCATCTATTTTTTCTAAAAGCTTATTAACAATTCTAATATGAAGAATTGTTGTACAAATAAATAAGTACATATCCTATTTTTCACTTTCTAACTTTTCCGCACATATTAGCATAGAAAGTAAAAAAGCCATTTCAAAATAAATGGCCCTTTCCTTCCTATATTCACTATGTTTCTTTGTATATTGTATAACTAGGGTTTTTCCGGCGCAATAAACCCAAAGCACATGGTTTCAGGGGCGGCATCCGGTTCAGAACGATAAATCACATCTTCTTTTTCTATCGTAAACTGCGGCCAGAACTTACGCACCTTGGCAAAGTTTTCATGGGCGCAATCATCGTATTTCTTGCCCAGCAATAATGCACCATGTTGACGAATTTCGGCTTCAGTAATATCCCGGTTGTACACATTTGGCGGCATATGTTTTTCCATTGACCAAGGTTGGATCACATGCGGCCTATCTTTCCCATAAATAATAAACCATTGATATTGGTTATCTTCGCCGCCAACATATTTAACCGGTGTGCCATAGCGCTGGTACCAACGTTGTTCCCCGTCTGCTATCAAGGTTTTTACGCCAATAAATTTTTGCCCTGCTCCACGGATATTCGCAGCCTGAACCGTGATATAACCAACCACTACTAAAACACCAAAAATGGCAAAACCAACTAATGACTTCTTAAACGGTTTTCTTGGCATCACGGTTATTGAGCCAACAAATAAAGGCGCACTAATAGCCATAAATGGCTGCAACCATTCAGTTATTCGACCACCATCGTGGAAAGAGAACCAGCCGTATATCACAACCAGTGGAAAAAGAAGAATAAAGTTAGCCATGCGGTTAGGCAATGCTTTAGGCCACCCTAACTTTCCACCACTGCAATAAACAATAATCGCAGCAATCACTAACGGATAAAACACGCTAAGTGCTGCTTGTGTAGTGTGAAGATTAAACCCAGGGTCGATTTGTGAATCTACCCATTTGAAAGCCGAAAAATCCGTTGCCATCAACCAAAAGAAATTTGGCAATACCAAAGCAAACCATAAAGCAATTGCAAGGTAAAAAACAGGATGACGATAGCTTTGGCGAACTTGTTTTACAAATAGGGTCAATAAGAAAACAGACCCAACTAGCGCCAAGGTTGAGTATTTCCCCATAGTTGCAAGACCAGCAAATAAGGCAAATGGTAACCACCATGCAGGGTTATCATCAACAGCACGTAAAAAGAAATAGATAACCCAAGGCCATAATGTCACTAAAATATAGTTATCATTATAAGGAATAATATCGAAATTAATGACACCAGATAAATTCAACATTAGCATTGCAAACCAAGCGAAATCACGACGCCCAGTCAAACGAAAGGCTAGTTTCCATACCCCAAGTAAACCAAATGCAATACCCACAAAATGGCTAAAATACCAATAAAAGCTGTAGGAAATATCGAGGTAAATTGCAGGCCACATCATCACGCCAACAAACCATGGGTTTTTAGGTGATCCCCACTCCCCATTCATTCCCCAGTTCACTGCTTCTACTGTGTCATAAGGTACGGTTGGGTCGAAATAAAAACTCGCTAAGATCCAAACGATGGCATAGCTTATGACCCATAAATAAACATATTTATTTGAAATTGATTGATTAGTGGCTGGCATATAGTCTTAGAAAGATAAGCAAAAGTTCCAACATTCCATTTGGATACTACCCTTATAGTAATAAACCAAATCGAATGACTCTATAATAAACGACGCAGTCTACTATAGTTTAAATGCAATACTAGGATGTGCCATAAAATATTCGCAATTCATTGCTGTAATGTTCAAGTTAATACTCAAAAAAAGACATTACTTAGCTTTATTGCTCTCTCGGAGGTAAATAGGGTTGCAACAGTTTTAATAATCGTTGAAGAGCACCTTGGTTCTCATGAAGAACCTCGGCGGCATGACGCCCATAATATAACCGGTAATCTTCATCAGAAAGTAAACTGGTCACGGCTTGGACCATTGATTCACTGTCTGTCACCGTAATTAAGCCATCTGCTTGAGTTAATTTTCCACAAATATCTTTGAAATTAAATGTGTGAGGCCCCATTAACACGGGTAGCGCATGAGCAGCCGCTTCGAGCGGGTTGTGCCCCCCAGTTTCGACCAAGCTTCCCCCGACAAAAGCAATGTCTGCAATTCCATATAACAGCATCAGTTCACCCATGGTATCACCAATCACCACTTGAACATCTGCGGACGGAATCGTATTCGCACTGCGACGAATAAAGGTTAAACCGGCTTTTTGAGTTAGTTCTTCTGCTTTGGCAAAGCGTTCTGGATGGCGAGGGACTAAAATTAACAATAAATCAGGAAAACGAGATAATAATTTTTGATGTGTTTCTAAGACAATCGCTTCTTCACCCTCGTGAGTACTGGTCGCTATCCAAACGGGGCGATGCGCCGCCCATTGGCGCCGTAAAGTTATTGCCCTAACAGCTAATTCAGGCGTCACAGAGATATCAAACTTCAGGCTCCCCGTGACACTCAATTGCATTCGCCGCAACCCTAATTGAACGAAACGTTCACCATCTTCCTGATGCTGTGCTGCGACCATAGTGACATTACGAAGCATTCGTTTCACAAAGCTACCCAGCTTTTGATACCCTGCAGCAGAACGCTCAGAAAGTCTTGCATTTGCAATAACCAATGGAATTTTACGTTTATGCAATTGGTTAATCATGTTTGGCCATAGCTCAGTTTCCATTATGATCACAAGTTTTGGGTCAACTTGTTTCAGGAAGCGGTGCATTGAGCCAGGAAGGTCATAGGGTAAATAAACGTGGTCGACGTCGTCACCAAATGCAGAAAGCACACGCTCTGAGCCTGTTGGCGTCATCGTGGTTACTGTTATTGGCAAAGACGGATAATGATGGCGAAGTGCGCGGACTAGTGGAACGGCTGCGAGGGTTTCCCCGACAGAAACTGAATGTAATAAAATGCCTTGAGGTTTTACTTTTCCCGCACAAAAGCCGTATCGCTCACCCCAGCGTTTACGATACGCAGGCGCTTTACGGCTGCGCAGCAATAGGCGAACCCATATAAATGGTTGGATAAGATAAAGAAGTACCTGATATAGACGCAGCAATAACATTCGATCTGATTCACTTACCAAAATTGGCGCTATCTTATCATAAAGCGCAAATAAAAGTGTGTAGAATATGCACCTAAAAATAGCAGTAAAATCTCATCTACAGTTGCAACCCTACTAGATAGCCGATACTGTTAACGCTTATTCATGCTATTTTTTCGAATAGATAATACAAACAACGAGATACTATCATCATGATACACAAGGCTATTTACCCTGGTACGTTCGACCCAGTAACATCAGGACATGTTGATATTGTTACCCGAGCAGCAGCAATGTTTGACCATGTCCTGTTGGCTATTGCTAATAGCCAACGAAAAAACCCGATGTTTTCCCTTGATGAACGCGTCGCTCTTGCTAAAGAAGTGACTTCTCACCTTGATAATGTTGAAGTTGTTGGGTTTTCTGAGCTTATGGCTAATTTTGCGCAAAAAAATGGCGCCAATATTCTTATTCGTGGCGTTCGTTCTGTCGCAGATTTTGAATATGAATGGCAACTGGCGAATATGAACCGCCATTTTGTGCCTGACTTGGAAACCGTATTTTTATTACCATCGCAAAGTTTATCCTTTGTTTCTTCTTCATTAATCAAGGATGTTGCACTTCACGATGGTGATATTTCGTCTTTCCTACCCCCAGTGGTTGCTGAGGCAATGCTAAAGAAACTCAATAAAAAATAGCAAGATTTCACTATTTTTGACATTGTGGACAAAAGAAGGTGCTACGTTGCCCCTGTTTAATGCTTTCTATTGGCGTGCCACACATTGAGCAAGGTTCACCCTTTTTTCCATAGACAAACAATTCTTGGGCAAAGTAGCCCGGTTTACCATCCGACTGTAAAAAATCTTTTAGTGTCGTACCACCTTGTTCAATAGAGCGCTGTAACACCTTTTTGATCTGCAACACTAGTTCAGTAATTTCAGTTAACGTTAAGGTATTTGTAATTTTTTCAGGTGATATTTTTGTCGCAAATAATGCTTCATTAGCATAAATATTACCCACACCAACAACCACTTTGTTATCCATTAACCATGGCTTAATGGCCACTTTTTTCTTTTGCGCTAATTCATAAAGATATTGCGGGTTAAAGGCGTCTGATAATGGCTCAGGCCCTAAGTGTGCAAGTACCGAACTGTTTTCTAAATCATCACACCAGAGCCAAGCGCCAAACCGGCGAGGATCCGTATAGCGCAAAACCTTACCGTCTCGCATGACTAAATCCACATGGTCATGCTTTTCTTCAGGCAATTCTTCGGTCAGAATACGCACACTACCAGACATTCCCAAGTGAACAATAATCCAACCTTTTTGCAATTCAATCAGCAAATATTTGGCTCGACGTTGGACACTTAAAACCGCTTCATCTGATAAACTTTTAATTTGTTCACTAACCGGCCAACGTAAACGACCGTTACGCACAATGGCGTAAGAGATTGTATTACCGACTAAATGTGGCTCTATCCCACGGCGACTGGTTTCAACTTCGGGTAGTTCTGGCATTATCTATTCCCAGCTATTTATGCTACTCATAATAAATTTATGTTACTAAACCACGGCTATGTTATAAATTCAAATATAATGCAGACTGGCTGATAACACATTTGTATCATCACCAATAGGAACAAATGATAAGATACGTATTTACATTTAAGCACCTTTCCATCAATATAATTGATATTTGACCATAGCACTAAGTTTAAAAACTGGTATGTTTTTTATGACAAATATTAAGTTATCTATCGTTGTACCCTGCTATAACTCAGAAAAATATATTGAGGCATGTTTGGCCTCTGTATTATCATTTATGGATAACAGCGTTGAATTAATAATTATTAATGATGGTTCAACGGATAGTAGCGAAAATATCATTCATAATATATTACATAAATATGATAATAAGAATATTCACTACATTAAAAGAGAAAATGGCGGGCTATCTAAAGCCAGAAATCACGGTATCTCTGTTGCTTCTGGTGAATATATTGCATTTTTAGATGCAGATGACTATTTTGATGACAATTTTTATCAAAATATATCCCCCATTATCTCACACTCTATTTATGATATTATTGAATTTGATACTGTAAAGTTCGAAGATAGCGAGCCATCTAAAACAAAAATCATTTCAACCACTCACTATTGTGGGGCAACAACAATAAACTGTGTTCAAGACTTATACCCCGTCTTCAAAAATAAAAAATGGTTTGCTTGGTCTAGAATATATAAAAGTGATTTATTTAAACTCATTGGCATACACTATCCTGATAGAGTTCTCTATGAAGATATGGCAACAACCCCAAAGCTTTACCTAAAAAGCAAAAATATTTATAGCATTAACAAAACATTAATTCATTATCGTGTTAATGAAACTAGTATTACCCAAACGTTTAGGCGAAGTGATATTAATAGCCTCATTTATGTAATGGCAGAGCTTTCCTTTATTGCGCTTATTTATGGTGATGAAGTAACGAAAATGTTGAGCAAAACACTGTCCGAAACGTTACACTTACTGAAAAAATCTATATCCAGAAATACAGCAACACTTCTTACTCATGAAGAGATATACCAAATAAAACAAGCAACGTGTATTTTCAAAAAATATTTAAAATTAAAAGATAGACTTCAATTAGCTTTTTTAAAACAATATTGTCAGTTTCGTACCAAAAATAGGTAATGTCGTGAAAAATAACAGTTATGCTGTGGCTCAACTCCCTTTTTTACTGCTTTCTCTAGTCATACTAGGGATGTTTACCAATGATACTCAAGGGGTATTGAATGTTTCCGCGGTCATATTACTACTATATACTATCTACACCGCTGTCAAAAATAAAATCAACCCTTGGCATGACATACTCACTATAGTTAAAACACGAAAAACGTTGTTTCTCTTTGGTGCCTGGGGGCTATTTTGTGCACTATTTTTCACATATGCTGATTTTACATTAGCTGCATTAAAAGTTTTTTTTAATGACTGGCGTTACGTCGTTATTATTTCTTTATTCTTAGTGGTATTTAAAAGCACCACACAAAAGTCAAGTAAAACAATTACCTATGCTCTGATCTGCACCCTCGCTTTCACACTTTTTGTTATCCCAATATTAAAGCAATTTAAAGATAGTGATTTGCCTCTATATTTACAACTTAGGTTTGGCTTTGCTCACTATATGACATTGTTATTTCCATTTACATTTAGTGCTTTGTTTCTTTTTAAACAAAAATCATTAAAAATCGTAATGTTATTACTCTCACTCTTAGCTTTTATTTTTCTATTATATACAGGCAGCCGAGGTGGGGTTCTTTCTGTAGTGATTGAGTCTATTATAATTTTATTATTGTTATCAAAAAGTTATAAAAGACTCCTTATAAGCATGATTAGCTTTGGTGCTTTAGCATCGATAATATTAACAGCAACATACTTAACAATTCCCCAAGTTAAAAATAAAATAAATCAATCGTTATACTCAGAAAACATTACTTCCAAACGCGATAAAATTATTGAAACTCGTTATCCCATTTTTATGAACTCAATCTCCAATCAACTCGTTGGTATTGGGTATGGTTCTGTCGCATACAATCAATTTTTGCTTGATAATAATGCACCAAAGAACCAAGGTGGCATGGGCTATTCACAGAAGAGAAAAACTTACCATTACAATAATGATGAGCCTTTTTTCTTAAATATCACTTACAATATCGGTTTTATAGGGTTAGCCTTATTCCTAATTGCATTTTTTATTAACATGAAAGATTTATTCAAAGATATTAGGATAGAAAAAAATATACTTAATGTAGGTATATTTGTATCATCTATTGGCTATTTTTTAGTTTACTGCTTGTTTGAATTTATTTTTATCGACATCTTCATCTTGTACAATATATTAACTGCTATTTTGATTAAAAAAGTATTATCTAGATAGTATGAAGCCTCGTATTCTGAACAATTACGAGGCTTTATCAATACGGTATTACAGATTATTTAGTGATTTTTTTCACTAAATATTTTATTGTGGTAATTATAAACCCGATATAGTCGCCATTTTTTCTTAAATGTGATTTTTTACGAGATAATTGTTTATACCCTTCAGGTTTCATTAATGGTACATTTTTCCATGGAGAATGAGCTCTAGCTACTTCAAAAAAAGCATATTCTTGGTAAAAATTAGCCCATTCATGAAATGGTTTGGTTAAGCCAACAAAATGAATAAAGACGACTTCATCTGGTATTTTGGTAATATGCCCTTTACTAGTAATATACCAATCAAGCGAGAACATGAAATTAAAGTTTTCACTAATATTGACAAGCTTATTATTTAGTAAAATATTCAATGCATCTTGATCTGGATGTGTAAAGTCATTTTCACTTACCAATTCAATAACACGATTAGGAATATTATTTTCCGCCATCCGTTTAATTGACATATACAGAAATCCGGAATTAAAATATTTATCCATATCCATTGGTAGTGTTTTTTTATCGCTAATAAATTTATCCTTTACTGCATACAAGAAAACATCATTATTAAATTCTAATTCTTTTAAAGAAGATAAATTTCCTTTACAAATAATATCTGCATCTAAATAAAGAAGTTTGTCAATTTTTGTCGATAAAAACGAGATAATTACTAATCTAAAATAAATTGCATGACTCCAAGCTTGCGAAGGAAGTGGCAACTTTTTAAACTTTTCGTTATCTATTAAGTAAATAGTGATTTTATGTTGGCTATTTGCAACTAGTCCACGAAAAAGATTTTCATCTTTTAAATTATCGACAAAGATATGAAAATGGAAATGAGTATCCTGATTATTAATCATCACCGATGAAATCGACGTTCCTACTCCATAGAGAAATTTATCATCAACACCATACGCTATATGAAAATAGTTGTCTTCACTCACATCATTTTCATTAATCTTAATTTGAGTTCTGATCATTTCGTGGTTTATCATTTTTCGTTTTCCTTTACCAACTTCAATCATCTAAATGATAAGTAATAGTTTTATATTCATGTAACCCATACACTAGTTATAAACGATACTTTTCACTTCTTTTTTCGATTCGTTTAGCCTTGTAGCCCGCTTTGTGGATTAAACGTTTTTCCTGTTGCAAAATAACTCGCAGCGATAAACCAAAATAGATTTTCATAAAACGAAGAATATCACGCTGAGTAAGCCCAATATTTAATGATGAGTAATATAAACCAATTAAATCTTTATCGCGCCAACGGGTTGGAACCGAATTTCTGAGTTGTGCTCGGTGCAAATCAATTACTGATATTTTTAACTGTTCTTCATTTCCCGTAAATGGCAAATGCAGTAAAAAATGGCAAATATAACAATCACGATGGTTAATACCCGTTGCGTGCATTTTGCGCACCATCTTCGCAACTCGACGAATAATCATTTGTTTGGTACTAAAAGTTGGCGGGTTATCTAGCCAATTTGCACAATAATCTTCCAAACTCACCGTCGGAGTCAAATCTTCAGTAATAATAAAGGAGTGGCGACGAAGAGGGTTAATCCCTTTTTGCCCAAAAGCTCGACCATTCATCGTGTCAACTCCCACTTGAGTCAGCTGATGAATAGCATTCCACTCTCTGTCAGCGCCTAATACCGGCAACCGAAAAGAAAATAGATTTTTAAGAACTTCCTTTAGTGTCGTCCCATAATGAATTTTCACAAAATAACTGCGCCCCTCAAGTTCAAAACGCAGAGTTTTACGCGATTCTAACGCACGAAAAACTTCACCTTGTAGCTTATCCGCCTCGATAAATGGATCTTTATTCTTCCACAATTCACTGAAAGGGGGTTTTAACTCAATCATTCGCTTCCCCTAAAATAATATCTGCGGCTTTTTCTGGTAAACTATACAAATCTTCTGTATCAGCAAAATATCGCGCATTACTTGCCCATTGTGCTAATTGAGCCGGATTTTTTAAACTATCTTTTAGAGCCAAGTTCAGAACCGTTTGTTCAAAGGGCTCATTTACCACAATACCGCATTTGGCTTGGCTAATAAATGAAGCATATCCACACACTTCTGTGACAATAATCGGTAAACCCGCGGTAATTGCCTCTAATAACACAATACCCGCAGCTTCTTGATAAGCCGGATGCATTAATATATCGGCTGCAGCCATTAATTCTGCAATATCATTACGTCCACTAAAGAAAGAGACTTGTGAGCCGATTCCTAACGTTTTCGCTAACTGTTGGTATTTCACCGGTTTATCTTGGCCGACTACCATCAATAGCGTGTTTTTCTTAATGTCATCGGGCAATGCCGCAATGGCTTTTATGGTACGGTCAACACCTTTACGTTTGAAGTCAGAGCCCACCTGCAATACTAAAAATGCAGATTCAGGTATTTGATTTTTTTCACGATAAACTTTTTTAGCATCTGCAATTTGTTTATCATACTTTCTATCTTGGGCAATGCCGGGAGGCAGCATATGAAAACGTCCTTCTTCAGTTCCATAATGCTTTTTGAAATGACGAATTTGATGTGGCGTTAACATGAGTAATTGTGTCGGTTTTCCCACTGCAAAAACAGCTTTTTCAAATGCGGCATAGTGTTTGTAACGAGGCGTCAGCTTATAAAAAAAACCTTTTTCTTCAGCGACTTTCTGGGCATAGCAGACATCTGCTGCATAATACACATCCAGCCCTGGCATTTTATTGAAACCAATTACCCGCTCAGCAGGATGCTGCTTTAAATGTGCCAACACCCAGTCACAATATTGTGCATTTCGCCCATGATTCGTTTTTGATGTCACCGGCACGATAATAATTTCAAAGCCGCTAGGCTTATCACCATCCCATGATTGGGTATAGACACGTACTTGATGCCCACGTGATTGGCATTCCGTTGCAATACGTAGAAAATCCCGCTGTAACCCACCAAACGGAAAGTATTTATATAAGCAAAATGCCAGATTCATGTTAATACCTTGTCATCATAGAGCGAATATTCATCGGCAATATTTTCTCTGTGGCTTTAATTACATCGGATGCAGGGACAATAGATAAATACTTTTTACTGCGGTCAAGTTCATCTCGCGGAGGCATAGGTTCATAGTCTCCAGCCCAGAATTGCACACTATTCTCACTCCAAGGCCGCCAAAAAACATGATTTGTCGCACCGAAAAGGCACACAATTGGTGTTTTGACTGCAGCAGCAATGTGCATCGGAGCTGAATCAACACCGATGAATAAAGCGGCATGGGCAATCAGTGCGCCTAATTCTGGAAATGAAGTCTTTCCTGCAAGCTCAGTAACAGGCGTTGTTTGGCAGCCATTTGCAATATCACTGATACATTCTAAATCTTCTTTACTCGGCCCCGAAGTTAAAACTACTTGATAACCACGAGACTGCAATGCATCAATGACCGCTGAAAACTTTTCATTATCCCAACACTTAAAAGCTTGGCGCGCTGTTGGTTGAATAACGACATAGCTGCTATGGACACCTAAGCTTAGTAACCTTTCATCAATATTTTTCCAATCCTGCTCTGAATAAGACATCGTTAGATGTGTTTTTAATTCTTTTATTTCTAACGGCTTGAGCACTGATAGGTTATTCAGAACAACGTGTTCGCCTTCAGGTTCTGTCAAATGCGTAAAACTATTACGCCAGTATTTAGAATCTCGATGGGTAAATTGATGGGAAATTTTTGTGTCAGCAGGAATAGCCCGAACTAATACACTCACCATCCACTGATCTGCGAGGTTAACAACTAAATCGTATTTATTTTTACGCAGCTTTAGCAGTAGCTTAATAAAATTACATGCTTTACTTAGGCCACTACTTTTTTTCCCCGCCATGCCGTATAAAGCGTTAATTTCAGTATTTTCAGAGAGAATCGGGATAGTATCCTGATAAAGCAAAACGTCAATTTTAGCATCAGGATATCGGTGTTTTAATGAGCTGATAACGGGTGTTGTCAGCAACATGTCCCCATGAAACCTCATCTTGATCACAAGAATTTTTTTAAACTGTTTTTTCACCAGGCACTCTTAATCAAGTCTATATGTAAAAGACAATAGTCATTCGACAACAAATATCATTATTAATTCAATGAATACTCACTATGTTACTACTTTCATAATCATGGTCATAGCTTCGAATGCGCATATCCGCGACAGCCCAAATTTTAGGTAAAAAAAAACTCAGCCGAAGCTGAGTTTTTAACGCAGAAAGCAAAATTATTTGATTTTTGCTTCTTTGTAGATCACATGCTTACGAACAACTGGATCGAATTTTTTCAGTTCCAGTTTTTCTGGCATTGTGCGCTTGTTCTTCGTAGTGGTATAGAAATGACCTGTACCTTCAGAAGAGACTAGCTTGATTTTCTCGCGAATACCTTTAGCCATTTTTTAGCTCCTTAGTACTTCTCACCACGGGTACGCAGTTCAGCAAGAACAGCATCAATACCCTTTTTATCGATAACACGCATACCTTTAGCAGATACACGCAGTGTTACGAAACGTTTCTCAGACTCAACCCAGAAACGGTGAGAGTGCAGGTTTGGCAAAAAACGACGTTTGGTCGCGTTTAATGCGTGTGAACGGTTGTTACCGCTCATTGGACGCTTGCCAGTAACTTGGCAGACTCGTGACATGTCTATTCTCCAAAAATCTAATCAGCTCGAGCTTTTTTGTTCTGGGTATGGCCGCCTCGTCAGGCTTAGGAGCCCATCTCAGCAAACTTTCATTGACTGAAAAAACCGTTGATACCTAAATAAAGATTTACTTTACTAAAACGTAAAAATTTACTGAGATAGGCCCTTCTCGCCAAACCCAAGATCCTTAAAGGTGGCGTAGTATACGCTTTCCATCGTTTTCACTCAAGCCCAACGCAAAGAAAGTTGTCATTTTTTAGGCAAAAAAATAATTTTATAGCCATCCTCGCTCCACAAATGACACACATTGCTTATGGCCAACGACAAAATGGTCAAGCAGTTTAATCCCCATAATAGTACAAGCACGTTGGATACGCTCTGTCACTTGCCTGTCTGCTACGCTTGGTTCCGGGTTACCTGATGGATGGTTATGGGCGAGTATAATCCCGTTTGCGTTCATTTTTATGGCAAAGCGAATGATTTCTCTGGGGTGAACTTCAACTTTGTTTAAAGTACCTTTAAACAACTCTTCATGACAAATAATTTGATTTTTATTATTTAAAAATATCACGACAAAAACTTCACGCTCTTGCCCTGCAAATAAATCCAACAACTTTGCTTTCAACTGCTCAGGCCCAGTCATCACATCTTCATGTAAAAATTGTTCAGAGAAAAAACGGCGAGCTAATTCACTCACCGCCTGTAATTGGGTAAATTTACAACTCCCCATTCCTTTACATTGCTTGAGTTTTTCGTAGTCTGCTTGTAGAAGCAAATATACTGAACCAAACTCCTGTATTAAACGCTTCGCAAGCTGTAAAACGGGTTCGCCTTGACTCCCTGTACGCAGAAAAATAGCGAGCAGCTCAGCATCAGATAACGCAGCAGCCCCGTATGCGAGTAGCTTTTCTCTTGGTGGTAGGTCTAGATGTTCACTCATCATATTCTTTGTCCCTAAATCTCTTGCTTCCTTTTTATCTAGGCTAAAAAACATTCACAACCGCTCTCATAAGGGTTTGCGTAGCGCTTCGCAAAAATAGTACTGTGATGAAAAATCGAGCGCGCCACCTCGCGCTTCTCTGTGGTAATATGCCTCCCATGTTGACCGAATTGGATAAAAATAATGAATCAACTGTCACTATTAGGTAAGCAGATAGTTATTGGCATTAGTGGGGGCATTGCTGCGTACAAAATCCCTGAACTCACCCGCCGTTTGCGCGATAAAGGTGCGATTGTGCGTATTGTGATGACTCAAGGTGCAAAAGCCTTTATTACGCCTTTAACCTTGCAAGCCGTTTCAGGACATCCTGTTTCTGATGACCTGCTAGACCCAGCCGCTGAGGCGGCTATGGGACATATTGAACTCGCTAAATGGGCTGACCTTATTATTCTAGCGCCTGCTACTGCGGATTTAATTGCTCGCCTCAGTGCAGGAATGGCAAATGACTTACTCACAACAGTTTGCCTTGCTTCCGCAGCACCGATTGCACTTGTGCCAGCAATGAACCAACAAATGTACCGAGCAAAAGCAACTCAAGAAAATTTAATCAAACTGCAACAACGCCAATGTATGATTTGGGGGCCAGATGCAGGCAGCCAAGCCTGTGGTGATATTGGCCCTGGTCGCATGATTGACCCACTAGAAATTGTTCGTCTAGCCAGTGAGTTTTTTACCCCTAAACTCGACTTACAAGGCATCAAATTAATGATCACTGCTGGCCCAACAAGGGAAGCGCTAGACCCAGTTCGCTTTATTAGTAACCATAGTTCGGGGAAAATGGGTTTTGCCATTGCTAAAGCAGCCAGCCAACGTGGTGCCGACGTCACTTTGATTGCGGGCCCTGTAAATATTGAAACACCAGAAGGGGTTAACCGGATTGATGTCATGAGTGGCTTAGAGATGTATGAACAAGTGCATCAAACCATTGCTGAACAAAATATTTTTATTGGTTGCGCTGCAGTTGCAGATTATCGCGCAAAAAACATTGCTGAAAATAAAATAAAAAAACAAGGTGATGAAGTTTCGATTACACTTTTCAAAAATCCAGATATCGTGGCTAGTGTCGGAAGCCTAAAACACAATAGGCCATATGTTGTTGGGTTTGCAGCTGAAACCCAAAATGTGGAAGAATATGCACGCCAAAAACGACAACAAAAGCAACTCGACCTCATTTGTGCCAATGACGTCTCACTAGCAGACAACGGGTTTAATAGCGATAACAACGCGTTACATCTTTTTGATGCTAACGGTGATATCCGTTTGCCTCACTGTAATAAAAACGAATTAAGCCACTATTTACTTGACGAGATACTTCAACGTTATGAAAAAAATTGACCTAAAAATCCTTGATAGCCGTATCGGTAATGAATTTCCTCTACCAGCCTATGCCACCACTGGTTCTGCTGGTTTAGACCTACGTGCATGCCTTGATGCACCAATCGATTTGGCACCAGGTCAAACAGAGCTTATTCCAACAGGTTTAGCCATTCACATTGCAGATGAAAGTCTTGCTGCGGTCATCTTACCTCGTTCCGGTTTAGGTCATAAACATGGCGTTGTACTGGGCAACCTCGTTGGCCTCATTGATTCTGATTATCAAGGCCAGCTCATGGTGTCTGTCTGGAACCGGAGTGACAAAGCTTTTACCATTGAACCTGGCGAACGCATGGCACAAATGGTGTTTGTCCCAGTTGTTCAGACGGAATTTAATATTGTTGATGATTTTGACGCAACTGAGCGTGGAGCTGGCGGTTTCGGTCATTCTGGCCGTCAATAAATAGAACATCCTGATAACTAATATGCTAGATAGAACCTAAATTAGGTTCTATCTTTATGAATAAAAACAATCAGCCGCATATTTTCTTTCAGGAAGCTTGCTCAACATTACTTATATTTTAAACATTTTTTAAATCCATTTTGCTTCGAAACTCTCTTTACTAAGAGCAAAATTTTGGATAGTTTGTTTTGCTGTTTTAGCAGGGGTCTTATTAGACATGGCAGAAAAAGCGATAACACAAAAACGTAACAGACGTGATGAGATTTTACAGGCTCTTGCGTTAATGTTAGAAAGTAGTGATGGCAGCCAACGTATTACAACAGCAAAACTTGCTGCTACGGTTGGTGTATCAGAAGCTGCGCTATATCGTCATTTTCCGAGTAAAATGAAAATGTTCGATAGCCTTATTGGGTTTATTGAAGACTCATTGGTTTCGCGTATTAATCTGATTTTAACTGATGAAAAAGATACGATAATTAGAATTAAACTAATACTTGCCCTAATACTTGGGTTTTCTGAGAAAAACCCTGGGCTAACGCGTATAATGACAGGCCATGCTCTAATGTTTGAGCAAGATAGGCTGCAAGATCGTATTAACCAATTATTTGAACGTATAGAATCACAATTACGGCAGGTGTTAAAAGAGAAAAAAATACGTGATGGCCATGGGTTTATTCATGATGAGTCATTACTTGCTTCTCAGTTACTAGCCTTTTGTGAAGGGATGCTCTCTCGTTTTGTGCGTTCTGAGTTTCGTTATCGGCCAACCGTCGAGTTTGAATCGCGCTGGCCTTTAATTCTAGCTCAGTTACAATAACCGATTATTTATACTACTCACCCCGCCCATCATTGGGCGAGGGCTTTTTTTTATTCAATTCCGTATTGTTCGCGATAAGCCTTCATAGCCGCTAAATGTTCCTGCATACCTTCCTTTTCAGCAAGATAGGTGATTAAATCGTTCATGGTAATAATTGAGTAAACTTTACAACCATAATCACGCTCAACCTCTTGTACTGCTGAAATTTCACCTTTCCCTTTTTCTTGGCGATCAAGGCATAGCAGAACACCATTCAACGTGGCTTGTTGTTGTTTAATAATTTCCATTGATTCACGAATTGCCGTCCCTGCGGTAATCACATCATCAACTACTACAACACGCCCTTGTAAAGGACTTCCTACTAACACGCCGCCTTCCCCATGGTCTTTAGCTTCTTTGCGGTTGAAGCAGTAAGGCATATCGATGTCATGGTGCTCAGAAAGTGCTACCGCTGTCGTCGTTGCGATGGGGATCCCTTTATACGCTGGACCAAAAATGACATCACACTCAATTGCGCTATCTTGTAATGCTTGTGCATAAAAACGACCGACAAGTGCCAGATCACGCCCTGTATTAAATAACCCCGCATTAAAAAAGTAAGGGCTTTTACGACCTGATTTCAGCGTAAACTCACCAAATTTAAGTACCTGTTTTTTCATGGCAAGTTCAATAAAATCGCGCTGATAGGCTTTCATTGGTCATTCTCCTCGTTGATGATTATTTATCTATTCTCAAAGCTGGCACACTCGTTGATGAACCAGCAGGCATAAAAAAGGCGACTTTTCAGCCGCCTAATTAATGATTAACTTACTTCAGCGCTTCTCGCTGAGCTTCAAAAATGGTATTTAAACCTGTTTTAGCTAACGCCAATAAGGCTAATAACTCTTCATGACTAAACGGTTCGCCTTCTGCAGTGCCCTGCACTTCAATCATTCGGCCATCATCCATCATGACAACATTCATATCGGTTTCCGCTGCAGAATCTTCAATATACTCAAGGTCACATAGAGCCTCTTGGTTTACAATTCCAACCGAAACGGCAGCAACCATTGATTTTAGTGGGCTTTTTGCAATTTTACCTTGTTCAACCATGTTATTCAGCGCATCAACAAGTGCCACACAAGCACCAGAAATCGCGGCTGTACGTGTACCGCCATCCGCTTGAATAACATCACAGTCTAAAGTAATGGTGTATTCACCTAATTTTTTAAGGTCAACCGCTGCACGCAAAGAACGAGCAATTAACCGTTGGATTTCCATCGTACGGCCTGTTTGTTTTCCTCGTGCAGCTTCACGCTGATTACGTGAGTTTGTTGCGCGCGGTAACATGCCATACTCCGCTGTAACCCAACCTTGCCCCTGCCCTTTTAAAAAGCGAGGAACCCCTTCTTCAACAGTTGCATTACATAACACCTTCGTGTCGCCAAACTCAATAAGAACAGAGCCTTCTGCATGCTTAGTATAGTTGCGCGTGATGGTAATCGGGCGCATTTGGTCTGCTTGTCTATCTGCTGGGCGCATGGTGTTATCTCCATTATCAACTCAAATTGGGACGCATTATACGTTGTTCAAGCGATAATGCCTATCCTGTCATCCTGCATAGCGTTATAATCCCCTAAATCTTTACGATAATGGGAACGAATTATGATCCGTAGTATGACCGCTTTTGCCCGTCGGGATATCAAGGGTGAATGGGGGAATGCGGCCTGGGAGCTGCGTTCCGTGAACCAACGTTATTTAGAAACGTATATTCGCTTACCTGAGCAATTCAGAAGCCTTGAGCCCGTCATTCGCGAACGTCTGCGTTCTCGCCTAACACGTGGAAAGGTAGAATGTAGTCTACGCTTTGAGTTAGACGGTGCAAATCGTGGTGAATTAATCCTAAATGAACAATTAGCACGCCAATTAATCAGTGCTGCGAATTGGGTTAAAAATTACAGCCATGAAGGTGAAATAAACCCATTAGAAATTTTGCGTTGGCCGGGTGTGATGTCAGCAGGCGAACAAGATTTAGATATCATCAGCGAGCAATTACTGGCGGGCTTAGATGAAGCTATTGATGCTTTCATTCAAAGCCGTGAAGCTGAAGGTGCTTCATTGCATACACTCATCGAACAGCGCCTTGATGGCGTCTTAGTTGAAGTCGCAAAAGTACGTCAACATATGCCAGAAATTTTACAGTGGCAACGCGAACGCTTACAAAATAAGTTAGAAGAAGCTGATATTCAAGTGGATAACAACCGCCTGGAACAAGAACTTATTCTATTGGCTCAACGTGTTGATGTTGCAGAAGAACTGGATAGACTAGAAGCTCATGTTAAAGAAACGCGTAACATCTTGAAGAAAAAAGAGGCAACTGGTCGCCGCCTTGACTTTATGATGCAAGAATTCAACCGCGAAGCTAATACGCTAGCGTCAAAATCAATTAATAGCGAAGTTACAACCTCTGCAGTTGAACTCAAAGTATTAATCGAGCAAATGAGAGAACAAATTCAAAATATTGAATAATCACTCTTTGATGATTTTAATCCATAAAAAGCCAATCGACCTTAATTATCGTTTGGCTTTTTTTTTTGGAGATATTCTCAAATTAACTCGAAATAGGTGCTAGTTATCACGATTTTTGAAGCTATATTCCACAACACCCCTTCGAAGATATTAAAAAATTTTTACCGAAGCAGTATTAATTATTCTTTCTCAAATAATTAGTAACGTCGATTAAATCGTTTCCCATGAAATCATAACATCTTGATTTTTAATCATAAAATTTATTACCTATCTATTTTCCTAAAAATAAGATCTCGCTCATAAATCAATCAAATGTTTTGAGTTCAGTCACAGATAACAAAACAGATCTTTGACACCTCAATAACTGCTTATTAACATCCATCTTGTATACAAGTTGAATTCAATATAAATACAATAAAGTTGATTACCTCGACAAACCAATAAAAAGGTAACTCTATGTCACATAATGATTCTGTTGTAACACCAACAACGAAAGACTCACCAGGGCGTTTACGTTGGGGATTAGCAGCAATATTTTTTATTATCGGTTTGATTGCATATATGGACCGCGCAAATATTTCCATTGTTGCCGAACATATGATGACCGATTTAGGAATGAGCAAAGTTCAATTTGGCTTTTTGGGTGCGCTATTTTCACTTGGCTATGCGCTTGCCCAAATTCCAAGCGGCATACTTGCAGAACGGTTTGGTAGCAGGCTTATCGCAACTATTAGCCTTTACATTTGGTCCGCATTCACAATATTAACGGTCGTTGCCCCTACCTATATTTGGTTATGCATCGTACGCTTCCTATTTGGTGTTGGAGAAGCGCCGCTCTACCCTGCAAATGCCGTCTTTAATACATGGTGGTTTCGCCAAAATGAAAAGGCACGGGCAGCTAGTTTCTTACTTGCTGGTTCCTATTTTGGGCCTGTGATTGCCCCTACCCTTACCGTATTTATTATGATTTCATTCGGGTGGCATGCCGTTTTCTATATCTTCGGTGTGATTGGTATTCTTATCGGTATGGTTTGGTATTTCTTTGCCAGAAATAAACCTGAACAACATCCTAAAATTTCTCAAAGTGAAATTGCGTTTATCCAAGGAGGCCGAACAATTAGTGAGCAAGGCGGTGCTGATGTTAAAGCCCCTTGGCGAAAATTTATGAAAGAACGTCCGTTCTGGGCGGTTGGTTTCCAATACTTTTTTGTCGCCTATATGACCACCTTATTTATGATTTGGCTCCCCACCTACTTACAAGAGGCTCGTGGCTTCTCATTAACCGAAATGGGTATTGCTGCCAGCTTTCCTTGGTTAGCAATTTGTATCGCAGTACTCACTGCAGGTTCAATTTCTGATTGGTTACTCAACAAAGGATACTCACAGTTAGTCGCGAGGGGATATATCGCCATTACCGGTTTTATTCTATTTATCGTGGGTATTTGCGGTGCGGCTCAAACTGAAAGTGCCATTGCAAGTGTTGCATGGCTCACCCTCGCACTCGGTTCTCTAGGATTGCCAGTTGTGACCTCTTGGGCAATCGCTGCGGATAAGGGCCGCCAATATGCAGGCTCTGTCAGTGGATGGATGAATTTATGGGGCAATCTCGGTGGTGTTATTTCCCCCATTCTATGTGGCTGGCTTGCACAGCATTTTGGTTGGACCGTCGCTTTACTTTTCAATGTGATACCTATCAGTTTAGCGATTATTTGCTGGTTTTTTATTCAGCCAGATAAACCTTTAGCAGCTGCTGTTAACCCTGACTAATTTTCACCCAAAGCACATTATATTCAATAAATAAAGGTGTCCCTATGTTTACATTAAATCCTCGTGTTGCCTGTTTTAGCCCTGAAATTATCGAAAGTTGCCGTGATGTTTGCCCGTCAACTATCGGACATATGACTGACTTCGGTTTTCTCAAAACATTACGCCCACAAATTGAACAATGCCAATTTATTGGTAATGCTGTAACAGTACGTATTCCACATATGGACTCATCTGCTGTACATAAGGTGTTCGACATCGTGCAAGAAGGCGACGTTGTCTGTATCGATATGTCAGGGGATTATGATCGCGCTTGTTGGGGCGAGATGGTTTCTTATATGGCACGGGCAAAGAAAATTGCCGGCGCGGTTATTGATGGTTGTGTCACCGATATCAAAGCATTACGTGAGATTGGCGTTCCTATTTATGCACGTAAAGTGAGTCCGTTAACAACGCGAATTTTAGGTATTGAAGGCGCAATTAATGTGCCGATTAGTATAGACGGCGTAACGATCCATCCTGGTAATTTAATCATTGCAGATGGCGATGGCATTTTAGTCGCTGATGAAGTGACTCTGCAAGAGTATCGCCAACGAGCCCTTAATGCTCAACATGCTGAAATTGATGTTAAAAAGCGCATTGATGCTGGTGAAACATTAGCGGCAATTTCAGGTGCTGCGAAATTTTTTGAATAAGGAGACTCTATGAAGATTGCAATTGCTCAGCTAGCCAGTAGTCCAGATAAAGCTCAAAATTTAAAAAAAGCATGCGAAGCTATACAAAAAGCCGCTCAAGGTGGTGCCGACCTCATTCTATTGCCGGAAATGTTTATGGCTTTTGTTCCAGCAGATAGTGGTATTAGCTATGCTGATGTCGCAGAAGCTGTTGATGGCCCTTTTGTCTCTCAGTTGGCAAAAACTGCCCAACAATGCGGTATTTATGTGACTTGTGGAATTTATGAAAGTGCCCCGAATGAGCCGAAAAGAGCATTCAACACGACAATTATGTTGAACCGCCAAGGTGAGCTTATCTATCACTACCAAAAAACCCACCTATACGATGCCTTTTCATATCAGGAATCCCTTAATATCATTCAAAGTAATAATGAATTAAAACCTGTGGAAACTGAATTTGGCAAAATTGGCGTTTTAGTCTGTTATGAACTGCGTTTCCCTGAAGTTGCTCGAAAACTAACCTTAGCTGGCGCTGACCTTATACTCGTTCCCACAGCATGGGTAAGCGGGCCACTAAAAGAAGAGCATTACCAAACATTAGTTAAAGCACGCGCTTTGGAGAACACGATCCCTGTTTGCGCATGCGACCAAACGGGTAATATTTTTATTGGTCGCAGCCTTGTTTGTGATGCACTTGGCGTAACTATCGCATCTGCTGGCTACGATGAGACACTATTTTTTGCTGAAATATCAACACAGCATACCGCAGAGACACGAGAGAAATTACCTTGTATGCAAAACCGACGTCCTGAGTTGTATTAGTCTAGAAACTGGCAAGGATGCCGGTTTATTCAACAAGTTAAGTTCAATTACCCACCAAAATTTAACAGCATCCTAAATAATATAAAACTAGTGTATTACTTGTATACCAATCTATTCCTTTCTATACTCACTAAAATTTCTATTGTTAACACAAGATCCTGATGAAAGATAAACCACTAAGCCAACAAGCCTATACTGCAATTAAACATAAAATTCTCAGTAAGCAATTTGGAGAGGAAAGTTATACCTCTGAAAATAGCTTAGTTGAGGAACTCGGTATGAGTCGTACTCCAATTCGCGAAGCCTTATATCAATTACAGAATGAAGGCTTAGTCAAAATTATCCCTCGTAAAGGTGTTTTTATTCAGAAACTATCGTTAAAAGAGACCAGAGATAATTATGATTTACGCTTAGCAATTGAGTCCCATGCAATTAAATTAGTTCGTGAATATTTAACTGATGAACATTTTTCTATCTTAAAGGCTATTATTGAACGGCAAGATGAATTATTGAAGGGAAATGACTATCAAGGTTGGATAAAAGAAGATGAACGATTCCACCGTTTCTTCTTGGAATTACTGGATAACTCGGTTTTCTTAGATTTAGCGGATAATATTCGCCAGCGAGTCTATTTTCAGCCTGACCCTATTTATCGCAATGAATATTATTATGAGTCTACACGCCAACATCAGCAATTAATTGAACAACTCAAAGCAAAAGAATTTACCCTTGCGGAAGAAACGCTAACTGAGCATATTTTGCGCGGCAAACGTAATTATGTTTAGCGTTAAAACCCAAAAAAAGAGAAAACCAAATTGATGGTTTTCCCTTAAATTGAATGTTATTTCTAACGACTTATCTTAGCTAGATTTGGCTTCTTTCAATGCTGCGTCTTTATCGTGGTGATAATGGAACGTAAATTGGAAAATTATTGCTAAGACTACGGTATAAGAAGCAAAAACTAACCAAATCATTTGCCAATCTTTAATACCATCCACCGTATAATAGTCGACAACCAACCCACTAAGTATCGCACCGAAATAGGCACCAACACCGTTAACCATCGTCATAAATAAGCCCTGGGCACTCGCGCGCATACGCGTATCCACTTCTCTTTCAATAAAGATGGAACCTGAAATATTAAAGAAATCAAATGCGCAGCCATAAACAATCATCGACATGATCAAGAACATCAGCCCGATGGCAGACGGGTCACCAAATGCAAAGAAGCCAAATCGTAGTGTCCATGCGAACATGCTTAATAACATGACAGTTTTAATGCCATAGCGTTTCAAGAAAAATGGAATTGCTAAAATAAAACATACTTCTGCCATCTGAGAAATCGATAACAGTATCGATGGATACTGAACCACCAAGCTATCTTGGTATAACGGGTTCAGACCGAAGTCATGCAAGAATGGGTTACCAAACGTATTGGTAATTTGTAAAACCGCGCCAAGTAACATAGCGAATAAGAAAAACACTGCCATAATGGGCTTTTTGAATAACACTAAAGCGTCTAAACCGAGCTTACTGATCCAACTACTTGAAATTGCTTTTTTATTCACATCAATTTTTGGCAAAGTTAATGAATAAAGCGCTAAAAGTAATGAGCTACCACCTGCAATATAAAGTTGCATACTACTTAGCTCAAATTTCAATAAGCTAATACTCCACATTGCAACAATAAAGCCAACCGTACCAAATACCCGGATAGGTGGGAAGTTACTCACTGAGTCGAGCTGATATTGGCTTAATGATGAATAGCTGATGCTATTTGAAAGCGCAATCGTTGGCATAAAGGCCATTGCATTAATTAACATCACCCAGAACATAACGGTTGAACTCGTGACTGTTGCGGCATAAAACAATGCAGCAGCCCCAATTAAATGGCAAATCATATATAAACGATTTGCTGGAATATATTTATCTGCAATGATTCCGATAAGCCCGGGCATTAGAATGGCAGCAATACCCTTTGAGCTATACACCATACCGACTTCTGCACCTGAAAAACTCAATGTTTTCATCATGTAGGAACCGAGTGTGACTAACCAACTTCCCCAAACAAAATATTGCAGGAAAAGCATGATTTTCAAGCGGGATTTAATGTTCATACAAAGCTCCGTTTGGAGTTATATTTATTTGTTTTTATTTTCAACTCAGCAATGGCAACACCCATGAGGATGACAGCAACACCAACAAACTGAATTAATTCAAGGGGTAACTGCAATACTGTCACGGATAATAAAATCGTGACGGGCAGCTGCATTGAGCTAACAATGGTCGCTAAGCTGGTACCGATCAGCGGGGTTCCTTTAGCAAACATCCACATGCCAAAGAAAGAACCAAAGAAAGCCAGAGGTAATCCATATGAGAAAAATAGAGATTGAAACGTTGATGCACTCAGTAAGAATGTTGGCGGAACGACAATTGATGTCAAAATTGCGCCTCCTGTTACCATGATTGCAGAACGCATCATAGGATCTGTTTTAACCGCTAATGCACCACTGACATAAACACGAATAGCATTTGATAACGCTGCAGATAATCCTAATAACACACCAAGCCAGTGAAATACGATCTCGGAACTATTTAACAAACCTGTCGCTAATACTGTTCCGATTAATATCACCACAACAGATACCATGGTCATCACGGGGGGTATTTGGCGACTAATAAATGCGTTAATTGCAACCCCCATCCATGTAAATTGCAAAAATAAGACAACACCAAGTGCCGGAGACAAATACTGCAATGATGCATAATACAAAAGCCCGGTTAACCCTGTTGTCGTCCCAGTGAGTAACATTAATAGGCCTTGCCTGCGTGTTGGCCATACTAGACGCGCTTTTTTAACCAATGCACCCGTAACAACAAAAAACCACAGTAAAATCGCACCTAATACTGTCTGGCTACCGATGACATCATTCAAGGAATACCCTGCACGATAAGCCAACACCACAAGCGTTGAAAGAATGCCATAACTACAAGCGCCTAAAGAAACTAAAATCAGACCTTTAAATTTCATCTCAATATTCACCTTACTTTAGCGTTATGGACATCTTTATATTATTTTGAGAAAAAGAACTTATAAAACTAGAAACGAGCAATCACGCCAGTCACTAGTTTCAAGAAAGTCGCTTTAACTTTTTCTGCTGTTTCAATAACTTCGTCATGGCTAAGTGGCTGCTCTAAAATACCGCAAGCCATATTGGTTAAACAGGAAATACCGACGATTTTAATTTGTGAATGGTGGGCAACTAGCGCTTCTGGCACAGTAGACATACCGACAGCGTCTGCGCCTAAGGTTCTGATCATACGAATTTCAGCAGGGGTTTCATACGTTGGGCCAGTCCACCATGCATAAACACCTTCACGAACCGAGACACCTTGTTCAGCCGCTACATCTTTGATTGTTTGGCGTAATTCTTTGTTATACACCTCACTAACATCTAAGAAACGAACACCTAATTCAGGGTTGTTTGGCCCCATCAATGGATTATTTGCCGTTAAATTAATATGATCGGTAATAATCATCAGGTCACCCGGGTTGAAGTCAGTATTTACTGCACCGCAGGCGTTGGTGATAATCAATTTTTCGACACCCAATGCTTTCATCAAACGCACAGGGAAAGTGACTTGGTCAAGGGAAAAGCCTTCGTAGTAGTGAAAACGGCCTTTCATGGCAACCACATTTTTACCTGCGATAGTGCCGATCACCAATTCATTGGCATGCCCTACGGCTTCAGATTTGGCAAAATGTGGAATTTCACTATAAGGAATATGGACGGCATTTTCTAATGTATCCGCGAACGGGCCTAGTCCTGAGCCTAAAATAATACCCACTGTTGGTTTAATACCTGTGCGAGACTGAATAAAGCTCAAGCTTTCTAGAATATCTTTTGTATGATGCATGGTTGTCTCCAAATTGACATCGGCTAAAAATTGTTAAAATCGATCATAAAGCAATTTAAAAACAGAACAGCGATCTTAATCTCATTTTAAGAAAAAGATTTTAGCTATGATGTGTCACAAGAAGCAGAATCTTATGCGTATATTTGCTAATCTTTAGCGCAAGAATCGGAATGAAAAGGAGTGAGGCGCTTGTTACATACACTATTAAATGAATTTCGCACCTCAAAAAATTCAAAAACACAAAAACTGAAAACTCTTTACCGGTTAATTTTAAACCACGGCCCCATTAGGGCAGAAATGCTGACATCACTTGCCAGCATGAAACCTGCAACTTGCGCTCGGTTACTTGATGAACTGGGAAAAAACCACTTAATTTCGACCTCTGAACTCGGGGAGTCGACAGGAGGTCGTAAACCTATCCTCTACAGCATTAATGCTGCGGATGGTTACCTGATTGGCATTGAAATGAGTGATATATACTCAACGATTGTTTTACAAAACCTAAAGTTAGATATTTTAGGGATAGTAAAAGTGAAATATGAGCACCTAGAAACCGCAGAAAACATGGTGGACCATCTGCTTAATAAATTAGACGTTTTATTAGCTGAACATGGACTTAACGTAAAAAGTTTGTTGGGTATAGGAATCGCCATCGACCATATTTTAGAACGTGATAAACTGCCATATCATCAATATCACTCACGAATAAAAGAACTTCACGACTATATTTCCAATAAAGTCCCTTGTTTTGTATTACTCGGGAGCGGGATTAGTTTTGCCGCTTTTGCTGAGTATCGTTTACGCTATACTTCTGATAGCCAACGGTTTTTATTCACAACCTGTGATACTGATATTCGCAGTTGTACCATCATCAACAACCAATACGCTCCGGCTCCCATTAGTACTGCTCAAGCCTTTGGCCATACGACAATTGATATAAATGGCCAACGCTGCGAATGTGGGTCATTTGGCTGTTTAAAGCAATATAGTTCACTGTCTGCGATTAAGTCACGCGTGATCCAGCAACTTAGATTGGGTAAGAGCTCAATAATCAATGAATTAGTTAATAATGAGTCTGAAATTAGTTACCATACTATTTTCCAAGCACTTACATTGAACGATGCCTTGTGTCTCGAAGCACTTGGCGAAGCGGCCTATTATTATGGTATCGCCATCGCGAATGCTATCTTAACTACCCAAGCAGATGTGGTGGTATGCGGTGGAACTCTAACCCCTAAAAATCACTTTTTTGAGATGACCAAAAAGTCTATTGAGGAAAAACTCTCTATTTTTCCTCATATTAAGACACGTATTTATCCCGCCAATGATTCATACGAAATTGTTGCTCAAGGAGCCGGAGGAATGGTCATGGAGAAATACCTCGCAGATTAAGCCATTCTTTCATTAAAGCGGATAGAGTGTAGAATAAATCAACGAATCTATACTCTATCACTATCAATGAGGGGATCATGTTAGAATTTGAACACATCAGCAACACGACGAAATCACTGGTACTACAGCAACTTGCATCTCAATCCCCTCTGGTTCATTGCATGACAAACGACGTTGTTCAGACCTTCACTGCCAATGTCCTGTTAGCACTCGGCTGCTCCCCAGCCATGGTCATTGAACCTGAAGAAGCGGAGCAGTTTGCCGCTATCGCCCATGGCTTACTAATTAATGTCGGCACATTAACCACTGAGCGCCGATATGCGATGAAATGTGCGGTTAACAGTGCGGAGCAGGCGAAAAAACCTTGGGTACTTGACCCTGTTGCCGCAGGTGCACTCAGCTTTCGCACCCATTTTTGCCATGAATTGCTGGCTCTCAAGCCTGCTGCTATTCGCGGTAATGCCTCTGAAATTATGGCATTGGCAGGAAGCAGTGCTGGCGGCAGAGGCGTTGATTCCCTTAACTCCACTGATGACGCCCTTCCCGCAGCACAATTATTAGCGAGACAAGCTAAGACAATTGTTGCGATAAGCGGGGAAGTGGATTACATCACTGATGGAACACGCACCTTCGCGGTTACTGGCGGCCATATTTTAATGACTCGAGTGGTCGGTACGGGATGCGCTCTTTCCGCGGTGGTTGCTGCATGTTGCACTCTACCGGGTGATAGGCTGCAGAATGTTGCCGCGGCTTGCGCTATCATGAAACAAGCCGGAGAAGCCGCAACCCAGCGTTGCCATGGGACGGGCAGTTTTATCCCTGAATTTTTAGATGCGCTTTATCAATAGTTTTGTTGTGATCGATAGCTTTTGCTGTTTCGATAACTTTATTGTAATGAAAACTTGGCATAACACACTAGAGCCGAGTTTTCTTCCCTCTTACTTTTCTTGACCAATGACGGAAGTTATCTCTGAAACGAATAAATCGATAAGCAAAATTTTTACTATCGGGTTCGATATCGTAAAAACGCTGTAATGCAATTAAATCATTCGCTTTGCAAATAGCAAAATTACCATAGTCTGATAAATCAATAACCTTAAGCCCTTCATTGGTTATAACAAAATTCCCTGCATGGATATCATTAGAAGATAAACCATATCTATGTAATTGGTTTATAATGGCTTTCATCTCTGTATAGTAAGGCTTGATATCATCAATTTCAGATAAAACAGTTCCTTCTACATACTCAGCAATAATCCATGTTTCTACTGACTCACGACCGACCATTTTTTCAGCAACGAAATAGATGTCATTGGTTACCACACAGCCTTTGTTTTGAGCAGAGACTAATCGCATTAATAACTGTGAATAAAAAGGGCCTGAAATAATACGCATCAACCGTTTTTCAAAACGCTTATCACGTTCTTTCTCACATTTAATAATAAAATTTTGCCCATTAACTTGAATGCGAGCAACGCTTCTATCGATATTTCCGCTACTTAAATTCTTACCGGTGATCTTCCCATCAATATAATCATTAACAATTTGCCAAAAATCTATCTCACCTTCTTTTTGAAAGGTGATAAAACCGTCTCTTTGTTTTTTTATGATTTTCTGCATAACAAAATAGCCAATTTTTAATCAATTGACGGATGCTAGCAAATGGCAAACAACATTTCTTAGCGATTGTTGCAGAGTAGCGTTTAAAAATAGGTAACTTGTGCACTATGGCACAAAATAGATAAGGTTATTAGGTCTTAATATACAGAGGTAGGTTAGCACGATGCCAACCTACCCCATAAACGCGTTTTAATCGTTACCAAATAAATCGCGGGTATAGACTTTATCGGCTACATCTTCGATCTCAGGTACCATTCTATTTGCTAAGATGATATCGCATTGAGCTTTAAATTCCGCTAAGTCATTGACTACTTTAGAACGGAAAAATTCGGTTTCTTTCATTACGGGTTCATAAACGACAACTTCAATTCCCTTAGCTTTAATACGTTTCATGATGCCTTGCACTGCTGAAGCGCGGAAGTTGTCTGACCCTGCTTTCATCACTAAGCGATAAACACCGACTTTACGCGGTGCTTTAGCAATAATTGCATCGGAAATAAAGTCTTTGCGGGTACGGTTCGATTCCACAATGGCGTTAATCAAGTTATTCGGCACATCATCGTAGTTTGCCAGCAACTGTTTGGTATCTTTCGGTAAACAATAACCACCGTAACCGAATGAGGGGTTGTTATAATGGCTACCAATACGTGGGTCTAAAGATACCCCTTCAATAATTTGGCGTGCATTTAAACCGCGGCTTTCTGCATAGGTGTCGAGCTCATTAAAGTACGCCACACGCATCGCTAAGTAAGTGTTGGCAAACAGTTTTATCGCTTCGGCTTCGGTGCCATCGGTAAATAACACGGGAACGTCTTTTTTAATCGCACCTTCCAGCAGCAAATCTGCAAAAATTTTCGCGCGCTCTGAACGCTCTCCCACCACAATACGGGAAGGATGTAAGTTATCCCACAAGGCACGGCCTTCACGTAAAAACTCAGGAGAGAAAATTACGTTGGTATAGCCAAATTCTTCACGTAACCGTGCAGTAAAGCCCACAGGGATAGTGGATTTCACGATAATCGTCGCTTCAGGGTTGATTGTATTCACATCATGAATAACAGACTCAACCGATTGAGTATTAAAGTAATTGGTTTTTGGGTCATAGTCGGTTGGTGTCGCCACAATCACATATTGAGCCCCTGTATAGGCCTCAGTTTTATCTTCTGTTGCGCGAAAATTGAGGGTCTTTTCCGTTAAAAACTGCTCAATTTCTGCATCAACAATGGGTGATTGATGGTTATTTAACATCGCCACTTTTTCAGGGATGATGTCCACCGCAACCACTTCGTGGTGTTGTGACAGCAACATGGCGTTAGATAGGCCAACGTAGCCGGTTCCTGCGATTGCTATTTTCAAACTTGCCTCTCAAATCCTGCTAAAGATGTTACAGCTTATTGATATTATTGATGATAATAAGAACGGTACCAATCAACAAATGCCTGAACACCCTGTTCAATAGAAACTTGTGGGCGATAACCTGTCACATTAAACAAGTCTTCCGTATCTGCCCAAGTGGTGTACACATCACCCGCTTGCATCGGTAAAAAGTTTTTAATCGCTTCTTTACCCAGTGCCTTTTCCAATGCAGAAATAAATTCAATCAACTTAACGGGCTGCCCATTACCAATATTATAGATTCGATATGGCGCGCTGCTTTCTGCCGGTGATGCCGAATGATTATTCGGGTTTGCTTGTGGAATTATATCTGAAATACGGATCACACCTTCGACAATATCATCAACAAAAGTGAAATCACGACTGAGATTGCCGTTATTATAGACATCAATAGGCTCGCCCGCCAAAATAGCTTTGGTGAATTTAAATAGAGCCATATCTGGGCGGCCCCAAGGGCCATACACTGTAAAAAAGCGCAGTCCTGTGGTCGGTAGCTGGTATAAATGTGAATAGGAGTGCGCCATTAATTCATTAGCTTTCTTTGTCGCCGCATAGAGGGAAATCGGGTGATCAGTTGCCATGTCAGTGGTAAATGGCGTCTTATCAGTTACGCCGTACACCGAACTTGAAGAGGCGTAGACCAAATGTTTTACTTTTGCTTGGCGACAGCCTTCTAGAATAGCGAGGTGGCCGGTCAAATTACTATCTGCATAAGCAAATGGGTTTTCCAATGAGTAACGGACTCCCGCTTGTGCCGCTAGGTGAATGACTCGGTCAAATTGCTCTTGGGTACATAATACCCGAACAGTTTCACGATCAGTAAGGTCAAGATGAATAAAGCGAAATAAAGGAAACTGTTCCAGTAAATGTAAGCGGGATTGCTTAAGCCCCTGATCATAATACGCATTTAAGTTATCGATTCCGACAACCTCATGCCCATTCTCTAATAAACGTTGGCAAAGCTTAAAACCAATAAAACCTGCACTTCCCGTGACCAAATATTTCATATTCATTGTCTTCTAGCGTTAAACTATTCTAAAGCTCTAAATGAGCACCTAATTTCACAGAAAAATTAACTAAAATTAAGACAAAAAAAACAACGAATGGTTTTATTATTAAAACTAGAAAGCGTAAAAAAATAATAGTTTTTAAGAAAATATTAAGATTTAAGGTAGGGAATAGCAAAAAAGAGGGGATCAGCCGTAAATATCATAAATATCTACGGCTGATAATAACATTTTACTGAATATCACCTTTATTCGCATTGGCTGCGTCTAAAGTTCCATAAACATAGTTGCGGTAGCTATCAAGTAGCTTTTGATCTTCACAATCATTCAACTTGCCGTCACATAAGTGACGCATTTTGATGTTGGCCTCATAAAATGGAGAGATTTTTAGATTTGCCCTTTCTAATAAAATTCCGCCTAAGAAGGAAATATCCGTTAACTGGCCCGTTTTTATCGCAGCCCCTGATTTTAAATTATCTCGCAAAGTAAATTGTGTTAGATACGGCGTTTTTCAAGGTAGTTGTCGCCTGAGCTGTTAAGCAGCTTCTTTTTTGTTCTCTGGGTTTAATTTCACATCACCGATTTCCTCCCAGTTTCTAATACCCTTTGACCAGCGGTTAGGGTTCTTTTTTTGCGCTTTGGTATATAGCTCATGGCGTCTTGCCAATATCGCTTTATCTTCACCATTATGGCGTTGCGCTGGTGTCACGAATTTGATGCGACTATGCCTGTGCTCAGTGTTGTACCATTGAGCGAAGCCTTTCATCCAAGCTCTTGCATCTTCAAGGCTTTTAAAGCCTTCGCTTGGCCAGCGGTGACTGTATTTGACCGTGCGGAACAATGATTCTGAGTACGGATTATCATTGCTGACACCGGGGCGGCTACGAGAGCCAATGACACCCATATCAAGCATTTTGGCTTGCATCGTCAAACATTTCATCGGGCTACCGTTATCTGAATGCAATACCACGTCTTTTTTAACGCATTTCTCAGACCAGAGCGTGCGCTCAAGCAATTGGGCAGCATGTTCACCTGATTCACTGTCATGAACTTCCCACCCGACAACCTTACGGCTGAAGATGTCGATTATCATGTAGAGGTAGAAGAACCGACCAATGACCGTTGACGGGCAGTAACTAATATCCCAAGTCCACACTTGGTTTGGCGCTGTCGCTGTGTACCCCTTAGGTTTAGCTCGGCTACCTTTAGGTTTTGCTTTACCTCGATGGGCTAGCTGGTCATTGGCTTTCAACACACGATAAAAGCTCGATTCAGACGCGAGATATTGCCCGTTATCTGCCAGCATTGGCACTATCTGACTTGGCCCTAAATTGGCGTATTCTTCTTGGTTACAGGTAGCTAATATCGCTTGCTGCTCTTCCTCAGTGAGCTTGTTACTCGGTTCTGGCCTATCAGCTGTAGGTCTTTTGTCACCACTGATTTCACCGCTTTCCTGCCAGCGTTGTAATGTGCGTACAGACATACCAACTTCTTCACAGGCTTTCTCTTTTCTAGCACCTGAGCCGACTGCTTCATCAATCAGAGATGCGTAATGCTGCCTATCTGTGAGTGAGGTTAATTGTCCTCGTCTTCCCCCCAGTAGGCATTTAACTTTTTTCTGAGCACCAACAACGCTGCCGTTTCAGCAAGCGCAGCATCTTTGCGCTTTAACTCTCTTTCTAACTCTTTAATCCGCTTACGATCATCCTTTCGCTCTTGGGTTAATTGCTTACGTTGCTGGGCTTTAGTTTGATTGCCTGCAATGCAGCTTCGCTTCCATTCTTTAACTTGCTCAGGGTAAAGCCCTTTTTCACGGCAATACTCACTTAACTCAATTTCGCTCAATGCTGCTGTTTCTAAAACAATTGAGAACTTTTGCTCTGGTGACCAACCATCTGAACTATTGCTATCAGCCAAACTAGAACCTGCTTTTAAATACTTATCTCGCCATGAATACAAAGTAGATAAGTTGATACTTTCTAGCTTTGCGAATTGGCGTAATGATAAGCCACTTTCAACCAGCTTTCTAATGATGGCTTTCTTATGATCTTCAGGATAATGCTTCACTAATATCTAACTTACCGCTCCCTGTTATATTTTTATGAAAAACTGAGGCGACAACTATCCTGACACAGGGGGGATAAGCAGGTGATGAAAATGAAGAATTATACTGATTTAAACTAATGCCTGGCTGATGGTCACCAAAGTATAAAAACATCAACGGGCGCTCACGTTTTTCAATAAATTCAGCAAAATCACGTATTGATGTATCTGAGGTTACGATTTTGTCCATATAATGGCTAAATTCGCCTGCAGCATCGGGGTTTTTAATTTTGTCTTTTATGCCATAGTCATCACTGTGACTCTCTTTGTAAGGGCCATGCTCATACATTGTAAGAGAGAAAATAAATACGGGTTTATCTGTTTCTTTAGATAAGATTTCTTTCACGTATTTCAGCATGTCATCGGTGCTGATCGTCCATAAGTTATCTTGTAGTTTACCTGGATAGCCGAGTTCTTGTGGTTGAATAATTCGATCAACCCCAAGCGTTTCATAAGCATGGCCTGAGTGGTAAGCACCTTTATTAAAGGGGGTAAGTACCACTGTATAATAGCCATTAGCCTTCATTTCTTTGAATAGGCTATTTTTAAGGTGGTCAACGATAAAATAAAACACACCACTTTTTTGCGCACCGAAATCATCGCTATTTAAGCCAGTTAGCGCTGAGAATTCAGATAACCAAGTCCCACCGCCAAAAGTTTGCACCCGCATCTGACTATGCGCACTCACGCCACTATCTTGCTGGAACATGAATAAATCAGGAAGCTTGGTTCCTTCAGGTAAATCATAAACATGTGGGTCAACGGTAGATTCTTGCAATAATAAAACAATGTCTGGTTTTTCTGATACCGCATTATTTTCTAAGGAAACTGCCGCTGCTTTTTCCACAAAATAATCGGCTGAACCTGCAAACTCAGGGGATTGGTAACTCGCATTCTGTGCCGACATAATAATATTGGTCACTGTCCCACGGCCTTTTGGCAACGTCTGAGACCATCTGTCATAATAATGTGAGCTTGTTAAGTTAATACCGAAGTAACCTGCAACAATAAGAACAACACCAATGACGCGAGTAATTTTTGATTGACTCGGTTTGAGCAACCGCCAGCTAATAACCCCATTAATGACTAATAATATAAGCAACCCAACCAAGGCGACACCCGCTAACCAATAGTGGCCTAAAGTCCCCATATTGGAAGTGTCCGTCATGATGTTGATATCACTAAAGAAGAGTTGTTCTTTGTAATAATGAACTTTTAACTGATTCAGGAATTTTATGGTGATAAATAATGTACTGGTGATCACCGCAGAAAATAACCAGCGAGCTGTTAACACCATTAAAATACCGAATAAAACGGCATATACACTGACCGATATGAGTGCAGGATACATTACGCTGCCTTTTTCAAAAACTAAGAAAAGGGAGCCAATAAAGATCAATGCCAGATAAAAGCCTGCAAATAACGTTTTCTTCATCAGTTTTACCACAAGTTTAATATTGGAGGTTGCTATGAGGCACTACTATAACGGATCCAAACACTCAATTTATTCAACGAAAATACCTTTGTCTCGTAAATGGTGCCCATCGCCTTTACGACGAGTAAAACCGCTTTTATCAAAAAACTCAAGAATTTGAATGGCGAGTTTCCGGCCAATCCCTAGTTCGTTACGAAAATCAGCGGCAAAAATGACCTCATTTTCTAAGCAATAACGATGAATCAGTGAAGCAAAATAGTTAATTTGCTCATGGCTATAATAGCGGTCACGAACTATCGCTGTAATTAATCCCATTTGCGCCGCCTTTTTTAGAACTCGACGTATCGTATCTTCTTCATGGCCACTTTCTAATGCTAAATCACGAACCCACCACGCCTCATTACGTGAAAATAATGGGTGTATTTGCTGCCAAATTAACTGCTGTTGCGCATCAAATACCAGCCCATGTTGAGGCATATGTAACCAACCTCGAGTTTGCTTAATAACGTTTTCATCAATTAGGTCATTAATGAATTTAAATGTTAACGCCTCACTCATTGAAGGCAAAGCCATACGTTTCAAACGTGCTTTGCCCACACCGATTTGGTCACTGTGTATTTCATTAAATTGTTCAAGTGCTTGAACGATACGGTCTTTCGCTATTTGCGCTTTAAATGTGGATAAAACATAGTTGCCCACACGCGCCACATCCATTTGTGCCAATAAATTATCTAATGCATCATGGGTGAGTTGCCGCGCCCAACTGTAATCCCGTAAATTAAGTTCACCTTGGGGAAGCTGTAACTTAAAGTGAGCCAGTTCGTCTTGTTCTCGGCAAAGCCTAGATAACCAATCCAAAAACTCTGGGAGCCTTTTACCTCGGCGTGGGGAAACCAAACGTATCACGCGAGCCCCACCTAACGTTTGCCGAGCACTAATATCACGGATGATTAACCGGTCATTCTCTACTAACCATAATGGGGTATCTAAAATTAACTCAGCAAGCACGGGGGTTTCCCCTTGCTCCACTAATAATGACACTCGCCCAGTGATATGACTTGCACCATGATATAGATGCACAGGCTGCCAGTGCTTAATTAATGTATCGCATTCCAATTCGACAATAACCCGTGTTGCAATAAACGCAGGTTGCTCTGCAAGTAACCAATCACCTCGGGTAATATTTTCTTTATCAATGTCGCCCGCCAAGTTTAAGGCTACGCGATCACCTGCAACAGCGAATTCAGATATTTGGTTTTGCCGATGAATACCTCTGACACGAACTTGCTTATCCGCTCCAGTCACCCAAAGTGACTCGCCAACCTGAATTTTTCCCGCTAACGCGGTGCCAGTCACCACAACCCCTGCGCCTTTTACCAAAAACACGCGGTCAATGGCTAAACGAAAACGACGTTGGATATTGGGATGTGAACCACTTTGCTGATGAAGCTGTTGTAGGTATAACCGCAGCACATCAATACCACGGCCATCTTCGATAGAAGTAATAAATAATTTTGCGTCAGGCCAACCTTGCTGAGACAGCTCTGAGGTGACTTGCTCAGTCACTTGTTCAATTCGCAGATGATCGACTCTGTCCGCCTTCGTCAATATGACACTGACATTTTCACAACCCGCTAGCCTTAAAATAGAAAGGTGTTCAAGGGTTTGCGCCATTACTCCATCATCACAGGCAACAACCAAAAGTGCATGGTTTATGCCACCAATCCCAGCCAACATATTGGCTAAAAACTTTTCGTGTCCTGGAACGTCGATAAAACCAATAGAGCTTCCATCTGGCTGTGGCCAGTAGGCATACCCTAGGTCAATGGTCATACCGCGCTTTTTTTCCTCAGGAAGGTGCGCGGTATTTACGCCAGTAATCGCTTGAATTAAAGAAGTTTTACCATGGTCAACATGGCCAGCTGTCGCAAAAATCATGAAAGTAAGGCCTGTAATAATGCGTGTTCATCATCAAGACAGCGCAGGTCAAGCCACAATTTACCTTCTTTCATACGCCCAATCACAGGTTGAGGTAACTGGCGCCACTGCGTAGCGAGTTGCTCTAATGTGCTACCTTTTCCATTTAGCGGTGTAAATGTTACCGCAAAGCTAGGAAGCCGGTCGATGGGAAGTGAGCCGCTCCCTATTTGTGAGAGGCAAGGCTCCACTTCAACAATAAATTTATCACCGTAAAAGGCTTGTAGAGCAACAACAATGCTTTCTGCACTACCACGGATCGTCTCCGGGTCTCGGGTCAACCAACGCAATGTGGGTAAATCTGTTGTGAGTTTCTCGGGAGTTAGATACAGCTTTAGTGTCGCTTCAAGCGCAGCTAAAACCATTTTATCAACCCGTAAAGCACGTTTTAATGGATGTTTTTGAATTGCATCAATCCATTTTTTCTTCCCTAAAATGATCCCTGCTTGTGGGCCACCAAGAAGTTTATCTCCAGAAATTGAAACTAAATCAATTCCTTGAGAAAGGTAATTTTGTGGCATCGGTTCTGCGGGTAGTCCATAAGCCGTCATATCAATCATCGAGCCACTACCTAAATCAATTGCTGTAGGTAATTGGTACTTTCGACCTAACTCTGCGAGTTCTTCACCTTCAACTTCAGCCGTAAATCCTTCAATGCTGTAATTGCTGGTATGCACTTTCATTAATAGTGCAGTTTGATCATTAATCGCATTCTCATAGTCACGTAAGTGAGTCCGATTCGTTGTCCCCACTTCAACTAATTGGCAGCCAGCCTGCGCCATCACGTCAGGCACACGGAAAGCCCCACCAATCTCAACTAATTCACCACGAGAAACAATAACTTGTCGACCATTTGCAACCGTTGCTAGCAATAATAAAACGGCTGCCGCATTATTATTAACAATACAGGCATCTTCGGCGCCAGTGAGCTCACACAGCAAATCAGCAATCGCACGGTCACGGTGCCCACGCATCGCACCATCTAGAGAATATTCTAATGTGACAGGCGAACTCATCACTTGGCTAACTGCATTTACCGCTGTGGTTGACATTACCGCACGACCTAAATTGGTATGTAGCACCGTACCGGTCAAGTTAAACACGTTTTTTAGCGCGCTTTGCCCTAAAGCTTGATGGCGTTGAGCTAACTCTTTTACCCAATCTTCCTGCCAAGCAGGTAATTTCCCTGCCTGTGCAATACAGGTTCGAGCTTGCTCTTGCATCTCACGTAAACATGCAGTGACCCAATGAGCCCCTGATTGTTCAACCAATATCTGCACTTCATCGAGCTGCAATAATTTATCAATAGCAGGAAGTTGACGATATAAAGCCAAGTCTGATTCAGCCATAGTCACAATTCTCTTTTACCGCTTATTTTTCACCAGGGAACAAGAACGGATTAATACTACTGCGCGCAAAGCCTTCTTCTTCCATGCGAGCATCTAAAATAATTGATGCTAAATCATCAGCAACAGCTTCAACTTTGGCATCTTTTTCTTGATAAAGAATTTTCAGATAGCTACCACAATCACCACAGCTTTCAGCTTTAACTGCTGCATTTTCATCATCTAATGACCAATAATTTAATTTACCTGTTTGCTCACAGTTACTGCATTTTACGCGCACCATATGCCATTCGGTTTCACATAAATTACAGTGTAAATAACGTAAACCTTGTGAGGTGCCAATTTGCACAATACTCGACACTGGCATGCTATTACATACAGGGCAGAAATGACGATGATCGCCATGTTCCGCACGTGCCTTACCAGGGATATTTGCAGCCATTTGCGCCCAATACACCGATAATGCAGCCCAAATAAACATCGATTTATCCGCAGGCACTTTTTCAAACTCTTCATTTAGCAACGCAGTTGCCATGGCTTCAAGTTCGGTTTCAGAGGCTTTATTCAGGTTTTCTAATGCAGGACGTACAGACTCAGGCACAACTGGCATTAATTCGGCAATAATTGCCGTCAATAGTTTGTGCCAATGCGTTGTACGCGGAAATGTTTTTGCATCTAATGGCGAATTATTGGTATTTGTTGAGCGCTCAAGGATAGATGCCATATCCATTTCTAATGGATTATCATGCTGCGCATTATTTTGGGCAGTTGCCACTTCAGCAGCAAAATTCAGATAATCTGCAAAAGGATGTTCTCCCGCACCAAGTTCTTTGAGCCGCTCAGCACGGCGCTGATATAAGCTTTTTAAGTTAGGAAACAGAACTGGTGGAATAAAACCAATTCCCTTTTCTTTCAATCTTTCTTGTCCTAACTCTTCTTTAGGAACGATACGAATACCCATTGCGTTCTCTCTTTTCTATTTTTTTATAACGACAATTCCCGAGAAAAGGCTATTTATTTTCTCGAAAGCGTTTTTGCTCATCATATTTATATCCGCGAAAGCGGTTCTCTAACGTTCAGGATAAAACAAAAGTCACCTTGAGGCTACTCTAGCCCCTGAATTATCCATTCCATTAACCCGTAGTAGATCAAGGTAAATGTAAATCAGGATGATGATTGTTTTATTTGATATAAATAAATTGTTATCACTAGGATAAAAATAGTGAAGTTGACGTTTGAAGTGATTATGACTGCAAGCTTATGATGCAAACAGCCTTTTATTTACAACAGGAATGGGTATTACCCCCTTATCTCAAGGTGTTTTTTATTGTCATTGTTCAATAAGAAAGAAATAAAAACATAAATATATTTAATGCCATATCTACTGTGTCTTTTAGATAAAGATAAATATAAAAAGCATTTATAGTCAATAAAATACGCGACCAAATACTATTTAGTCGCGTAATAATGAAATAACAGTTTTGCTTCTTTAGGGGTATAACAGTCCCTTTGGTACAATCAAAATACCAAATGAAAAGCAGATATCGTTAATAACGAGATAGTCTTTAGACTTTCAGTAATTCAGGGTAATACATACGTTTAATTGCGAGCTCTAAACCTCTAACTTCCGCTAAACCTTTCAAGCGACCTATGGCGGAATAGCCTGGATTGGTCACTTTTTTCAAATCATCTAAAATTTGGTGACCATGGTCTGGTCTCATTGGAATCGGTGCAAGCCCCGCAGCATGGCGTTTTTGTTCAACCGCTAAAATGGCTTTAACCACTTCAAACATATCGACATCACCTGCAATATGATTGCCTTCATGGAAGGTATTTGGGTTGTTTTCTCTCACCGTTGAACGTAAGTGTGTGAAATGAATACGATCACCAAATTCATTAATCATTTTTACTAGGTCGTTATCGGCTCTTACGCCATAAGAACCTGTGCACATAGTAAACCCATTATGAATACTATCGCAGCTTTGCTTAATAAACCGCATATCTTCAATGGTAGAAACAATACGTGGCAGGCCTAAAATTGGTCGTGGAGGGTCATCAGGGTGAATAGCTAAAACCACATTTTCTTCTTCACAGACAGGGACGATTTTCTGCAAGAAATAACCTAAGTTCTCACGTAACTGATTTTCATCAATATCATTATACAGCGCCAAGCGCTCACGGAATTGGTCTAATGTATAACCTTCTTCCGCACCTGGTAACCCTGCAATGATGGTTTTAATCAGGTTTTCGATATCATCAGATGACATATTGGCATAATACTCTGCCGCTTCTTTAACTTCTTGTTCTGAATAACTCGCCGTCGCATTTTCACGTTTTAAAATATGAATTTCAAACGCAGCAAAAGCAATATTATCAAACCGTAACGCTTTGGAGCCATCCGGTAGGGTATAAGCAAGGTCAGTACGCGTCCAATCTAGAATTGGCATAAAATTATAGCAAATAGTTTTAATACCACAGGATGCTAAATTACGAATACTTTGTTGGTAATTTTGAATATAGAGATCAAAATTACCTTGTTGAGTTTTAATATCTTCATGAACAGGAATACTTTCCACGACAGACCAAACTAACCCAGCATCTTCAATGATAGCCTTACGCTTTAAAATCTCCTCGACACTCCAAACTTCACCATTAGGAATATGGTGGAGCGCAGAGACGATCCCCGTCGCCTCTGCTTGCCTAGCATCACTTAAAGAAACAGGGTCATTAGGGCCGTACCAACGCCACGTATGCTCCATGAGTACTTCTCCTTCGATTATTCAAAAATAGTCTGATAAGGAATTGTTTCAAATAGGTAACCATCAAAATTGGGGTCATCAAAATCAGAAAGCTGCATTAGCGTATTTTTGACATTCTCTAAATGCTGCCACATCTCTTTTTTAGCCAATTCAGGATCACGTTTTTGTAGTGCATTTAAAATATTTTCATGATCAATCAACCACTTCTTCCGGTAAGTCGTATTGTCGATATGCTCATGTAGTTTATCCCACATAGGGCTTTGTAACCGCACAGCCCAGATATCATCAATAATCTTCGCCATCATGTCGTTCTTGCTTGCGCGAGCAATCAACACATGAAACTTATGATCATTAGCATCGTCACTTTCATTATTCGCGACTTTGATTCGCTCATCTTCTAATAATGCGCGGATCTCTTGGATATCGGCTTTTGTTGCTGACAAAGCAGCACATGCAGCTATCGCACTTTCAATCACTTGGCGAGCTTGCAGTATTTCAAAAGGGCCATGGTCTAAACTTTTAACTTCATCAATTAACAGATCTGGGTGGTTGATGACATAAACACCAGAACCTTTCTTGATAGAAACCAATTTTTCAATTTCCAACATGATGAGTGCTTCACGTACCAATGAGCGACTAACATCATATTTTTTAGCGATCTCACGCTCCGGCATTAAACGACTTCCTATCGGATATTCACCAGATGCAATGAGCTCTTTTAACTGCTGACCTAGGTATTGGTACGAGCGGTATTGAGTTTTCATATATATGTACAACGCGTTGTCGAATTAAATTTAGTTCTTCCATTGTAGATTATCGTCCCTCACCTCAATGGTCAACCAATTTATCCACTATTTCCGCAAAATTAGTTAACCAATTTGTGATCAGATTCACTTATTGTCGTCTTTTTAGCCATTGTTTTTTAATTTATCGATTGATAGAGTGAAAAAAAGAAAATTTGGTTAACCAATGGATAAACCAGTTTGCGTAATTATGGGTAATTTGGTTGATCAGTTGGTTAACAAGTAATAGGGATTTAGGCCAAAATGAAAATCATAAAAGCAGAAGTCTTTGTATGTAGCCCCGGTCGTAATTTTGTCACATTAAAAATTACCACCGATGAAGGCGTATATGGGCTAGGTGATGCCACCCTTAACGGGAGAGAGCTCTCAGTGGCATCCTATCTTCAAGATCACCTCTGTCCTCAGTTGATAGGCCGTGATCCACATAAAATCGAAGATATTTATCAGTTCTTCTATAAGGGAGCCTATTGGCGCAGAGGCCCAGTTACGATGTCCGCTATTTCTGCGATTGATATGGCACTTTGGGATATTAAAGGCAAAGTTGCCAACCTTCCGGTTTATCAATTACTCGGTGGCGCTTCTCGTGAAGGCGTGATGGTTTATTGCCACACCACGGGTACCGATATTGCCGAAACACTAGATAACTACGCAAAATATAAAGAAAAAGGTTTTAAAGCGATCCGTGTGCAGTGCGGCATCCCAGGAATGGCAACCACATATGGGCAAAGCAAAGGGAAAAATCTTGCTTACGAACCAGCGACAAAAGGCCATCACCCTGAAGAGCAATTTTGGTCAACCGAAAAATATCTCGACTTTATGCCAAAACTGTTTGAAGCCGTACGGGACAAATATGGCTTCAATGAGCACCTTTTACATGATATGCACCATCGCTTGACCCCTATTGAAGCGGCTCGCTTCGGTAAAAGTATTGAAGATTATCGATTATTTTGGATGGAAGACCCAACACCAGCGGAAAACCAAGCTTGTTTTAGATTAATTCGTCAACATACCGTCACCCCAATCGCTGTAGGTGAAGTTTTTAATAGCATTTGGGATTGTAAACAATTGATTGAAGAGCAACTCATCGATTATATCCGCACCACAATCACGCATGCTGGCGGGATCACAGGTATGCGCCGGATTGCTGATTTCGCTTCACTTTACCAAGTCAGAACCGGTTCTCATGGTCCATCTGACCTATCCCCAATTTGCCATGCTGCCGCCTTACACTTTGATCTATGGGTACCCAATTTCGGTGTTCAAGAGTTTATGGGCTACTCCGAAGAAATGTTGTCCGTATTTACGACTAACTGGACGTTCAACGATGGTTATATGCACCCAAGTGATAAGCCCGGTTTAGGTATCGATTTTGATGAAAAACTGGCAGCGAAATACCCATACAACCCAGCTTATCTTCCAGTCGCTCGTCTCGAAGACGGCACGTTGTGGAACTGGTAATTTTTATTTTATTCGGAGTCAAATATGAAAGCTGTAAAATCGGTAGTAATTAAAGAACCCAATACGTTATTGATTGAAGAACGTTCAGTTCCTGAACCGGCTGAAAACCAAGTACGAGTAAAAGTTCGCTTAGCCGGTATTTGTGGTTCTGACAGCCATATCTACCGTGGCCATAACCCATTTGCAAAGTATCCACGTGTGATTGGCCATGAATTTTTTGGTGTCATTGAAAAAGTGGGTTCAGACGTAGATAGCAAACGCGTTGGTGAACGTGTCTCTATCGACCCGGTCCTTAGCTGTGGTCATTGTTACCCATGCTCAATTGGTAAACCAAATGTGTGTGAAACACTAGAAGTATTAGGTGTTCATACTGATGGTGGGTTCACTGAATATGTCAATGTCCCTGCAGCCAATGCTTATACCATTCCTGATTCAATCAGCGATGAATGTGCTGTTACCGTTGAGCCATACTCTATTGCCGCCAACGTGACTTCCCATGTTCATCCAACTCAAGATGATGTCGCATTAGTCTATGGTGCAGGTACAATTGGCTTAACCTGTGCGCAGGTTCTCAAAGGGGTTTACCAAGTCAAAACCTTAATTATGGTTGACCGCGTGGCTGAGCGATTAGCAAGAGCAAAAGATTGTGGTGCTGATATTGTCATTGATAACTCACAAACCCCATTACCAGAGCAACTCAAAGCACTGGGGCTTCGCCCAACGTTAGTACTTGATGCAGCTTGCCACCCCGCTATCTTACAAGAAGCCATCTTGATTGCGTCCCCCGCAGCAAGAGTTTCGATTATGGGCTTTTCAAGTGAAGCAAGTGCCGTTACACAGCAAAGTATCACCAGCAAAGAGATTTCATTGTTTTCTTCACGCTTGAATGCCAAAAAATTCCCAGAGGTGATTAGCTGGATAGAATCTAAAAAAATTGACCCAACGAAAATCTTGACACATCAGTTCCCATTCACTGAAGCGCAAGAGGCAATCTTAACCTTTGAAAAAGACCAGAAGACCTGCTGTAAAATTCTTTTAACCTTTTAATTTAATTAAAAAAACTAAATCCGATTTTGGATACTACCCTACGTGATTAATAGGATAATAATATGAATACTCAGTCAATTGACCCATCAGGGAAAGTGGAACGCAACTCTGGCGATCTGACCAAAGCTGCCGTTTCAGGCTGGCTAGGAACCGCTCTAGAGTTTATGGATTTCCAGCTTTACTCGTTAGGCGCAGCACTTGTTTTCCATGAAATATTTTTCCCTGAACAATCCGCTTCAATGGCATTAATTCTTGCGATGGGAACTTACGGTGCCGGATATGTCGCACGTATTGTTGGTGCGGTTTTCTTTGGTCAAATGGGCGACCGGATTGGTCGTAAAAAAGTACTCTTTATCACCATCACCATGATGGGGGTGTGTACTACACTAATCGGGGTATTACCGACCTACGCACAGGTAGGTATCCTCGCCCCGCTATTATTAGTTCTTTTGCGAATAATTCAAGGCTTAGGAGCAGGCGCTGAAATTTCAGGTGCAGGAACCATGCTGGCAGAATATGCGCCAAAAGGCCGTCGTGGTATTGTGGCTTCATTAGTAGGTCTGGGAACAAACTGCGGCACATTAAGCGCCACTGCGATTTGGGCGGTTATGTTCTTCTGGTTAGACAAATCAGACTTACTGGCGTGGGGCTGGCGTGTACCATTCTTGGCAAGCTTCGTGGTAATGCTGTTTGCAGTATGGTTACGACTGAACCTGAAAGAAAGCCCTGTATTTGAGAAAGTGCAAAATACGGAAGAACAAGAAGCCAAAACTGCAGTACAAGCACCACCGAAAGAAAGTTTCTTTGCCATGTTCAAGTCTAAAGCATTTTGGTTAGCGACTGGTATTCGTTTCGGTCAAGCAGGTAACTCTGGGTTAATTCAAACTTTCTTAGCGGGGTATTTAGTTCAAAGCCTATTGTTTGATAAAAGCATTCCAACTGATGCAATCATGATCAGCTCGGTTGTCGGTTTCCTGACTATTCCTGTTATTGGTCTGATATCCGATAAATTTGGTCGTCGTATTCCTTATATTATTCTTAGCTTATCTGCCATGTTGCTCGCCTATCCGATGTTATCTGTCATTGTGGACGGCGCAAACAGCGTTAGCTTGATTACCATCTGTATTATTATCGTTCATAACTGTTCAGTACTCGGATTATTTGCCTTAGAAAATATTACGATGGCTGAAATGTTCAACTCACGTAACCGCTTCACCGGTATGGCTGTGGCCAAAGAAATTGGCGGCTTAATTGCCTCTGGTTTAGGCCCAGTTCTCGCAGGTATTTTCTGTAGCATCACCGGAAGCTGGTGGCCGATTGCTATCATGATCATCATTTACTCCGCCATTTCATTAATCAGTGCCATCATCATGCCTGAAGTGAAAGATCGTGATTTAACCAGCACGTTGGATGCAGTTGAAGAGGCTGAACAACAAAAAGGTAAAGTGAAATATGCAACTGTCAACCAATAACCTAAACCAATTACCCGCCACTATCAAAGTACCAAGCTATGATAGGGAACAGGTAAAGGTAAAAATGCTTCACTTAGGTTTCGGCGCGTTCCATCGCGCCCACCAAGCCATCTTTGCAGATATCTTAGCCACAGAACAACAGAGTGACTGGGGTTTTTGTGAGGTCAATTTAGTCGGTGGTGAGCAACAAATTGAGGATTTACTCGCTCAAGATTGCCTTTATAACGTAGTTGAAATGCAAGGTGATAACTGGCAAACCCGTACGGTGGGGGTGGTAAAAGAAGCATTACACCCGACTATTCATGGAATTGATGCCGTTATCAATCGTATGTTAGACCCTAACATTGCCATCGTTTCCATGACGGTTACTGAAAAAGGCTATTGCTATGTACCTGCGACAGGCTCGATTGATTTTGCTAACCCCGCAATCGCACATGATTTAGCCTCACCAAATGCCCCGAAATCATTGCCGGGCCTGATTGTTGAAGCCTTAAAACGCCGTAAAGCACTGAGTATTGCACCATTTACAGTCATGTCCTGTGATAATATGCCTGAAAATGGCCATATCACGAAAAATGTCATTTTAGCGATGGCTGCAAAACAGGATATCGCACTGGCAAATTGGATTGAAACCAATGTCACTTTTCCCTCTACCATGGTGGATAGAATTGTGCCTGCCATGACACCAGACACTGCAGAGAAAATTCAATCTCAACTGGGCCCTATCGTCGACAAAGTCGCCATTGCCTGTGAACCATTTCGCCAATGGGTGATTGAAGACAATTTTGTCGCGGGTCGTCCTGAGTGGGAGAAAGCAGGCGCTCAGTTAGTTACAGATGTCATTCCATTTGAAGAAATGAAGCTGCGCATGTTAAATGGTAGCCACTCTTTCCTTGCTTATTTAGGTTATTTAGCTGGTTACCAATACATAAATGAATGCATGCAGGATAGCGCGTATGAAAAAGCCGCTTATCACCTGATGGTCAATGAGCAGGCACCAACGTTATCCATCAAAAATGTGGATTTACCTGCCTATGCCAATGCCCTGATTGAGCGTTTTAAAAATACGGGGTTGAAACATCGTACTTGGCAAATCGCGATGGATGGAACGTTGAAATTATCCCAACGTTTACTCGATTCTATCCAAATACATCTGAAAAAAGGCCAATCATTTGATTATTTAGCCTTGGCTGTTGCAGGATGGATGCGTTATGTCAGCGGAAAAGATGATCTCGGTGCAGAAATTCAAATCAGCGACCCACAGGCAGTAAAATTAGCTGAGCTCGTTGCAAATAGCACTGATGATGAAAGCCGTGTTCGCGCACTGCTTTCTCTCAACAGTTTGTTCACCGAAGAACTGGTTAATAATTCGTTGTTTACTGAAAAGGTGACAGCATTCTACCTTTCACTACGTGATAACGGTGCCAAGAAAACGGTTGAAGCACTCAACCACCAACACGCCTTGTAACAACATCTTAGCAGGCGGGGCTCTCCCCGCCTCTTTCACCCAAACTAGTTAGAATCTATTGGCATTCCTTTATTTTCTTTCGAAAACTGGTGGCCAAAGAAAAATATCAAACATAGTGGGATTAATGTGGCAAATAAAGCATATTCCTTTACATAATCAGCCAATAACACCATCATGAAAGCCCCGCCAGCAAAACCCAATAGCGTCAGAAAGTAACAATAACTTTTATATAACGCACTTTTTCTTTCTTGGCCTTTAAATGCGATGGACTCTGCCAATGAACTAAAGCCTAGTTGTACATTCAAAGTAACCGCAATATTGCCATATAGCATGCCACTAATCTTATGAAACGCATTACCTTGCATTCCGGCAATAAAAGAAAGAGCCCAAACAGCATGAAACCCATTAGAGTGAACATTAAAGAAAAAAATATAAACAATGAGTAATAATAAAAGGACAATTTCCAGTGATAATAATGTAAATGTCCATGTTTTTTCATCGGTATTATAGCGGTAGCGGATCCATGCCAACAGCATTGCTCCCGCACCAAAGGAAATAATGGAAACAATATAAGGCATCACTGCGGTTAGGCCATGCTTAGCAAACTCATAACCTAACATAATAATATTGCCTGACTGAAAAGTAGCGAATGATTTAGTCGTAAAGAAGGCATATCCATCGAGCATTCCTGACGCAATAGCTAATAAAAATGCGATCGTAGGTAACTGCATAAAAGGAACTTTTGGAGAGGAAATCATAGTTTACTTACCTGTCTTGATGATTCTTTTTCTGACTGACTTAGTCGACTAATAATCGAAGTGATATATACCGTAAAAATAGGAAAAACGGTCATACCCGTGGCTGCCAAAATAGTTGTAATCACTTTCCCTGCACTCGTCACTGGAATAATATTTGAACCCAGCGTGGTAACCGTCATTGCGGCCCACCAAATGGCGTCCCCATACGTCTTAACATCAACATTAAGACCCCGTTCGAAAATATAAAAAATTAAGCTAATAAAATAAACCGTTGAAAAGAGTAAAATCATATAAGATAAAAATAGTGCTGTCGTATTTCGCTTAACAACCATCATCATAAGCATGACAAACGCTGCACCACCACGAAATAAAGGAATAAACCGAATAAGATAAATTTGCTCCTCAGTAAATTTTATCGCGGTGTTATCCAATATAGTCAAATATGGAATAGATAACAGAACAATAATCGCGTATTTTTTAACAAACTTTTTTTTATTTTTTGAAATAAATAAAAAGATAAAAAAATCACAGGTAAAATAGATGCAGATCCAAAATTGAATATCAAAATAGATTGATCGCTTGAGAAAGGGGTCATGATTAAAGGTTTCAATAGAAATACTCGCAATTAAAATCAACGAGGCAACAACCCCTAAAAAGTGGAGTGTTTTAATCCATGTTTCTTGACTACCAAACTGTCGAAAAGTCAGCATATTAATAATCTAAATATTGAAGCCATTAATAGGGCTCTTATTCGTGATAAGATCCCGTTGCTATCTTTTTAATAACAACGGGATGATATAAACATTACTGCGTTAGTGGAGGAAACCAAATAGCTTGCTGACCACTCACCAACCGTTCTTGGTTAATCCAAGTAAAAGGAGCGGGTACCTGAGCTTGCAAACGTACATCTTCAGCCCCTCGTTGTGCTATCAATGTTGGAGTAAGCACGACAGGCTCTGGCCCATAAATCGCGGCTGACGTAGAATCACGTTCGTTTCGCCCGCCACAAACCACCCATAACTGGTTTAATGTAGCGATAGCATAAGGAATAAAATCGGCACGCCCTGTCGGTGGCTCTTCAACCGAAAAAAGATGGCTATCAATCTCCACTTTTAAATCACTCGGCATACCCGCTGGCGCAGCAAGAATATCGGCGCGTAACGTACTATATAACCCCCCTAACTCAGGTACGTCTAATTCATGTGCGGCTGCCAGCGCAATACGGCCAATTGGCGTTGCTGTCACACTCACAGAACTACCCGCTGTTGCCCAGCCACTATCCCGCTCATTAAGATGTGTCACACGATAGCGCGCTAATATATCTCCTAACGGCCCTGCAAGTACTACCGTATGGAACAATCTATCCGTTTCAATTTCAGGGTAGCTTCCAACAATATACCCTTTCCCTTTTTGAGCGGCTTTACACAATGTTTGCTCGAAAATGCCACCTTGTTTTTCAGCATAAGACAAAACAATGTTGGGATCGTTGGTATAAGGTAGTGCGGAAAGCTCAGGAAGCACCAGAAGCTCGTTTTCCCCCACTTGAATTGAGTCTAGTTTAGAAACCGATTTTTCCCACTGCGCTGCAATAAGCGTCGTTTGTGTTATTGTTGACGTGGCATTGATATCTGTTGGGCTGCGATGAAAAGCGAGTGTTGGGAAATATAATTCAGGGCGACGCTTCGCCAGTAATGCATCGCGTTGTGTATCTGCTTCATCTAAATCAATTGTCGCACTGTATATACCATTTAGCCCGGGTTCTAGCTCTAGCGGGCTAAGCACTGGAGATTGGGCCACTTTATGTCCTGATGGCGCCCATATGCTCGAACCACCATTATAATAAAGCTGCCCTTTAGTAATTGGATTGGTTTCAATTCCACTGCGTGTTGCACAAATTACCCAGACACCGTTAAAAGCACTCATATGCTGCACATGTGCAACGGTTGAATGATCGCCAAGCATTTCGGCAGGAGTCGCATTCGGCATCATACGGTCGGATACGGAATGCCAACCAATGATTTGCGCCCCTTCTAATGCAGCTAACCGAACATATTGCCAGTAAGTATCATCATAACAAATCAATAATGCGATACGGCCAATCGGTGTTTCAAAGGTTTTAACACCGGTATTACCCGGAGCAAACACTTTTTGATCTTGAGAATTCAGGCCTATTTTACGATATTTACCAATAATGCCTTCTGGCCCCATCAAAACAGCGGAATTATAGGCTAGCCCGGTTTCGCTATCCCGCTCCGCGATACCGACACTCATATACATCCCTGTACGAGCCAATATAGGCAGTATTGCCGCTGTCGTTTTGCCAGGGATGGTATCTAAATAAGGCGCTAATTCCGTAGAGTCAGAAAATAAATAACCACTCACCGCCGTTTCTGGAAATACAGCGTAATTAACCCCTTGAGCGGCCACTTTTTCTGTCGCTTCGACTAAACGTTGAATATTTCCATTTAAATCTCCCCATGCAGGAATAAAATCAACGGCTGCTACTTTACTGCTTTTTTTTATTTCAGCAATACTCATACAATAATCCTTATTCAAAGAATTTATTAGTAAATAAATAATTTTTTGCTATTGATAAAAATAAATATTAAATAGGAAATATATATCTATAATTCCAAGTCATTTAGGTCATAATAGCCTGAGTGTAGCGGCTATATTTGAATGTATCGAACATCTAAATATAGCCGCCAATATTTATTTTCTTTTTTTAGAAAATCATATTAAGAGCGGATTTAATGTTATTAATTAAATAACATTACTTTTTGTCATTTCCATAATTTGTTCATCGCTATAACCAAGCTCTTTTAATACTTCGTTATTATGTTCCCCTAGCAATGGAGCACTTTTAATTTCAGGAATAAAGGCTGAAAACTTCATTGGGCAACCCACCGTTAAATATGAGCCTCGTTTTGGTTGTTGAACCTCAACAATCGAGCCACTACGACGCAAAGAAGGGTCATCCATAATTTCTTTCATACTTAATACGGCAGAACATGGCACATCAAACTGATCAAAATAATCGGTTAGCGCATGTTTATCTTTGTCTTTGGCGATCTCTTCGATTGCATCCCATACATCTTGGATATGGCTTGCGCGTGCCTGTGTAGTGGCAAAAGCAGGGTCAGTTTTCCACTCGGGACGCCCAATGGCATCACAGGTATTTTCCCAATTATGGTCTTGATTAATAAAATAAATATAAGCATTTGGGTCGGTATCACTGCCTTTACACTTAAGCATCGTTCCTGGTTGTCCTCCCCCACTCGCATTACCGCCGCGGGGAACCGCATCACCAAATGTACCATTCGGATACTGTGGATACTCTTCAAGAAAACCCAGCTTTTCTAGCCGTTGTTGGTCACGCAGTTTCACACGGCATAGGTTAAGTACCGCATCTTGCATCGACATCGTCACACGTTGGCCTTTACCTGTTTTTTCTCGGTGCAACAGTGCCGTCAGTATGCCAATCAATAAATGCATGCCCGTATTACTATCGCCCAATGCTGCAGCACTTACCGTTGGAGGGCCATCAGGAAAACCCGTTGTCGATGCTGAACCACCAGCAGATTGAGCAACATTTTCATAGGCTTTCACATTCGCATACGGCGAGTTCTCATTAAACCCTTTAATCGAACCAAAAATTAACCGTGGGTTGAGCTCTTGGATGTGCTCCCACGTAAACCCCATATGGTCGATAGCCCCCGGATGAAAATTTTCAACTAATACATCAGATTGACGTATTAGCTTCTCCATTACGGCTTTTCCCTCTGGCGTTTTGGTATTGAGCTCTAAAGAGCGTTTGTTACTATTTAACATCGTAAAATACAGTGCATCCACATCAGGAATATCTCGCAATTGATTACGCGTCACATCCCCAACCCCTGGCCGTTCAATTTTGATCACATCGGCACCGAACCAAGCAAGCATTTGTGTACAAGATGGGCCTGACTGAACCCCTGTAAAATCAAGAACGCGTATCCCATCAAGCGGTTTTGAAGAAGTCATAATTCACCTTTTTACAAAACTGCCATGACGTAATCTCTCACGCCATGGCAACTCATTTTGCCCCATTGACTCTTTCTATGAAACGAGTCGAGAGATATAGATCCACGCTGGAGCAGCAATGATAAAACCAAGTACACTCACCGCCAGCGACGCTGTTCCTGTGCGGGTATACAGATTAAAACGACTTGCAATAATGATCCCAGAGAAAGCAGGTGGTAACGCTCCGGCTAATACCATCATTTGCAGTTGCTCTGTTCCCATATTAAACATCATACCCGCCAGCAACATTAATCCTGGCATTAACACTAGCTTTAATAACGTGTTATAGACAATCTCACCATCGAATTCGAACTTATTCGCGGCTAATGTCAGACCGGCAGCAAATACCGCAACACCTGAGTTTGCTTTCGCGATTAAATCAAATGTCGGGTCCCAAACCGTTGGGATTTTCACACCAACCAGTACCAGTGCAGTCGCAAGTACTGGGGCCCATACGACAGGTTCTTTAAAGGCTGATATTAATGCATCCATACCGCCACCGCCCTTTTTACCTTCCGCATCAGACGGGTTCAGTAAGAATAAGCCAATCGGAATTGTAATGGCATTAACGATGATGGATATAATGGCAACAACTAACCCCGTTGAAACGGTTTCACCATAAATAGGGTCTAAAACCGCGAACCCTAAGAAACCAATTGTCGGAGAACCTGCAATTAATGCACATACTGCGGCTTCGCCACGACTATGTTTAAAAATATATTTACAGCTAAAAAATGAGAAAAAGAAACAAACAAGTAAGACTACAAATGAAATAATAGTCAATTTAGCGTCTGCAAATATCATTTCTCGATTTGCGCGAGCGATAGAAACAAATAATGCAGCAGGTAATGCGTAATTTAATACCAACTTATTAAATGCTTTTGCTTGGTCACTGGTAAACACATTTCGTTTACCACTCACATAACCTAATACCATAATAATAATGATAGGTAATAGGTCGCTCATAAAAATCTTATACATAAAATCAGCCATAAGACCCACCTATTTTTGGCAATAAGACCCCGTACGCCACTCATTAAAAATGAGCCGCGTAGGGTTATCTTTGTTAGTTAACGTTATACTGCGTTAATTTTTTACGACAGACTTCGGATTTAAATTACCAATATGGCCACTTTCCGTTCCAACTGCAGGGTCAATAACAACATTTATCAAGGTTGGATGACCCGATGTTAAACCGGCCTTCAAAGCCTCCTGTACTTCTGCAGGCGTTGTTGCTTGATAGCCAATGCCACCAAAAGCCTCAATCATTTTGTCATAACGAGCGCCGCCCATTAAAACGGTAGGAGAAGGGTCTTGGTCACCATGGAGATTTACGCCATCACCACGGTAAATTCCGCCATTATTGAAAATCAAAATAGTGACAGGCAATTTGTAGCGACAAATCGTTTCAATTTCCATACCACTAAAACCGAATGCGCTATCGCCTTCAATCGCCACAACCGGCTTACCACTGGTTACAGCGGCACCGACTGCATAACCCATTCCAACGCCCATCACGCCCCATGTTCCACAATCTAAGCGTTTGCGCGGTTGGTACATATCAATAATATTTCGTCCATTATCAAGCGTGTTAGCGCCTTCATTGACGACATAAACGTCTTGGTGATCGACCAGCACATCTCGGATTGCACGTAACGCATTGAAGTAATTCATCGGAGAAGTGTCAGTGTTTAACTTAACTGCCATTTTCTCGACATTAATTTTCTTGTGCTCATCAATACTAGCGAGCCATTCCGTTGGGGATTTAACAGGGGTTGATTTAAGCCCTGCCAATAAAGACTCAATACTTGAATAAATATCACCAACAACGGGGGCGGTTATTGGCCGGTTACTATCAATTTCGGAAGGTTCAATATCTAACTGAATGAATTGCGTTTCTGGCGACCAGTGCTTGCCTTTACCATGGTCAAGCAACCAATTAAGGCGTGCGCCCATTAACACCACAACATCCGCACTGGATAAGGCATATGAGCGAGCAGATGCCGCTGACTGTGGGTGTGTATCTGGTAACAGCCCTTTTGCCATTGACATCGGTAAATAAGGGATACCGGTTGTTTCAATAAATTGGCGAATATTGTCATCCGCTTGGGCATAAGCTGCGCCTTTACCCAAAATAATTAATGGCCGCTTAGCCGATGCCAGCAACTTAAGGGCTTTATTTACTGAATCAGGTGATGGAATTTGTCTTGGTGCAGGGTCTTCAACGGTAAAAATGGTTTTATCCGCAGCGTCCTTATCCATCACGGCAGATAAAACTTCCGTTGTTAAGTCCAAATAAACCCCACCCGGGCGGCCTGATACCGAAGCGCGAATAGCTCGAGCGAGTGCGATACCAAGATCTTCAGGTTTATTCACACGGTAAGACGCCTTTACAAAAGGTTTTGCCGTGTTCATTTGGTCTAATTCTTCGTAATCACCCTGCTGCAAATCAATTATCGCTCTGTCGCTCGAACCACTGATTTGGATCATTGGAAAACCGTTGGTGGTTGCATTCGCGAGTGCCACCATGCCATTTAAAAAACCCGGCGCTGAAACTGTTAAACAGATACCCGGTTTCTGGGTAATAAAACCACTAATTGCAGCTGCATTACCTGCGGATTGTTCATGGCGAAATCCAATATAGCGAATGCCTTCAGCTTGCGCATGCCTTGCCATGTCCGTTACTGGAATTCCAACAACACCGTAGATTGTATCAATGCCATTTTTTTTAAGTGCATCGACAATGATATGCATACCATCAGTCAGGTTTTGGGTTTGATCAGCAGACATGTCTACCTCATAATTAACTGATTGAAAGATTAAAGGGAGCGATTTATCACTCCCAAATTTTTAAAGTTAGATCGCTTTGTTTGTACGCATAGCTGCAATTTCATCTGCGCTATAACCTAGTTCAGTTAGAACTTGCTCGGTGTGCTCACCCAGTAATGGCGCACTTTTGATATCCGGTGTAAAGGAAGAGAATTTCATCGGGCAACCCACCGTCAAGTAAGTTCCGCGTTTTGGCTGCTCAACTTCAACAATACTTCCACTCTTACGCAGAGATTGGTCTCGTGCAATTTCACGCATACTGAGTACAGGGGCGCAAGGTACACCGTATTTACTCAAATATTCGACCGCTTCATGTTTATCTTTATCCGCTAAGAATTTTTCAATTTCAGCAAAAATATCAAAGATATGAGGCTGACGAGCCTTTGGTGTATTGTAAGCAGGATCAGTTGCCCATTCAGGCTTACCAATAGCGACACAGGTTTGCTCCCAGTCCTGTTCTTGGATAGTAAAATAAATATAAGCATTTGGGTCAGTTTCCCAGCCTTTACATTTTAAGATCCAACCTGGCTGCCCACCACCGCCTGCATTACCACCACGAGGAACAGCATCACCAAACGTACCATTTGGATATTGCGGGTATTCTTCAAGGTAACCAATTTTCTCTAAACGTTGCTGGTCGCGAAGTTTGACACGGCACAAGTTAAGAACAGCATCTTGCATCGACATAGTCACTCGCTGGCCTTTTCCTGTTTTCTCGCGATGTAATAGCGCGGCAAGTAAGCCAATCAACAAATGCATACCCGTATTACTATCACCTAACGCAGCGGCACTCACTAATGGAGGGCCATCCCAAAAACCTGTAGTAGAGGCGGCGCCACCTGCTGCCTGAGCAACGTTTTCATAAGCTTTAACATCTGCGTAAGGCGAGTCTTCATCAAAGCCTTTGATAGAGCCAAAAATCAGGCGAGGGTTTAGTTCTTGAATGTGCTCCCAAGTAAAACCCATATGGTCAATCGCACCTGGGTGGAAGTTCTCAACGAGGACGTCGGCCTGCTTAATCAGCCGCTCCATAACCTCTTTGCCTTCAGGTGTCTTTGTATTTAATTCCACTGAACGCTTATTACTATTAAGCATCGTGAAATACAGCGCATCCACATCAGGGATATCCCTTAATTGATTACGCGTGACATCTCCAACTCCCGGACGCTCAATCTTAATAACATCCGCACCGAACCATGCTAACATTTGAGTACAAGATGGTCCTGATTGTACTCCAGTAAAATCGAGCACTTTTATACCTTGTAAAGGAAGATCCATGTATTACCTCTTTATTTAGCCATCGTATATGGAATGGAATGAATTATATTTAATAGAAAATTTGAATTATTTTAAATACAATAACAATTCACTCCATTAAATTATATTCAATAATTATCAACTATTTGTATTAAATATCACTATCGATGTCCAGTAATTAACTAATTAAATTTACTTTTAACTCAATAGCCCTAAAATAAAATAAAATACAGCAATTAATTTTATTACTGTTCAATAAATGAATAATGATAAAACCAAATAATCTATGTATTATTTAGATGCTCTTAATTAGACTTTATTTAACCCATCGAATAAAGACAAACAATAAAACCAAAAAAACAAATAAATAACAAATAGATAGAAAAATAAAATGTAAAAAAAAACATTATTAGAAATAATTCAATAATAACCGCGATTTTATTGAGTTATTTCTAATAATTAAAATGCAAAAATCAGTTCAATGTTGAAAACGATTAGTTCTAAAAAATGTTTTTTATATTGAAATTAAATATAAAAATAGTAGCAGCTTAAAATAAGCACTATTATAGTAAAAAAAAACCCACAAAGTCGACTTTGTGGGTTTTAGATTTTTAACAAACATATACCGTTTGCTAAATACCTTTATGTATTCTTTTCTTGCTCTTGCTTTTGTTGCTTTTCTTTTTCAAGAAGTTGGCGGTACCACAGCGGGTGGTGCTTTCTTGCCCAGCCACGGGTAACCCAACCTTCAACCATCGCACGAACTGAGCCTTTTACCCAGATTGCTGCGTAAGCGTGAACCACAATCATGATAATCAGCGCAATTGCAGAGAGCGAGTGAATAAGGATCGCCGCACGATAAACAGGGATTGGGAAGTAATCGGCGAAATAAGGACGCCACATGATCACTCCTGTGACCACCAGCGCCAATAAGCAGATAGTCACCACCCAATACACCCCTTTTTGACCGAGGTTATATTGGCCAACATCGCCCGCTTCTTCGTTTTTCAGTACTTTACCGATATTTTTTGCCCACTTGATATCTTCTTTATTAATGAAGTTATGGTGGAAATAACGGAAAAACATAAATACGAACAGCAAGAACATCGCCGTCCCCACGAATGGATGCAAAATTCGCGACAGCTGTGGCGTGCCTAAAATGTTCATAAACCAGTTTAGTGAAGGGAAAAAGAACCCTAGCCCACTGATTGCGGTGAACAAAAAGCAAATCACAACCGCCCAGTGATTGATCCTTTCAATCGGTTTATGGCGGATAATTTTGTCGTTATCATCTGGCATCATTTCTGATCCTCCCCTTCTTTTGATTTCGAAGTGTCAGATGACATTGCATTATGCAAATCTTCTAAAGCCTCTTCTTCATCTTTTTTGGAGACGCGGTTCGGACCAATACCCACATAGTGGAAGATGGCCGCCGCAAATGTTGCAGCAAAACCAACCGCTGCTAACGGCTTCCAGATACCTTTCCAGAAAGTCACTGTTGGGCTGATTGTCGGGTTCTCCGGCAATCCGTGATACAGCTGAGGTTTATCTGCATGGTGCAGAACATACATCACGTGCGTACCACCAACACCTTCTGGGTCATATAAACCTGCGTTTGCATAACCACGTGTTTTCAGCTCATCAACACGCTCGCCAGCCATGTTAATCATGTCCTCTTTGCTACCAAAATGGATAGCGCCTGTTGGACAGGTTTTCACACATGCAGGTTCTTGACCAACTTCAACGCGGTCAACACACAGCGTACATTTGTATGCGCGGTTATCTTCTGGGTTGATACGCGGTACATCAAACGGGCAACCCGCGATACAATAACCACAACCAATACAGTGCTCTGATTGGAAATCAACGATACCGTTTTTGTACTGAACTATTGCACCTTCTGAAGGACACGCCTTCAGACAGCCCGGGTCAGCACAGTGCATACAGCCATCTTTACGGATCAGCCATTCAAATTTATCGTTCTCTTCCACTTCAGAGAAGCGCATTACCGTCCATGACTTAGCGGTTAAATCTGTTGGGTTATCATATACCCCAACGTTAGTACCGATTTTGTCACGGATGTCGTTCCATTCGGAACACGCGACCTGACAAGCTTTACAGCCGATACAGGTCGTCACATCGATAAGCTTTGCAACTTCTTCCTTATAGTCCCGCACCTGAGGCGCGGGAGTCAGGGAATTGGTGGCAGAGCGACGAATAATGTCCTGAGATTGCATTGACATAATTTATCTCCTTACACCTTTTCCACATTGACAAGGAATGATTTAAATTCCGGTGTCTGAGTATTCGCATCACCCACATACGGGGTTAATGTGTTGGCAATAAAGCCTTTCACAGCCAAGCCTTCAAAGCCCCAGTGAATTGGAATACCGATAGTATCGATATCTTTTCCAGCCACTTTCAGCGTATGAATACGTTTGGTCACCACCGCTTTCGCTTTGATGTAACCACGTTTGGAGCTAACTTTCACCGTATCGCCTTGCTTGATACCTTTCTCATTCGCTAAACGTTCACCAATTTCAATGAACTGCTGTGGCTGAATGATGGCATTTAATAAGGCGTGTTTTGTCCAATAGTGGAAATGCTCGGTTAAGCGATAAGTCGTTCCCACGTAAGGGAATTCTGTCGCTTTACCCATTTGCGCCCAGTCGTCTTTAAATACGCGTGCAGCAGGGTTTGAGACCACATTTGGATGCAATGGATTCGTATCCAGTGGCGTTTCAATCGGCTCGTAGTGCTCTGGGAATGGGCCTTCGGCCATTTTATCCAATGCAAATAGACGCCCCATCCCTTCTGGCTGCATGATAAACGGACCAACACCACTACCCGGTGCAGCATTGCTATAGTCAGGAATATCCATGCCTATCCATTTGCTGCCATTCCACTCGAGGATTTGGCGTTTTGGATCCCACGGTTTACCCATTGGGTCTGCCGATGCGCGGTTATAAATAACACGACGGTTCAGAGGCCATGCCCATGCCCAACCTAATGTGTTACCCAGACCCGTTGGGTCAGAGTTATCACGGTTGGCCATTTGGTTACCTTTTGGTGTCCAGCTACCTGCGAAAATCCAGCAACCACTTGCGGTCGTACCATCATCACGCAATTGAGCAAACGAGCTCAGCAGTTCGCCTTTTTTCGCAATAACGTTGCCATCAGCATCTTTCAAGTCAACTAAGGCATAGCCATTGTTTTCTTGGGCAACTTCTTCTGGCGTTGGGTTATCACGGTCGAAGTAATTCCAAGTCATACTCAGAACTTGTTCAGGCACCGCACCACCTTCAGAGGCATACAGTTGGCGTAAACGGTGGAAAATACCGGACAGGATTTCACCATCACTAATCGCTTCACCAGGGGCATCTGCGCCTTTCCAGTGCCACTGTAGCCAACGCGCTGAGTTAACAATCGAACCATTTTCTTCAGCAAAACAGCAAGATGGCAGACGGAATACAGTAGTTTGGATTTCTGCCGGGTTCACATCATTCATTTCACCGTGGTTTTGCCAGAAATTCGACGTTTCCGTATTCAATGGGTCAACGGTAATCAAGAATTTCAGTTTTGACAGCGACTTAACAACTTTATTTTTATTCGGGAATGAGGCTAATGGGTTAAAGCCTTGGCAAATATAGCCATTCACTTCCCCCTTATCCATCATCTCGAAATAACGCAGCACATCGTAGCCTTGATCCCATTTCGGTAATAAATCAAAGCCCCAATTATTTTCTTTCTGCGCTTTATCGCCATAGAACGTCTTCATCAAACTAACAAAGAATTTCGGGTAGTTACCCCAATAGTTTACCTGGCCTTCAACCGTCGCTTTTGGCGTGTTTGCAGCTAAGTAACTTTCTAATGTGGTTTGTTTGTCTGATGGTAAGGTTAAATAACCCGGCAAGCTTTGAGATAACAATCCTAAGTCAGTTAAACCTTGGATATTGGAGTGTCCACGCAGGGCATTTACACCACCACCTAACATCCCCATATTACCCAGCAGTAATTGGATCATCGCCATGGTACGGATATTTTGCGCACCCACGGTATGTTGAGTCCAACCTAATGCGTATAAGAACGAGGCGGTTTTATCTTTAGCGCTGGTTTCTGCAAGGTACTCACAGACTTGCAAGAAGTCTTTGATTGGCGTACCACAGATGTTATTCACCACTTCAGGTGTATAACGGCTGACGTGCTCTTTTAATAGGTTTAACACACAGCGTGGGTGTTTCAGAGTTGGATCACGCAGCGCAAGGCCGTTTTCATCCATCTCATAGTTCCACGTGGTTTTATCGTATTGACGTTTTTCTTCGTCATAACCTGTAAACAGGCCATCATCAAACCCATAATCTTCACGAATAACTAAACTGGCGTTGGTATACGCTTCCACGTATTCACGCTGAATTTTTTCATTATCCAGTAAATATTTGATAACACCTGATAAAAACGCGATATCAGTCCCTGAACGGATAGGCGTGTAAAAATCCGCCACAGCCGCTGTACGGGTAAAGCGTGGGTCAATAACAATTAATTTGGCTTTATTATGGATTTTAGCTTCCATCGCCCAGCGGAAACCGACTGGATGCGCTTCTGCCGCATTACCACCCATAACGACAACTAGGTTTGCATTTTTAATGTCAACCCAGTGGTTGGTCATCGCACCGCGACCAAATGTTGGAGCAAGACTTGCTACCGTTGGTCCGTGTCAGACACGCGCTTGGTTATCAACGGCAAGCATGCCGAGAGCGCGGGTGAATTTTTGCGTTACAAATCCGCTTTCGTTACTACCAGCCGATGCGCACAGCATACCGGTGGTTAGCCAACGGTTAACCGTCACACCATCTTTATTTTTCTCAATAAAGTTCGCATCGCGGTCTTCTTTCATTAGCTTAGCGATACGATCAAATGCGTCGTTCCAAGTGATACGTTTCCACTCATTCGTACCCGGCTCACGCACTTCAGGGTATTTCAAGCGGCTTTCACTGTGGATAAAATCGATAAGTCCAGCACCTTTCGGACAAAGTGCACCACGGTTTACCGGATGATCCGGGTCCCCTTCAATATGGAAAATGCTCTCTTTAGCATTTTTCGCGCCATCACCGAGGCTGTACATCAACAGCCCACAGCCGACAGAACAGTAGGTACAGGTATTTCTGGTTTCCTTCGCACGCAGTAATTTATACTGGCGCGTTGACGCTAACGCGGTGGCGGGTGCAAAACCCAAGGCCGCTGCCGTCGTACCTGCCATACCGCCAGCGCAGATCTTAAAGAACTGCCTTCTGCTGACTTGCATGGGGATCTCCTCATTTACATTGCTCATGTTTACCTAACGTCAATCGCGATAATCAGGTAAACTCTTCTTATTCAACGTTATCCTTACGTATCCAGGTTCATTGCCTGGCAAATGGTGTAAATTCTTTTTACCCATAATTAATATTATGTATCATTAATGCTAGGAATTCATCTAATGTATGAAACAAATACTACAAATGACTCCAAATTAACCAAAATGATTGGCTTAAACCACACAACTGTGCAACAAAAAGGCAACCTTGATTTGCCCGTTAATGATTACGTTGCGGAAGAATATCCTGTCGCTTTAGTCTTTAATGGCATATCTCACGTGGTGATGATGGCAACGCCAAAAGATTTGGCGGATTTTGCTGTCGGGTTTGCCCTTTCGGAAGGAATAATACAGTCAGGTGATGAAATTCGTGGAATTGATATCGTTGAAGGCTGCAACCGCGGAATTGAAGTACAGGTTGAATTATCTAGCCGCCGATTTATGGAACTCAAAGAACGTCGCCGTAATCTAGCTGGGCGTACGGGCTGTGGCATTTGTGGTACAGAGCAACTTGACGAAATTTTCAAACCGATCGCCCCTCTGCCTTTTACTCAAACTTTTTCTTTATCGCACCTCGATAATGCATTACATGAATTGAAAAAAGTGCAAGAAATTGGCGCACTGACGGGTTGTACCCACGCTGCCGCATGGATCTCTCCAGAAGGGCAATTAGTCGGTGGATGTGAAGATGTCGGCCGTCATGTAGCACTTGATAAACTTTTAGGCATGAAACATCGCAACCAATGGCAACAAGGCGCAGTACTGGTTTCCAGCCGCGCGAGTTATGAGATGGTGCAAAAAGCCGCCAGTTGCGGTGCTGAAATCCTATTTGCCGTCTCTGCGGCTACCGCCCTCGCTATCGAGGTCGCAGAGAAAGCCAATTTGACGTTAGTTGGATTCTGTCGTCAGGGGAAAGCGACAGTGTTTACGCATAGCTTTCGTATCAGGAACTAATTTTTAAAAATTAAATCTAATAATTGCAATATCATATAAATTATATCAAATTGAAAAATAATAAATATTTGTCATTTTAACTTATTATTTTTGTCGTATTTTCTCCATTGAGAAATGTCGTATTTTTGATTATAATATAATCAAAGCGCATAGGAGGTATAATGACAATACAAGACAGAATACAAAAAAAAGTAAAGCGTTCTAAACGTTCTGTTTTCCTACGCTCTGACTTTTCAAAAATAGCTGATTATGATCAAGTAGGCCGTATACTCAAAAAACTTACAGACAATGGTTTATTAATGAGAATTGGTTATGGTGTCTATGTAAGAGCCAGAGTGAATCGCATCACTGGTAAATTAATGCCAGATAACCCAAGTGGTGCTGATGGCGTTATTATCGAAGTAATGAAAAAACTCAATGTTGATTATACTTTTGATAAGCTATCTCTGATGAATTTGTCTGGTGAGAGTACACAAATTCCTTCTAATATTAAAATCATCCCTAAAAATCCTAAATTTACTCGTAAAATTAAGGTAGGGAAACAAAGTATCAATGAAACTCGATAGCTCTTTATTTATTGATGTTGCCGATGCCATAGGGCTCGGCAACCCAGCGATAGTTGAAAAAGATTATTATGTTGTTCAATTACTTAAACTCCTATCTAACTTTCAGTTTACATATCACCAAGCTATCTTTTCAGGAGGAACAGCTCTCGCCAAATCGGATATCAAAACTTATCGAATGTCTGAAGACATTGATATAAAACTAATTCCAAACCAAAGATATTCTGAATTAGCATCTCGAAATGCAAGAAAAACAGCCCGAAGAGAAATAAAAAACATTATTGAAGAAATAATTAACCAAAATTCTATTTTTTCTTTAGATAATGCGCCTTCTGTTAAAGATGAATACCGCTATTTTTCCTTTGATATCCGTTATCCTCAAGATCACAGGCAAGCACCATGTTTACGTCCTTTTATAAAATTAGAATTTATAGAGACAGACCTTCTTAGTGAACCCATATCTAGGAATATTCAATCTATTTATTCAAATGTTACAGAATCTGATATCGAAATTTATAACATGATTTGCTCGGCAATTATTGACACTCAAGCTGAAAAGTTACTATCGATGCTACGAAGAACAGCGAGTGTCGCAAGAAATGGCCAACGTGAAGATGATGAGACACTTATTCGACATGTTTATGATACTTTTCATATACAGCTATCCCAACCATCTAATATTGAATTCTTAAGTCAATTACTGAAAAAAGCACTTGATGGAGATATTACAAGATATGGAAATCAACATACACAACTGGTTGACTCGCCTATTACAGAACTTCGCTATGGGCTAAAATTATTAGTAGAAACCCCAAAATTCATAGAGCGTTATAATAACTATGTAAGTCCTATGGTTTATGCAGAAGTTCCTACTCAATGGGATGAAGCAATTATTGCTTTTACTAGCTTAGCTCATCAAGTATTGGATTATATAGAACAAGAACTTAATAAATAAACTAAAAGTTAGCCAATTTTTATTACCCATTGGCTAACCACTGTACCTTTTATCTTACTAGCTAATAGTCATCACTTCCCGATACAAAAACTTGAGAAGATACGGCCTAATAAATCATCAGAGGTAAATTCACCGGTAATTTCACTAAGTTCCTGCTGAGCTAAACGCAATTCTTCTGCTAATAACTCACCGGAGCGAGCATTCACTAACTGGTCATAACCCTGTTCTAGGTGAACGGCGGCTGCATTTAGTGCTTGTAAATGGCGGCTACGTGCTAAGAAACCACCTTCTGTATTGCTGTTAAAGCCAATGGCTTCTTTTAGGTGATCGCGCAGCAAATCGATGCCTTTTTCTTCGCGTGCAGACAAACGAATTAACGGATAACGCGTATTATCAATAAACTCAACGGGTTCACCCGTCATATCCGCTTTGTTACGAATTACGGTGACCGGAAGTTCATCGGGTAAACGCGCCATAAATTCAGGCCAAATCTCTTGTGGTTCAGTTGCATCGGTTGTGGTGCTATCTACCATAAACAGCACGTGGTCCGCTTGTTCAATCTCTTTCCACGCACGTTCAATACCAATTCGCTCAACTTCATCACTGGCTTCACGCAGGCCTGCGGTATCAATGATATGCAAAGGCATACCATCAATGTGAATATGTTCACGCAACACATCACGCGTCGTACCCGCAATATCCGTGACAATCGCAGCTTCGCGACCCGCCAATGCATTTAACAAGCTCGATTTACCTGCATTTGGGCGCCCGGCAATCACCACTTTCATTCCTTCACGTAATAAACTGCCTTGGCGAGCTTGGGAACGAACTTGTTCTAAATCTGCCACGACTTCATTGAGTTTTGCTTCAATTTTACCGTCAGACAGGAAGTCAATTTCTTCATCAGGGAAATCAATCGCTGCTTCTACATAGATTCGCAAGTGAGTGAGTGCTTCCACCAATTGGTGAATATGGGAAGAAAATGCGCCCTGTAGGGAGTTCATTGCAGAACGAGCCGCTTGCTCTGAACTTGCATCAATCAAGTCAGCAATCGCCTCTGCTTGGGCTAAATCCAGCTTATCGTTTAAAAACGCACGCTCAGAGAACTCTCCCGGATTCGCAATGCGAATACCAGTAATCGTTAATATTCTTCTTAGCAATAAATCAAGAATAACTGGGCCGCCATGTCCTTGTAATTCAAGCACATCCTCACCCGTAAATGAATTTGGTCCAGGGAAGTAAAGTGCAATACCTTGGTCAAGAACAGCACCGTCCACATCACGAAATGGCAAGTAGTCCGCATAGCGCGGTTTAGGGAGTTTTCCCAGCACGATTTCAGCAACTTGTGCCGCTTTCGGGCCAGATACACGTAAAATACCGACACCACCACGACCGGGAGGTGTTGCCTGTGCGACGATAGTATCGTTGATTTGCATGATGTTTCTCTGTCATTCCTATAAAAAAATTAAGGCGGTCATTAAATGGCCGCCTTAATATTATATCGATAGCTGAGCAGAAGGCTCACCTAAAATTCAATTTATTTCTTTTCTTTCTTATCGCGACTGTGTAGACCACGTTTTTCCAGACCACGGTAAATCACCTGCTGCTGGATAATGGTTACTAAGTTACTCACGATATAATACAGAACCAGACCTGATGGGAACCACAGGAAGAAGATAGTGAACACGACTGGCATGTAAGTCATAATCTTCTGCTGCATTGGGTCAGTGACTGCAGTTGGTGACATTTTCTGAATAACGAACATGGTCACACCCATCAATACCGGTAGGATATAGTACGGGTCTTGTGCAGACAAGTCTTGGATCCAACCGAAGAATGGTGCGTGACGCAGTTCAACAGAACCCATCAACATATAGTAAAGTGCAAGGAAGATAGGCATTTGGATAAGCAGCGGTAAACAACCACCCAGTGGGTTTACTTTCTCTGCTTTATACATCGCCATCATTTCTTGGCTCATGCGTTGTTTGTCATCACCAATACGCTCACGCATTGCAGCCAGTTTAGGTTGCAGTAAACGCATTTTCGCCATCGAGGTGTACTGTGCTTTAGTCAGCGGGTACATAATACCACGAACGATAAAGGTGATAACGATGATGGCAATACCCCAGTTACCCACGAAACCGTGAATGAATTTCAACAGTTTGAACAGTGGCTGAGAGATAAACCATAACCAACCATAATCAACGGTTAAGTCTAAATGTGGTGCAACTGCGGCCATTTCAGACTGAATTTCAGGACCAACCCATAATGTTGATGAATAAGTACCTGCACCGTTAGCTGCGATAGTCATTGGTTCACTCTTATAACCAATGATGGCAGATTTTTTATCAAGGTCGATGGTATAGAAAGTGCTCTTTTCCGCACTTGCCGGGATCCACGCCGTTGCAAAATATTGTTGCAACATTGCCACCCAGCCACCTTTGGTGGTTAAGTCGAGGTTTTTATCTTCGATGTCGCCAAAGCTATATTTTTTATAGTTGTTTTCATCAGAAGAATACGCCGCACCACGGTAGGTATGCAGAGCAAAATTGCTGCTGCCTGTATCACGCTCTTTCGGTAACTCGATAGTTTGTTTTAACTGACCGAAGAAAGCGAGACTCAGTGGTTGAGCGGTTGGGTTTTGAATACTGTATTCAACTTCAACAGTATATTGGCCACGCTTAACAATATACGTTTTCTGATACACAACACCGTTGTTATCAGTAAATGTCATTGGTACGCGCAAGACATCTTGGCCTTTCTCTAATGTGAAAGTTGTAGAATCTGCGCTATACAGCGGACGTTCGCCATTATTATTTGCTGGGTTGTCTGGACCATGAAGACCAATTAAACCACTCTGTGCCTGGTAGACAAAGCCTGGATTAGTTTCCAGTAAACGGAAAGGGCTTTCCGAATGAAGGGTCGCAGGATAGGCTAACAGGTCAGCCTCATCGATATCACCACCACGAGTATTGATGCGTATATCCAGTACATCAGTCTTGACTGTGATGAGCTTACCTTGCCCACTGCCAGTTACGGCTTGAGCATCACTGCTTGGCATATCCGCTTGTTGCGAAGTTTGAACAGTTTTAACGTCCTGAGCAACTTTATCGCTCTCCCAGGCCTGCCAAACTAAGAACGACACGAACAACAAAGCGATGAGTAGAAGATTGCGTTGCGAATCCATCGTTATAATTCTCTATTATCATCAGTTTTTCTAGGTGGGACAGGATCATCTCCACCAGCGTGTAAAGGGTGGCATTTTAATACGCGTTTCGCCGTTAACCAACTCCCTTTTAGCATACCAAACCTGCGCAATGCCTCAATTCCGTAATTTGAACAAGTAGGATTGAAGCGACAACGAGGCCCTAACAACGGGCTAATAGCCAGTTGGTAGCCTCTGATCAGCATGATCAGGATTTTTGAGCCAAGCGACGATGACGACGCCATAACTTATCCAATGCTTCCGTGATCTGTTGATTGTCAAGATTGGCGACCCCTCTCCTTACCAATAACACAAAATCCATTGGAGGCAAGTCGTGTTGATGTAAACGAAAGTATTCACGCGCTAATCGTTTAATACGATTTCGCTCATGAGCTCGTTTAACATTTTTTTTAGCGATGGTAAGACCGATGCGGGGATGCCCCAGCTCGTTTAGGCGACCAAGGATTGTTATCTCTGGGGAACTCGCCCTCTGCGGCTGCTTAAAGACATTATCGAAATGCCTGGGAGTTAACAAACGTAACTCCCGGGTAAAAGCGAGCGTAACCACTTGAATAGAGGGCTAGCTTTATTACTTAGATGAAACGGTCAGACTAGAGCGGCCTTTCGCACGACGGCGAGCCAGAACTTGACGACCATTTTTAGTAGCCATACGAGCGCGGAAACCGTGTGAACGGTTGCGTTTCAGTACGGACGGTTGAAAAGTGCGTTTCATAACGATTTCTACCTAACTTTAAAATTTATTACTGATTCAGTAAACGCGTTGGCAACCAGTGAAAACTGATTTACACCTGTGCCTCTATCGCAACAATATAGAAAGAGGCAGGATTGTAATAAAACATAGGGGGTCACGTCAATGAAATGACGCAATCAAACCACTTTTATTTATAGCCTGGCTGACCGGTTTGCCGACATATGTTGTGACAGCCGACGAATGATTACATTCGTATACTGACTGAAAACCTGCTTTTTGCCCCGCCCCGCCTAACATTAACGTTAAAATAGAGCGATATGACCCAACAAGTTTACCTCAGTTTCGTGTAAAAATCACATCTGTACTGTACACAGGGAGGAAGATTATACGGACTCCGCCCCAAAGCGCAAGGATCTTCAAGAGATCTAAAAATATTTTTTGATCATACAGAATATTTCCAGTAAATCGTCTAAAGTTATCCCCAGCATGTGGAAAAATGGCAGTAAATTAAGGTAGCCCAGTCTATTTCTTCTTTATAAGAGGTTCCTTATCACATTTACCTGTGGATAAAAAGCATAAAAACTGTGTAAAAGAATGGAGATCTCTGACTAATTTTGCGGTATGATCGCAGGTCTATTTCTGATCCATCGATCAGCGATATGCAGTAAGTAAGAGTTAACCTAAAACATTTTTGGGTCATTGCGATTAAACGTAAGCCCGAGAAAATTCTTTGTTTACATCCGTACTTCTTGTTCCATTGACCTTGTTTAGGGGAGTCCAACGTGTCACTTTCGCTTTGGCAGCAATGTCTTGCCCGATTGCAGGATGAACTACCTGCCACAGAATTCAGTATGTGGATACGCCCTCTTCAAGCTGAATTAAACGACAATACACTGGCACTTTATGCCCCAAATCGTTTCGTTCTCGACTGGGTTAGAGACAAGTACATCAATAATATCAATGAATTATTGAATGACTTTTGTGGAACTGACGCGCCTGCACTACACTTTGAGGTAGGCAATAAACCGATTACAGTCGCACCGGCAGCAGCACAAGCACGTACAGCTCAACAAGTACCTGCATTTGCCGTTCCGTCAGCCCCAATGAAACCGAGTTGGGACAATTCAGCCAAAGTACAGCCTGATGTTGCTTATCGTTCTAATGTAAACCCTAAGCACACTTTTGATAACTTTGTTGAAGGTAAATCGAACCAATTGGCTCGCGCTGCAGCGAGGCAGGTGGCAGAAAACCCAGGTGGTGCCTACAACCCATTATTTCTTTATGGTGGGACAGGTTTAGGTAAAACCCACTTATTACATGCTGTCGGCAATAGTATTATGCAGCATAAAGCCAACGCTCGCGTGGTTTATATGCACTCAGAACGTTTTGTTCAAGATATGGTCAAAGCTTTACAGAACAATGCCATTGAAGAATTTAAACGTTATTATCGTTCTGTTGATGCACTGCTTATTGACGATATCCAGTTTTTTGCTAACAAAGAGCGCTCACAAGAAGAGTTTTTCCATACTTTTAATGCGCTACTTGAAGGTAATCAACAAATTATTTTGACCTCCGACCGTTATCCAAAAGAGATTAACGGTGTGGAAGATCGCTTAAAATCGCGTTTTGGCTGGGGCCTAACCGTCGCAATCGAACCACCAGAGCTAGAAACTCGAGTCGCGATTTTAATGAAAAAAGCAGATGAAAATGAGATTCAACTTCCGGGTGAAGTGGCCTTTTTCATCGCCAAACGCCTTCGCTCGAACGTTCGTGAGCTAGAAGGGGCGTTAAACCGCGTGATTGCCAACGCTAACTTTACTGGCCGGGCGATTACTATCGATTTTGTCAGAGAAGCACTGCGTGACTTATTAGCACTACAAGAAAAGCTGGTAACTATTGATAATATTCAAAAAACAGTTGCTGAATATTATAAAATTAAGGTAGCAGATTTACTGTCTAAGCGCCGTTCTCGTTCTGTCGCACGTCCGCGTCAAATGGCAATGGCACTAGCAAAAGAGCTGACTAACCATAGTTTACCTGAAATCGGGGATGCCTTTGGCGGCCGTGACCATACCACGGTGTTACATGCTTGTCGTAAAATTGAACAATTACGGGAAGAAAGCCATGACATCAAAGAAGATTTTTCTAATTTAATCAGAACATTATCATCTTAATTGCTATGAAATTTACAATAGAACGTGAGCAGTTATTAAAACCGTTACAACAGGTTAGTGGTCCTTTAGGTGGGCGTCCAACTCTGCCTATTTTAGGTAACCTTTTATTACAGGTAAAAGAAGGCACCCTCCAACTCACTGGAACCGACCTTGAAATGGAGATGATGGCCAATGTTGCCCTAACAGGGGAGCATGAAATTGGCGCAACCACCGTGCCCGCACGCAAGTTTTTTGATATCTGGCGTGGGTTACCTGAAGGTTCTGAAATTCATGTAGAGCTGAATGATGACAGACTGCTCGTCCGCTCTGGGCGTAGCCGCTTCTCATTATCCACTTTACCCGCTGCTGATTTTCCAAACCTAGATGATTGGCAAAGCGAAGTGGAATTTTCTCTTCCGCAATCAATACTGAAACGTTTAATTGAAGCTACTCAGTTTTCAATGGCGCACCAAGATGTCCGTTATTACCTCAACGGCATGCTATTTGAAACCGAAGACCAAATGCTCAGAACCGTTTCAACCGATGGACACAGGCTAGCAGTCTGTTCGATGGATATTGGTCAATCGCTACCCTCTCACTCAGTGATAGTGCCTCGTAAAGGGGTTATTGAGCTAATGCGTTTGTTAGATGGCGGTGATACCCCTCTACAACTGCAAATTGGTAGTAATAATATTCGCGCTCACGTTGGGGATTTTATCTTTACCTCTAAATTGGTTGATGGCCGTTTCCCTGATTACCGTCGCGTATTACCCAAAAACCCAGACAAAACCTTAGAAGCTCGCTGTGATTTACTCAAACAAGCTTTTTCTCGCGCGGCTATTTTATCGAATGAGAAATTCCGCGGTGTGCGCTTGTATTTCAGTGAAAACCAATTGCGCATTACGGCTAATAACCCAGAACAAGAAGAAGCCGAAGAAATTGTTGATGTAAGCTACCAAGGTACTGAGATGGAAATTGGCTTTAACGTCAGCTACATCTTAGATGTCTTAAATGCGCTAAAAAGTGAAAACGTGCAACTTCTGTTAACCGACGCTGTTTCCAGTGTGCAGATTGAAGACGCTGATAGTAAAGCAGCGGTGTATGTTGTCATGCCAATGCGTTTGTAATCGGTATTTATGATCCTTTCGCGTTTATTGATCCGTGATTTTCGAAATATTGAAAACGCGGATCTCTCCCTTGCTAATGGGTTCAATTTTTTAATTGGCCCCAATGGGAGCGGTAAAACCAGTATACTGGAAGCCATATATACACTCGGTCATGGCCGTGCCTTTCGCAGCATTCAAGCGAACCGAGTTATTCGCCATGAGCAAGAACAATTTATTCTTCATGGTAAACTGAGCCATTTAGATGAACAGCGAAACGACCTTTCATTAGGTTTAAGCAAAAACCGCGATGGTGATAGTAAAGTCCGAATAGACGGCACTGATGGCCATAAAATTGCAGAACTAGCAAAATTATTGCCAATGCAACTGATTACCCCAGAAGGGTTTACCTTGCTAAATGGCGGCCCTAAATATCGACGTGCTTTTATTGATTGGGGTTGTTTTCACAATGACCCGCTGTTTTTTTCAGTGTGGTCAGATTTAAAACGGTTATTAAAGCAACGCAATGCCGCTTTACGGCAAGTCACTCGTTATGAGCAAATTCGTCATTGGGACACACAACTGGCACCGCTTTCCGAGCAAATAAGCCAATGGCGCCATGACTATATTGCAGGTATTGCTGAAAATATTGAGCAAACTTGCCAACAATTTTTACCCGAATTTTCACTCTCGGTATCCTTCCAACGTGGTTGGGATAAAGAAATTGATTATTCAGAACAATTAGAGCGCCAATTTGAGCGTGATAGAGCACTAACCTATACCGCTTCAGGGCCACATAAAGCGGATTTGCGTATTCGAGCAAATGGAACCCCTGTTGAAGATATGCTTTCACGGGGTCAATTGAAGCTGCTTATGTGTGCATTACGGTTAGCGCAGGGTGAGTTTTTCACCCGTCAGAGCGGGCAACAATGCCTGTATCTACTGGATGATTTTGCTTCTGAACTTGATGCCGGCCGTCGCCAATTACTGGCAACCCGTCTCAAAGCTACACAAGCACAAGTGTTTGTCAGTGCCATTACACCTGAGCAAGTTAATGATATGATAGATGCAAATAGCAAGATGTTTAGTGTAGAACATGGCAAAATAGAAGTTCAACCTCAGGAATAGAAAGAGCAGGAAACGTTGATGTCGAATACATATGACTCCTCAAGTATCAAGGTATTAAAAGGACTGGATGCGGTGCGTAAGCGCCCGGGCATGTATATCGGTGATACAGACGATGGAACAGGTCTTCATCACATGGTTTTCGAGGTTGTCGACAACGCTATCGACGAAGCCCTCGCAGGCTTTTGTGATGATATCGTGATCACTATCCATGCCGATAACTCTATCTCCGTACAGGATGATGGACGTGGTATCCCTACTGGTATCCACGAAGAAGAAGGCGTCTCTGCCGCAGAGGTTATCATGACCGTTCTGCACGCAGGGGGTAAATTTGATGACAACTCCTATAAAGTCTCCGGTGGTTTGCACGGTGTTGGGGTTTCCGTTGTTAACGCCTTATCTGAAAAATTAGAATTAGTTATCCGTCGCGATGGCAAAGTTCATGAGCAAATCTACAAACATGGTGAGCCTCAAGGGCCTCTGACTGTTGTCGGCGAAACCGACCAAACAGGAACCCGCGTTCGTTTTTGGCCAAGTATGGACACTTTTAAAGGTGTCACTGAATTTGAATATGACGTCTTAGCAAAACGCTTACGTGAGTTATCATTCTTAAACTCCGGTGTTTCTATCAAGCTCATTGATAAACGTGATGGCAAAGAAGACCATTTCCATTATGAAGGCGGCATTAAAGCCTTTGTTGAGTATTTAAGCCGTAACAAAACCCCTATCCACCCTTCTGTCTTTTATTTTTCAACTGAAAAAGACGGTATTGGCGTTGAAGTTTCAATGCAGTGGAATGATGGTTTCCAAGAAAACGTATACTGCTTCACCAATAACATTCCTCAGCGCGATGGGGGGACTCACCTCGCTGGTTTCCGTGCAGCAATGACGCGTACATTGAATAACTACATGGAAAAAGAAGGCTATCAGAAGAAAAGCAAAGTCAACGCAACCGGTGACGATGCACGTGAAGGCCTGATTGCAGTTATTTCAGTAAAAGTTCCAGATCCTAAATTCTCATCACAAACCAAAGAAAAATTGGTCTCTTCCGAAGTGAAAACAGCGGTTGAAACAATCATGAATGAGAAATTAGTTGAATATTTACTGGAAAACCCGAACGACGCAAAAATCGTTGTCGGTAAAATCATTGATGCTGCACGCGCACGCGAAGCTGCACGTAAAGCCCGTGAAATGACACGTCGTAAAGGCGCGTTAGACTTAGCTGGCTTACCGGGTAAATTGGCTGACTGCCAAGAACGCGACCCTGCGCTATCTGAACTGTACCTTGTGGAAGGGGACTCCGCGGGCGGCTCTGCAAAACAGGGCCGTAACCGTAAGAACCAAGCAATTTTGCCACTGAAAGGTAAAATTCTAAACGTAGAAAAAGCGCGTTTTGATAAAATGCTATCTTCACAAGAAGTGGCAACCCTGATCACCGCATTAGGCTGTGGTATTGGTCGTGATGAATATAACCCAGACAAACTGCGTTATCACAGCATCATTATCATGACGGATGCGGACGTCGATGGTTCGCACATTCGTACACTACTATTGACCTTCTTCTACCGCCAAATGCCTGAAATCGTTGAACGTGGTCATATCTTTATCGCTCAACCACCACTGTATAAAGTGAAACGTGGTAAACAAGAGCAATATATTAAAGATGATGATGCAATGGACGATTACCTGATTTCTATCGCTCTTGATGGCGCGGAACTGCATTTAAGTGCCGAAGCCCCAGCCATGAAAGGCGAAGAACTCGAAAAACTGGTTGTCGAATATAATGCTGCACACCGTATTATTCGTCGCCTCGAGCGCCTTTACCCTCAAGCTCTACTTAACAGCTTGGTTTATCAGTCAACCTTAACTGAAGATGACTTAAAAGCCAGCGAGAAAGTAGAAGAGTGGGCAAAAACACTGGTTAAACGCTTAGAAGATAACGAGCAATTCGGTAGCACTTACAGCTATACCGTTAACGAAAACCGTGAGCGTCAATTATTCGAGCCAACTATCCGTATTCGCACCCATGGTGTTGATACCGACTACAATCTCGATTTTGACTTTGTTCATGGCAGTGAGTACCGTCGCATTACTCATTTAGGTGACTTAATCAGTGGCTTAATTGAAGAAGGTGCTTACATCAAGCGTGGTGAGCGTCGTCAAGATATCGATAACTTTGAAGAAGCTTTGACTTGGTTAACGCGTGAGTCACGTCGCGGCCTATACGTACAGCGTTATAAAGGTCTTGGTGAAATGAACCCAGAACAACTTTGGGAAACCACCATGAACCCTGAGACGCGCCGTATGATGCGTGTAACAGTGAAAGATGCGATCGCAACCGACTTACTATTCACCACATTAATGGGTGATGCTGTTGAGCCACGTCGTGCATTTATCGAAGAAAATGCCCTAAAAGCAGCGAATATTGATATTTAATTATTCAGCTAACTGAATAATATTTAATAACCCCATACGAAAGTTTGGGGTTATTTTTTTATAATTATTTTTTTATAGTTATTATTTTACTTTCACCATTTAATCAAACCAGTAGTAAAAAAATAAAAAAATAAAACCCGTCAATAGAAAACCACATTATAAAAAATAAAACAATTTAAAATAAAGCTTATCACTTTAATTAATAACGATTTTTTATTTTTAAAACTGTCATAAAAAATAAATATATTATAAATAAACTCCGCCAAATGAAATTTTCACCAATAGCATCGGCGGGATTACAATGAGAAAAACCTTTATATCAGTATCAATAACTTTATTACCATTCATATTCACAAATACTCTAATAGCAAAAAATCATATTTTAGAATTAGAGAAAAACATTATCGATACAAGAAATACATGGCTTGAGGATATAAAACACAATGTTATTAATAATACCCCTAAAGAAGGCAGCGAAGTTGCTGAGCAAGATAGGCTTATTAGCAATGAATACATCAATATCACAGGTGAAAGAAAAAATTTAGCACACGCAGATAAATCCCAAAGCTCAGATTATTTATTTAACAGTTATCAAACGATACTGTTTGGCGAACAGGGTATTAATATAAAAGACCATAAACAATATAAAGAAATCCGTTCGTTACATGATACAAGCACTCGTGCTTATGATGAAAAAAAACAACGTACTAGGTCGATTGATTTTATTCTAAAAGACCATTTTAAGCGTGGTCGTCCTTACCAAGTATTGGATGACGAAGGTCATTATATTGCAGGTTATTCACATATACAGGGCTCATCTTACCCTAGCGGCCATACGTGGAATGGTTTTAAGCAAGCAGCAGTATTGGCGATGATTTTCCCCGAAAAAGGCAGTGAAACGTTCAACCGAGCGATTGAATACGGTGAAAGCCGCGTGATTGTTGGCGCACACTTCGCTACCGATACCATCGCTTCTCGTGTAGGTAATTATTATTTATTATCACAGCTGCTATCCGATGAAAAAAACAGCAAATTCATTGTTGAGTCGGCTAAAAATATTCGTACAGATATTTCATCGTCATGTTCAAATAACAGTCAAAATTGTCTAACCGTATCTAACCCTATAACCAATGACCATATTGGTTACTATGGAAAAAAAGAAACGCAAAAGATATCTATGATCGAGCCTAAAAATATACCTAAAACGGCGGGTTATTTACTTCGATTACGCTTCCCATACTTGAATAAAACACAGTGGAACAATATTTTAGCCAGCACTGCGTATCCAAGCCAATCAATTGCGGGTTGGAATATTAAAGAAAATGATCCAAATAGCTATTGGGGGTTAATTAACTTACCTGCGGCTCATCATGGCCCCTCCTATTTATATGAAAACTTTATCGTCAATCAAGACGTTAATGACTTTGATATTGCTAATTTCGGTAAACTAGATGAATGGAAAAATAATATTCAAGGTACGGGAAAGTTAACGAAACAAGGCCAAGGGACATTAGTATTATCTGGCAACAATACCTTCGCAGGCTTTACAGTAAACCAAGGCCATTTAGTCTTAACGGGTGAGAATAAATACTCGCAAAAATCCCATATAAATGGCGGAACGGTTACCCTTAAAAAACACTTAGATTCCGCAGTTGATGTCCAGAAAGGAACGTTAGTCTTAGATGACGGAAAAATCGGTGCTTCGGTGAATATTAACCACCACGGTTTACTGACGGGCAATGGGAGCATTCGACAATTAACCGCTAACCAAGGTGCAGTTGTTGCACCCGGTCACTCAATTGGCACAATTAACATCATTGATTCCGTAACTTTTGCACCCAACAGCCATTATTTGGTTGAAATCAATTCAGCAGGTAAAAACGATAAGGTCATCAGCCAAGGCTCGGCTTTATTAAAAGGTGGTACCGTCAGTGTCACGCTTGAAAATCAAAATAACCCGCTTTCTAAGCAAGATATCCACCAGTTATTTGATACACAATATACGATATTAAGCGCTCAAAAGGGGATTGATGGCCAATTTGATGCTGTTGTGCCTAATTACCAGTTTATTGGAACGACACTAAATTACACCCCCAAAGAGGTTACACTTAAGGTAGGGCGCAATAACACTGCATTTTCCAGTGCGGCTGCAACGCAAAACCAAACCGCTGTGGCTAACGCCATTGAAACGCTTCCTACGCACCATGCTCTCTATAACCAAACGTTAAAAAGCCAAACAAAACAACAAGCTCAAGCGATATTTCACAATGTCACCGGGCAAATATACGCTGACCTATTATCCAATCAAATAAATAATAGCCGTCAGATTAAAGAAACAGTACTTGAACAAGCTCGCTTGTCTGGATCATGGAGTAGCGAAAGCAAAGGCAATGTATGGGTCAAAATGCTCTATGATTGGGATAAAACGACTGGTGATAACAATGCCACTGGGTATAAGTCATCAAATTATGGTCTATTGCTTGGGGCAAATCGACGTTTTATCAATGAAAAAATGACATTGGGTATCGCGGCAGGGTTTAGTCAAAGCACCTTATCTAGCGGCCTAGACCACGGTAACAGTAACAACTACCATGCCGCCATTTATGGTAGCGCTTTATGGCAACCTATCGCGGTTCGTGCTGGGCTCGGTCACACTTCACATCTTATTCATACCGAACGCTCAATTAGTGATGGCACAAGTCACTCTGCGAGCTATTATACCAACACACATCAAGCTTTTATGGAGCTGGCCTATCCAATTAACTCAAATGGGATAAATATTGAGCCATTCACCAATCTCACTTATATCAGCGCAATGAATCATGCTATTAATGAAAACATCAACAACACATCACTACAGGCACGTAAACAGCGCATCAGTACAACGTTATCTACCCTTGGGCTACGCCTTGATAACCAATGGAAATTGAGTAAAACATCAAATATCGGTTTACACGGTGAGCTTAATTATCAATATCAATATGGGAATTTAAATAGAGGGATAAAATTGAATTTTACTGATACCGCAAGCTCATTTACAACACATAGTGTTCCTGCATCACGCCATGGTGTCGCATTAAAAATCGGTACTGATATCAATATAAAAGAAAATACTAAGCTATCAATTAATTATAATAAATTTTTATCAAAAAATTATAGCGATAACAATATTGATGCCAAAATTGCGGTAAGTTTCTAACTCAATATTTTACCTCCCCCTCACGAGTTGTGAGGGGCTAGTCATGACTAAACATCACGATATTTTACAGTTTTTTACGCCACTATTTTGATTATCTTACCTTTTTTTATGTTATAAACGAATAACACCCTAAGTTAACCAGATGTTAACTTATTATTTTTTAATGACTTCTATAACCTCTGATTAAGGTCAAAAATACGTAAAATAACACTATGATTCGCCAACTTATTATTTCAATTTATGCATTATTGGTATCTATCATCCCTGTATTTTTTAGTGGAGATATCAGCATTATTGCAGACATTGCCATCATAATTTCAGGGGTGCTTATCATACTGTTATGTGCCGGTATTTATCGGTTTTTACTTGGCAAAATTTTTACTGTTTTTGTGTCACTTCTGTGGGCTCTCAATTTATCTGTTTCATTCTTCTTTTATCAAAAACACGATATCCGCTTTTCTTCTTCGATTGCAGAAACTTTTATCAATACCAATAGCAGCGAAACAGTTGGAATGCTTTCCTATAACATTGGTTATGTTATTTTTTATTTACTTGTTTTTTCGGCTTATTTAGCCTGTATCCATCAATGCGCAAAATATATGAAGCGTCGTATTACAGCGGTAAGTATGGCACTAATTTGTGGTTACCTATTAGCCATTCCAGCCTATTACGCATCATTACTTAGCAAACCCGATAGCGCTTTATTGATCACGGAAAAATACTTCTTAAGCACCCCTTTCTATAATGCTGCAGCTTTAGTCAAAAATTTATATGAAAACCGAGGGATAAAAAAAATATCATCACAAGAAGTGGCTTTTAACTACCAGAAAAATGCGTCTGAAACTGAAATCTATGTTCTTGTCATTGGTGAATCATTGCGCCGTGACCATATGGGTTTTTACGGCTATCAATATGAAACAACACCCAATTTAAATCAGCGAAAATCACAAATATTGGCGTTTCAACAAGCCTATTCCCCTGCACCGGTGACTATCTTGTCAGTCCCTATTTCACTGTCTAATATTCGCTTTGAGCAAATGCAGGATAAATCACACTATTCGGACAATATCATTTCATTAGCCAATCATGCAGGCTTTAAAACCTATTGGGTCAGCAACCAGGGAAAAACTAATAAACGTACCAGTATTATTTCTGCTATTGCTTCTATGTCACAAAAGAAAGCTTGGAACGAATTTGTCGGCTACGATGAAGAGCTGCAAGATGACTTCAATAATGCTATCAATGACCCCACTGATAAGAAAAAGCTCATTGTGTTACATACTTATGGCAGCCATGAACCTGCCTGTAACCGCTTCCCTGAAACTGAACTAAAAACATTCAGTGGCCAAGAAGATGACGATTGCTACGACAGTTCAGTAGCATATACCGATAAATTTATCGAAAACCTAATACAACAACTCGAAGGGAAACCTGCGACTTTGATGTACTATTCAGACCATGCGTTGCAACGCCTAGACAGCGATAACAATATTCACTACCACCATGGCGTTAACAACCCAAGAAAAGAAGCCTATGAAATTCCTTTGCTGATTTGGTACAGCGAAAGTGCCAGTAAACCAAACATCAAACCAGTAAACTTGCAGTCACCTTATTCTACAGCGAATAATTATTGGCTAATCAGTGATTGGCTTAATATACAACAAGGTTCGCAACAAGCTTGCTTATCACCTTTACGTGAATGTCATCAACCCAATAAGAATATTCAGGTCATTGATGGCAATCGAAATATTTTATCCATTAGCCAATTACCTTCTGAGACGATAGATCCACAATAAAACTCGATATTTTGGCAATATTTGCTCATAGTTAACAAATATGAATCCAATTTACTTATCGAGTCGAGGTTTTAATGTTCGATTTAGTTTTTTTACGTGAATTACTGGTCTCGAGTGTTCACGTACTTCAATTACTTTTAGAAGCAATTTCAGTTATCTGCGTAGTGATTGGGTTAATCAAGACCCTGATCGTGTGGATGAAAACCCAAAAAGCACGTACCGCTCGCTATTGTTTTGGTGATTGGCTAGCCACTGCGTTAGAGTTCCAATTAGCCGCTGATATCTTAGCAACAACCGTTGACCCAGATTTAGATAGCCTCATTAAACTCGGTATTATTGCCGTGATCCGAACATTCTTGAACTACTTCTTAGCAAAAGAGTTAGAGCACCAGCCGCCGCAGAATGAACCGGCTCGTCACTAATTTAGGTACAAAAAAAACCTGCATATTAAATTATGCAGGTTTATCGAATACGACTTATCGCTGCGCCGCGCTTATAATAAAATCCGTAACATACGACGAAGAGGCTCAGCAGCTCCCCACAGTAATTGGTCACCAACCGTAAAGGCAGATAAGTATTCAGGGCCCATATTCAGTTTACGCAAGCGGCCAACAGGGGTGCTAAGCGTGCCAGTGACTGCCGCTGGAGTTAACTCACGCATAGTGATTTCGCGGTCATTAGGAACCACTTTCACCCAATCATTATGTGAGGCAAGCAATTGCTCAATTTCACTCAACGGAACATCTTTTTTCAGCTTCAATGTGAAAGCTTGGCTATGACAGCGCAGCGCACCCACACGAACACATAACCCATCAACTGGAATAATATTATTGCCCGTTTCTAAAATTTTATTGGTTTCTGCTTGGCCCTTCCACTCTTCGCGGCTTTGGCCATTTTCTAACGCTTTATCAATCCATGGGATCAGGCTACCCGCTAATGGTACGCCAAACGCATCCGTTGGCATTGTGCCACTGCGAGTGAAATCTGTGACTTTTTTCTCGATATCTAAAATAGCGGAGGCCGGGTCTTGGAGTTCTTTAGCCACTTGCGTGTGCAAAGACCCCATTTGTGCCAGAAGCTCACGCATATTTCGAGCCCCAGCCCCTGATGCCGCTTGATAAGTTGCCACAGATGCCCATTCCACTAAATTATTAGTGAACAACCCACCTAAAGACATCAACATTAAACTTACCGTACAATTCCCACCGACAAAGGTCTTAATGCCTTTATTTAAGCCGTCTTGGATATGTTGGTTGTTCACGGGATCAAGAATAATAATCGCATCATCTTTCATACGTAATGAAGACGCAGCATCAATCCAGTAACCATTCCAGCCAGACTCACGAAGTTTAGGATAAACTTCATTCGTGTAGTCGCCGCCTTGGCAGCTAATAATAATATCCAATGCTTTTAGTGCATCGATATCAAAAGCATCTTGTAAAACGCTACGATGGCCACCATAAACCGGCGCTTCTGCACCCTGTTGTGACGTGGTAAAAAATACAGGACGGATCGCATCAAAATCACGTTCTTCGACCATTCTCTGCATCAATACTGAGCCGACCATTCCACGCCAGCCAACAAACCCTACATTTTTCATTTTCACTCACCCTGTTCGTTTAAATTTTTACCAAGAAATTTCTAGTTTCGACCCCACAAAGTAAATACCGTCATTGTTATCATTCATTCAGTATTCACAAAAATTGAAACTAGAAATTTTTCGGATGTATTAAACCTGACAAAATATGCATCCATGTGCAAGTGAATTTCATCACTAATAATAAGAAGATTAGTAATCATGCTAATGATCGAGGGGATCAGTGGACAAAAAAACAAATAAAAAAAAGCCACGGCAGAGAGCAATAATCTGCAATGGCTAAGCAAATAAAATATAAAGTGATACAGGAAATTTTATAATTATGTTTAAATTCAATAATTAGCGTTTTTTCTTACAGCCTTGCACTGCTTTAAAACGCGGGTTTGTTTTGCATATCACATACACCCGGCCACGACGGCGAACAATTTGGCAATCTGGATGACGGTTTTTTGCCGTTTTTAATGAACTCAGTACTTTCATCTTCATTTACCCTCTGACTGTAAAAAACGACCAAAACGCTTCTGGAACTGTGCCGTTTTGCCTTCCTGAGAAATCATTTTCTGTTTACCGGTATAAAACGGATGTGACTGAGAAGAGACATCAAGCGTGACATACGGAAATATTTCACCCTCATACTCGATTGTTTTTTCAGTTTTTATTGTTGAGCCTACTTTGAAATAGGCATCTGCACTTGTGTCATGAAAAACCACGGTACGGTATTGTGGATGGATCCCCTGTTTCATAATAACCACCTAAATGTTATGTTATAATATAACAATATAGCATTTGAGATAGCGGTGCAATTATTTTTATTCAAAAAGGTTCAAAAAAGCGAAAAGTTAAGAAAAGAGTCCATATACAAAATAAAAACCAAAACAGTAATTTATCCTCTGATGAACTTTTGTATAATTAGACCAGTAGATTCCATCACTTATTATTTATCAAATAGATACATTATCTTTTTAATAAATAAACCATTAGGGGAAGATGAAAATGTATTACGGCTTTGACATGGGCGGGACAAAAATTGAACTTGCCGTCTTTGATAACGAATTAAATCAGGTCTGGCAAAAGCGTGTTCCTACACCCAAAGATGACTACCAAACGCTCTTAAATACATTTCTTGAGCTCACACGAGAAGCAGATGAAAAATTTAACTGCCAAGGAAAAGTGGGTGTTGGCGTTCCGGGTATCGTAAACCACGTTGAAGGAACCGTATTTACAACCAATGTCCCTACTGCACAATACAAACCTTTAATTCATGATCTTGCTAATATATTACAGCGCCCAGTAAAAGTAGAAAATGATGCAAATTGCTTTGCATTATCAGAAGCTTGGGACCCTGATTTCAAACGCTACCCTACCGTTCTTGGCTTAATTTTAGGGACTGGTGTGGGCGGTGGGTTCATTATAAATGGTAAAGTTTTATCCGGTAAAAATGGAATTGCAGGGGAAATAGGCCACATGAACCTCAGCGTTCGTGGAGCCAAGCTATTAGGGGAAAAAGTTCCTGAAATAACTTGTGGCTGTGGCCAAACAGCTTGCTTTGAAACCTATTTATCCGGCCCGGGCTTTGAGCGTATTTATTCTTCATTCAACAATGAAAAACGTTCGGCTATCGAAATTATTGAGCTATATAAACAAGGTGATATTCAAGCAAAAGAGCATGTTAACCGCTATATGTCATTACTTGCGATGTTTATGGGGCAAATTGTCACTGTTTTTGACCCCGACTTAGTGGTTATTGGTGGAGGGTTATCACAGTTTGAAGAGATCTATAAACAACTACCAGAAGTGCTTCCACAATACCTATATGGTATAGCAACATTACCTGCAATCGAAAAAGCACGTTATGGTGACTCTGGAGGCGCACGAGGTGCGGCATTCCTGAACTTGATAGACTAATCTTACTTTTTTGCGCTTCATAATAGTTTTCATCCATGAAGCGCGAATTTATCACTTTAATCTTATTAATCCCCCCCATTTTGTACTTTAAACACGCTTATTATAGTTGAGAATGATTATCATCAACTTGATTATTAATGGTAAAATCCTATCTCATTAATGTCTTACTATTATCGATAAGACTTTAGGAATAACTTCACCAAATAAAGCTGGATAAACAACCAGTACTATAAGAGACTTCAAAAAATTAAAAGTGCTTATAGACTAGTCTGATACTGCTATTAATTAAAAAATATATTATTAAGCTAAATAATTTTATGGTGATAAATTAAACAAACGTTCCTTTTCACGTAAGCTCAATAATGCATTAATAATAAAGAGAAAACCCTATGAGTTTGTTTTTCCATAACAGTTTGATGTTCCCGACAATTATCTTTAGTGGTTTGCTAATCATTGTTCTATTTTATTGGTTATGTGCCGCTTTTGGCTTATTGGATATCGACGTATTTAATCTTGATACCGAATTTGATGCTGGCATTGATGCAACAGGTTTCGCGGGTTGGCTAACCAAGCTTGGCTTAGCAGGGATCCCTGTCACCATTATTGTCACGTTATTTACTCTTTTTGGTTGGATAATCAGTTATTTCAGCGTACATATCTTTATTCGCTTCATTGATACTGATTTATTACGTTATCTCGTCAGCTTCGCCGTTTTTGCGATCACCCTATTTATCTTTCTTCATTTAACCGCTTTGTGCTTAAAACCTGTGCGCAAAAAATTGGTGAGCCTTAATAAACCCAAAACAGTACAACAACTTATCGGTAAATACGCCACAGTACGTTCAGGAACGGTGAGTGAACAAAATGGCGAAGCGCTATTAGAAGATGGCGGAGCCGGGTTAATTTTACAAATACGCGCCCCATCCTCCGAACAGTTAAAACGCGGTGATCGTGTTGTTATTATTAGCTATGACGCAGCATCGCACAGTTACCAAGTTGTCAGTGAAAATGAGTTTCGCCACGGATAACTTCGCTTTTTAAAATAAATATCTTGCTTGCATAATCGAAATGACGTCATCGTCAGAACCAATGGAGAATTAATATGGACTTGGCTGCACTAATGCCCTTTTTAACAATTATCGGGGGGATCATCCTAGTTATTTTAGGGTTCTTTGGGTTATTCAAAGCCTTCTATATCAAAGTTCCACAAGGTACTGCTTTGATTGTCAATGACATGTCATCACAGCCTAAAGTGCATTTTACAGGGGCATTAGTTTACCCTGTCATCTACAAAAAAGAATTCATGCGTATCTCTTTGCTAACACTTGAAGTTGATCGCCGCGGTAAAGATGGCTTGATTTGTCATGATAACTTACGTGCTGATATCACTGTTGCTTTCTATTTGCGAGTGAATGAAACGACAGAAGATGTGCTGAAAGTTGCAAAAGCTATCGGTGTTGACCGTGCATCAGACCATCAAGCGGTCAGTACATTATTCAGTGCAAAATTCTCTGAAGCCTTAAAAACAGTCGGTAAGCAACTGGATTTAGCCACTTTATTTGAAAACCGACAAGACTTCCGTGATCGCATTGTTGATGTGATAGGAAAGGACCTTAACGGCTATGCACTTGAAGATGTGGCGATTGATTACCTAGAACAAACACCAAAATCAGCCTTAGACCCAAACAATATCTTTGACTCCGAAGGTATTCGTAAAATTACTGAAATCACCGCGATCCACAATATTGAGACCAACCAAAAAGAGCGTGATCAAGAGCTCGCAATTCAAAAGAAAAACGTTGAAACCCGCGAAGCAAGTTTAGCCTTAGAGCGCCAACAAGCCGATGCCGAAGCTCGCCAAAAACGTGAAATTGATAATATTCGTGCACGTGAACAAGCTGAAACCTTACGTGTTCAAGAAGAAGAGCGCCTTAAAGCAGAGCAAGCGCGTATTCAAACCCAGCAAGAAATTGAAATCCGTGAAGAAAACCGCATGCGCGAAGTTGAAGTTGCTCAACAAAACCGTACTCGTGCAGTCGCCATCGAAGAAGAACGCGTGAGCCGCGCACGTGAGCTCGAAATTGTTGCCCGTGAAAGAGAAGTTGAATTACAACGTATAGAAAAAGAAAAAGCACTCGAAGAAGAACGCAAAAATATCTCCAATGTTATACGTGAGCGTGTAGCCGTTGAAAAAACCGTGGCACAAGAAGAAGAACGCATCAAAGAAGTTCGTGAAGTCTCTGAAGCTGAACGCATGCGCCAAGTCACCGTGATTAACGCACAGGCAGAAGCAGAAGAGTCGCTAGTTCGCCAAGTGAAAAAAGCCGAAGCTGATGAAGCCAGTGCTAAACACCGTGCAGAAGAAATAAGCACCATGGCACAAGCAGAACTCGAAGCATCGGCAAAGCAAGCTGAAGCCAAAAAGCGCTTAGCTGAAGGGGTTGAAGCCGAACACGCGGCATTAGGTTTAGCAGAAGCTCGAGTTCGCCAAGCAACTGCAGAGGCAGAAGAAAAAGAAGGTCTTGTTCTTGCCAATATTACGGCTGAGAAACTGTTAGCAGAAGCACGTGGGCTGAAAGAAAAAGGCTTAACAGAAGCCCAGGTTATGGAAGCTAAAGCTAAAGCAGAGCAACAACAAGGGTTTGCTGAAGCAAAAATCCTTGAAGAGAAATTAGCAGCCCAAGCTCGTGGTGAAGAACAACAAGCAAATGCTAAAGAAAAACTAGGCTTAGCTGACGCGAAAGTACTGGAAGAAAAACTGGCAGCACAAGCTCGAGGTGAAGGACAATTAGGTTCAGCGCAAGCAGAAGTTATCCGCCAACGCTTGAAAGCTGAAGCCGATGGTTTAACCGACAAATTTAAATCAATGGATCACCTCAGCGATACTGCACGTTCACATGAAGAGTTTCGTATGCGCCTTGAGAAAGAGTTCGAACAATCCATGGCCTCTATCGACGCAAATAAAGAAATTGCCCGCGAGCAAGCTGATGTATTGGCTGCAGCTCTTAGCAAAACCAATATTGAAATTGTGGGCGGCGACGGCAGCTTCTTCAACACCTTCTCTAAAGCACTAAGCCTCGGTAAAGCGGTTGATGGCTTTATGGATAAAAGCAGTTTCGCAAAAGAAAATGTCGAGAAGCTCATAAATCGTAGCAAAGAAGACAAAAAAATTGATATTGCCGCATTATTGAAAAACCCAGAAGTTCAAGACCTTATCAACGGTTTTATGGCAGCTAAAGGGGCTAACCAGCCAGCAAAAACAGTCATGTCAAAACCGATTCCACCGACGGATGACCAGCTGTAAACCTTTAGCACATTGGGGTAGTGAACCTACCCCCTATTGTTCTTCATTATTTGTTTTCCATTTTTATTGTCTTAGTTAAGGGAATTCGCTGCGCAATGTCAGATATTCAGGATACGGATCGCGAACAAGAAATACTCGATAGCGCTGTTGCAGAAGGTGGTGCTTATGAAATATTACGCAAACGCCTGACCGACCAAGGGCAACAGCTGCATCAAAAAGCCGCACAACTCAATGAAATGCGGTTGGATGAATTTGGTCAAAGCCAAATGGATATTATTGGTCGTATTCGCATTCGTACTGAAAATAATTGCCAAGCAAGGGACATTGTCCGCGTCGGTGAATGGCTCTTATTCGGTTATAACGTATTCCTCGGCCTAAAAAAAGAAACGCACCTCGAAGATGTATTTTCACTATATCGGTTAATTGAAAACGACAATGAGTTTGATGTTGAAGCAGTCCCTTATGAAGATACCTTCTTGAGCGATAATCGCTTTGTTCAAGATTTTACTGAACTCTATACCTATTATAAGAACACACAGTTACTGCAACTTGTTGAACGGGACGGCAAACTTCTTGCTAGTTTTCAAATTGGCGATCGCATCACGGACGTGCGAGTTTTTCGCTGGTCAATCTCCAGCGACAAACGCAAAATTGAGTATATTGATAACCGGGGTGAACGCGATATCGCCCTCCCACCAGCCTATGATTTTGAATGGCAAAAAACCACACGGGAAGACACGGTTAATGGCCGATACCCTCACATCAATATTCTTGACACTGTATTCATAGAAACTATTGGCGGTGATTTAACCATCAAGTGTGAAAATAACACTGAAGATGGTTTGGGGATTTACCAAGAAGCTGTTCTTGATAAAAACCAATCTTTAGATGACGCACAAATTGAATATGCACAAACTGGCAGTTTAATTATCTTAAAAGTTTTACCCTATCGAGAAGAAACTTGGCGTTACTTGGTTTACAACACGCTGTCTCAATCTGTACAACGCATTGATGCCATTGGGCAAGCATGTGTCCAGCTACCAGAAGACCACGGTATTATTTTCCCTGGCGGCTACTACTTACAAAATGGTGACTATAAAACGTTTGAGCAGTCTATGGATGGAATGCGTTTTCGCCGTTTGCGTCGTTCTCCAAATGGAGAAGATGTCCTATATGTTTTCTATTCACCAAATCAAGGTCGTATTGCTCTATTCAATTACAATTTAATTGAACGAACACTTTCAGTTCCGCTTATTGGCCATGGCTATGCCATGCTTGAAGACGGAAAAATGGTGTTATTTGAAGGTGAAGGCGAAGAAGCGACTCGCGTTCATCCTATGCAAGTTTGGCAGACCCCATTTTACTCAGAAGAATTTGCCGACCAACAGCCGACTCGTAGCGGTTTTTTAGGGCGTATCGGCAATGCAGATTTAGTTCGAGGTATTTCTGAAATATTACATGTTTCCAAAGAAATAGAAGGCAGCCAAATTTCTATTGCTCGCTACGAACAGCTCAGCCAACAAGCAAAAAATTTACTGGATATTTATTACTGGTTTGGTGATGAACAATGCCTTGGTATTGGCAAATTGCTCAAAGAAATCACCCAAACAAGTGAACTTGTCCTTGATGAATATGAGAAGGTCGAAAGCATACGGCAGCAATCAGCTAAATCAATGAATGAAGCCATCAGCCGCCAAAAATCACTACTTTCACTAACGTTGCCTGAAAGTTGGGCTGATATTCAACAATTTGTTGATGGCTTAAATGCCCTGAGTGCTCAACGCGGGCACTTGATTTCACTGCGCGAATTTCGCTATATGGATTTAGAAAAGCTTAGCGAAATGGAAAGTGAAATAGAGAAAAATCAACAATATGTATCGCAAGAAACCGCTGTTTTCCTGGCTAGCGATAAAGCATTACAGCCCTTTAAAACACAATTAACTGTTTTCGAAGAACAAATAGAAAAAGCCCAAAACAGTGCTCAGCTAGACATTCCCATGAAGGATATGGAAAAAATGTCTACTGATTTAGATATGCTATCAAACTTAATGGCTTCACTGAGTTTCAACGATGTCACACAACAAACCCACATTATTGATGCTATTTCGCAAATCTATGCTCAGCTAAACCAATCTAGAGCTCGTTTACAACAAAAACGAAAATCACAAAGCAGTGTGGAAACCGTCGCTCAATTTGGCGCACAATTCCGGCTGTTCAGCCAAGGCATTACCAATGCCCTGTCTCTTGCCACTGATCCTGAACGTTGCGATGATCAGTTATCAAGATTGCTTGTTCAGTTAGAAGAACTCGAAAGCCAATTTAGCAATCATGATGAATTTCTTGATGATATCTTGGCTAAGCGGGAAGAATTACTCGAAACCTTTGAATCACATAAACAAGTTCTTATTGATGACCGCCAACGCCGCGCCCAAAATTTAGTTACTGCAGCAGATCGCCTACTAGACAGCCTGCAACGACGAACAACTCGTTTACAATCTCAAGATGAGCTCAATGCCTTCTTCGCCTCAGACCCTCTAGCGCTTAAAACACGTGAAATAATTGAAAAATTAAGGGAAATTAACGATAACGTTAAAGCTGATGATATTGATGCACGTTTGAAATCCTCTCGGGACCAAGCCATTCGAGTTTTGCGTGATAAAACAGATATTTTTGAAGATGGTGGGAATGTCATTAAGCTCGGTCGTCACCGGTTCAGCGTAAACACTCAAGAGCTTGATCTCACTATTTTACCAAAAAATGAACAACTATGGGTTTATCTCACAGGAACAGATTTCCAAGAACCCATAGAAAATGAACAACTATCACAACTCAAACCTTATTGGAGTGCCTCATTAGAGTCCGAATCTGATACGGTTTACCGCGCAGAATACCTTGCTTATTCAATTATCTATGCCGCAACAAAACGCCAAGAAGGGCTAGATTTTGATATCCTAAAAAACGCATTAACATCAACGGAAAAACTTGAAAAAATTGTCCGTGATTTTGCGAGCCCACGCTATAAAGAAGGCTATGAAAAAGGTATTCATGACCACGATGCTGTTGCTTTACTGAAAAAACTACTGCCAATCGGTGAAAGTGCAGATTTATTACGGTATAGCCCGACAGCCCGTGCTATCGCAGCTATTTATTGGGAGCAAGTACAAAACGACGATTTCCCCGCTTTATGGCCTGAACGTGCAAGAACAGCCATGAATATTCACCAATTATTCCATAATGACAATGCACTTCTTGACCTACAAGCCGAAATCGAAGCTGGGATTAGCTTATTTTTACAAGATAACCCCATTCAATGCCAAGCTTATGAGCAAACCCAAGCCGCTGAATACCTTAGTTTTGTATTAGCAAGAACTCCGATAGAGCTCGTCTATAGCAAGTACGCAAGGGAGTTAGTTTTAGCGCTCCAGAGCCGCTTAGAAGAAGCCCATATGTGGGGTGATTTTAATCGCTCACAACAAAATTTAGGGGCTCGCTACGCCCAGCGCTGGTCATTAGTTCAAAACTGGCTACAAGGGCTGTGCTCAACCCCTGAATTTGCTCACCTTGTTCCATACATACCGGGTGCTATTGCCATTATTATCTTAGATAAAGTAGCTTCCGCTCGCTTTAGTGAAGCAGACCTTTACTTTAAGGTTAGCGGGTTGCTCGGTGAACACCCGACCATTGAAAACCAAACTCTAGCACTGAGTTTAGATAACTACTTCAGTCGTATGCGTGGTCAAAGGAAGCGATTCATTCCCGAATTCCGCCAGTATCAAACTCTGCGCCAACAAATTGTGACTGAAGAACGTAGCCGTTTAAAACTGCATGAATACAAAGCAAAGCCACTAAGCTCTTTTGTACGTAACAAACTGATAAACGACGTCTATTTGCCTATCATTGGCGATAACATGGCAAAACAAATTGGGGCTTTAGGGGAAGGTAAACGCACTGACCTCATGGGGCTGCTATTAATGATTTCACCGCCCGGATACGGTAAAACCACTTTAATGGAATATGCCGCTGACCGTTTAGGGCTAATTTTTATGAAGGTCAATGGGCCTGCTCTTGGCCATGATGTACTTTCTCTTGATCCTGAACAAGCGCCTAACGCAACGGCAAGACAAGAGCTAGAAAAGCTCAATCTAGCTTTAGAAATGGGTAATAATGTGATGCTATACGTTGATGATATTCAGCACACACACCCTGAGTTTTTGCAAAAATTTATCTCTTTATGTGATGGAACACGACGCATTGAAGGGGTTTGGAAAGGCAAAACCAAAACGTATGACATGCGGGGTAAAAAATTCTGTGTCGTTATGGCAGGTAACCCTTATACCGAGTCTGGAGAAGTTTTCCGGATCCCTGACATGCTTGCAAACCGCGCTGATATTTATAACCTTGGTGAGGTGCTAGGGGGTATGGATGAAGCATTTGCTTTGAGCTATATCGAAAACAGCCTGACATCAAACCCTGTATTAGCCCCTCTTGCATTACGAGATCTGAACGACCTGTACTTATTTGTCGATAAAGCGATGGGCAAATCTGTCTCTACCAATACCTTAAGTTACCCATACTCTGATGCAGAAATTAATGAAATCACCTCGGTAATCAGCAAGTTAATTAAGTTACGGGATGTTGTATTGAAAGTGAATCAACACTATATCGCTAGCGCAGCGCAATCCGATAAGTACCGGACAGAGCCTGCATTTCGCTTGCAAGGTAGTTACCGTAATATGAATAAACTCAGCGAAAAAGTCTCTTCAGTGATGAATAATAATGAACTTGAAAGATTACTCGATGACCACTACTTGGGTGAAGCACAGCTGCTCACAACGGGTGCAGAAGAAAACCTACTCAAACTCGCTGAACTGCGTGGTACATTAACAGAAAAAGATTCTGCACGTTGGCAACAAATCAAGAAAGACTTTATGCGTAACAAATCGTTAGGTGGAGATAATGCAGATATTGGTGATCGGGTTGTTGGCCAGCTAGCGTCACTCGTTGAAAGTGTTCAAGCACTTGGCAACCACTAATGAGCTATTTATCAGGGTATCCTCGCGTTAAGTTATTAACCTCAATTGTTGCAATTTTTATTATTGTTCAATCGGTTAATAGCTTAACCGCTGGCGGTTTAACCCAATTTGGGCTAGTTCCACGTACAGAATGGGGCTTGCTCGGTATCTTCTTCGCTCCATTTATTCATGGAAGCTGGGAGCATCTACTCAGCAACTTGCCTCCATTTATCATCTTAAGCGCATTATTGCTTCATCGCACCATCAAAGCTTACATATTGGCATCACTGTTTATCATTATTGTTGGTGGGTTAGCAGTTTGGCTCATTGGTAGGAATGCAGTTCACATCGGCGCAAGCGGGTGGTTTTTTGGTTTATGGGGGTTGCTAATTGCTCAAGGCTTCTTCCGGCGAAAATGGGGTGATATCGCTATCGCATTATTAGTGCTGTTCTATTTTGGCACAATGGCTAGCGGCTTATTACCTACTCACTTATACATCTCAACTGAATCACATATAGCGGGGGCTATTGCAGGGGCTATCTATGCATGGCTGAGTCATCGTTACCATCAAAAAACCAATAATCGCTCACTTTAAATTAGCACCATCACAATTATGACTCACTTTTTATGCTTTATTTAAATTTATGTATCTTTTTATGTGATCGTGGTTCACATATTAACAATTAACCATAAATTAACCATTTATTAACATTATAATAATGATAGTCTCGAAAAATAATAACAACATGGGACTCAATAAATGAAAAAACACCTCATCTCAATCGCTATTGTTCTAAGTTTAAGCTCCTTATCACTGTCATCATTTTCTCAATCAACTCAAATTAAAATTGAACGAGATAATTATGGCGTCCCTCATATTTATGCCAATGATACTTATAGCCTGTTCTATGGGTACGGCTATGCTGTGGCACAGGACCGATTATTCCAAATGGAAATGGCCAAACGCAGTACCCAAGGTACTGTTTCTGAAGTATTAGGTAAGGATTATATTTCTTTTGATAAAGAAATCAGAAACAACTATTGGCCTGATTCTATCCATAAACAAATCAATCAGTTACCCTCCCAAGAACAAGATATTTTAAGAGGGTATGCAGATGGTATGAATGCATGGATTAAACAAATCAATACTAAGCCAGATGACTTAATGCCAAAACAGTTCATTGACTATGATTTTTTGCCATCCCAATGGACGAGTTTTGATGTTGCTATGATTATGGTCGGTACAATGGCAAACCGCTTTTCCGATATGAATAGTGAAATTGATAACCTAGCATTACTCACTGCGCTTAAAGATAAGTACGGTGAACAATTGGGAGTAGAGTTCTTTAACCAAATTAATTGGCTTAATAATCCCAATGCGCCAACAACAATATCATCAGAAGAGTTCACCTATTCAGATTCACAAAAAACAAAAAATATATCTCAATTGAATCAAATTAGTGATTACCGACTTACTGCTCCCATGTTTGAACGCACAGCCAAAGATACAACTGGAAAAGTCATTGCACTTTCTTCTCAAGAAAATAATGCGTTAATCGCTAAGCAATATGAACAAAGTGGTGCGAATGGGCTAGCTGGCTACCCAACCACCAGCAATGTTTGGCTTGTTGGAAAAGCAAAAGCTTCTGGCGCAAAAGCCATTTTACTTAATGGCCCACAGTTTGGTTGGTTTAACCCAGCCTATACATACGGTATTGGCTTACATGGGGCAGGGTTTAATATTGTCGGAAATACACCGTTTGCTTATCCCGCGATTTTATTCGGCCATAATGGACATATATCTTGGGGTTCTACCGCTGGGTTTGGTGACGGTGTTGATATATTTGCAGAACAAGTTTCACCTGAAGACCCAAATAGCTACCTCCACCAAGGGCAGTGGAAGAAAATGCTTTCTCGCCAAGAGACATTGAATGTAAAAGGTGAACAACCCATTACTTTTGAAATATACCGTACTGTGCACGGTAATGTGGTTAAACGGGATAAGACAACTCACACCGCCTACAGCAAAGCTCGCGCATGGGATGGCAAGGAGCTTACATCCTTAATGGCTTGGGTAAAGCAAGGACAAGCGCAAAACTGGCAGCAATGGCTAGACCAAGCACAAAACCAAGCACTGACGATCAATTGGTATTATGCAGATAAAGACGGAAACATTGGCTATGTCCATACCGGACACTACCCCGATCGCCAAATAAACCATGATCCTCGTTTACCAGTATCAGGCACAGGAGAATGGGACTGGAAAGGTATACAACCCTTTGCTAATAATCCAAAAGTGTATAACCCCAAATCAGGTTATATCGCCAACTGGAATAACTCTCCAGCTAAAAATTACCCCGCTAGCGACTTATTTGCCTTCTTATGGGGCAGTGCAGATAGGGTGAAAGAAATCGATAACCGCATTGAAGCCTATGATAAGTTAACGGCTGATGATATGTGGGCGATTTTACAGCAAACTAGCCGTGTCGACCTTAATCATCGCTTATTTACACCATTTCTAACTCAAGCGACACAAGGTTTGCCATCAAATGACAATAGCGTCAAATTAGTGTCCATGCTCCAGCAATGGGATGGCATAAACCAGTTATCAAGTGATGGAAAACATTATATTCACCCAGGGTCTGCTATCCTCGATATCTGGTTAAAAGAAATGCTTAAAGCCACCCTAGGCCAAACCGTCCCTGCACCATTTGATAAATGGTACCTAGCGAGTGGTTATGAGACGACGCAAGAAGGCCCAACAGGGTCATTAAATATCAGTACAGGTGCAAAATTACTGTATGAATCTCTCTTAGAAGATAAATCCCCCATATCTCAGTCTATCGATTTATTTTCAGGACAACCGCAGAATGATGTTATTAGAAAGGCTTTGAATACGACTTACCAAAAAATGATAGAAAAATACGGTGATAACCCGACTAATTGGCAAACACCAGCCACGGCATTAACCTTCCGTGAAAATAATTTTTTTGGTATACCACAAGCCTTACCTCAAGAAAATTTCCATCAAAATGAATACCATAATCGGGGAACTGAAAACGACTTAATCGTGTTTACCGAAGAAGGGGTGAGCGCATGGGACGTTGTAGCTCCAGGGCAAAGTGGCTTTATTTCCCCGCAAGGAAAACCTTCGCCTCACTATCAAGATCAACTTTCTTTATATCAGCAATTTGGTAAGAAACCGTTATGGCTTAACAACGAAGAGCTGGCGCCATATATTGAGTCAACTGAAACACTAATAATTGAGAGATAATACTATTATTAAGCTAAATACCAAGGTGTCTCGGTATTTAGCTTTTAACCTTCACACGATACACACAGCGCCCAGCACCATTTAGTAAGTACTGTTCGCGTTCAATGCTACCATTATCACCCACAATCTCACTGAACAACGCCAATTCCGACCGACAAAAGTTTTGGCAAGCAGTGGCTGCTGCACAAATTGGACAATGGTTTTCGATAAACAACCAACTGTCACCATCTTGCTCAACCTTCGCCATATACCCTTCTTCGCTACGCACTTCAGCCAATGCTTCAAGCCGCTCAGCTAATGGTAAATTTTTACAACGGGCAAAATATTTTTCTCTGCTTTCCGTTTCCCTTTGGTTAATCAGCTTTTCTAGTCCTTCATCTCCAAAAATAGTACGAACGGAATCAATCAATTGCAGAGCAAGTTGCGCGTGAGTATCAGGAAAGCGTTGATGCCCCAACTCCGTTAATACCCAATTTTGTCGAGGACGTCCTGCCCCTGTTTGCGATAAGCACTGCGCCCCCTCTACTAACCCTAATGACGTCAGTTTTTGGATGTGCTGCCTTGCAGCTTCTCCGGTCATATTTAAATCATTTGCGATCACAGCGGTAGAAATTGGCCCTTTAGTTTTGATACAAAAAAGAACCTTATCCACGGCCTGTGTCAAATTTAAATTATCAAAGTAATTACTTGCATTAATCATTATGCGACTCTATTATCCAAGCTATTACTTGGATAATACCTCTTTTTCTACTATTCCGTCTAGCGGGTCTCTCTATGAGCAATGAAACATCAACCATACCTCAAGCCAAATGGGCTGATTTACTCAGTGGCACTAATGCATTACTCACTATTGCCCTAACTGGAGGTGTTGCACTACATGCTATCAATATTTATATCGTAACAACCATATTGCCTAGTGTCGTTAACGATATTGGTGGTCTCGAATATTACGCATGGAATACCACTTTATTTGTAGCAACATCCATTGTCGGTTCAGCCCTTTCCAGTAAAGTATTAGACCGTTTTGGGCCTAAATATTCTTATTTATTCGCACTCATTCTCTTTTCTTTGGGGTCTATTTGGTGTGCAGCGTCCCCATCAATGCTGGTATTACTTGGTGGTAGAGCATTGCAAGGGCTGGGGGGTGGTATTCTATTTGCTCTTAGCTATGCATTGATCCGCATTGTCTTTACCGAAAACTTATGGTCCCGAGCAATGGGAGTTGTTTCGGGTATGTGGGGAATAGCAACACTCTGTGGCCCTGCAATTGGGGGGATTTTTGCAGAAAGTGGCCACTGGCGTTGGGCATTTTGGGCTTTACTGCCTGTCGCTGTTTTTCTCGCACTCATTGTCATCAATCAACTTCCTAAAAAGCAAACTCAAGCACCAAAAAACAGCAAAGTTCCATTCCTAGCGATTTCTTTGTTAGTGATATCCGTTCTTGCTATTTCAATTGGAAGTTTGTCTGAAAGTTTATTCATAAACCTTATTGGTTTGTTAATTGGTCTAGCCATACTGCTGACTATTGCCTTACTCGATGGCAAAAATGACAGACGCTTATTACCAACTGGATCCTATTCACTCAAAAGCCCACTTGGCGTCATATTTTTAACCATGTGTTTGTTAGTTGGAGGCATGACAACAGAAATTTATGTCCCTTATTTCTTACAAACCATCCATCAGTTTTCTCCACTCACTGCGGGTTATTTAACCGCAATAATGGCCGCAGGTTGGACCATCGGAGCGCTCTTTAGTGCCAATAAAACGGGGGCGATTGTTATCCGAATTATTCGAATAGGGCCGGTCATCATATTGATGTCTTTAATTGTTCTTGCTGTTTTAACGCATAATCAACAGCTTATTGAATCATGGCCACTGTTCGTTATTTATCTCATCGCCATGGCAGGGGTGGGTCTAGGAATTGGTGTGTGTTGGCCTCACCTGGTATTGCATGTTTTTAAAAATGCGCCAGAGGGAGAGGAAAACCTCGCATCCTCTTCCATTATTACCATTCAATTGTATGCAACCGCGCTATCTGCCGCCTTAGTGGGAGTCGTCGTCAATAATAGCGGGCTAATTAACCCTGGGGGGATTGCGGGAGCACAGCAAGCTTCAATCTGGTTATTCGCCCTATTTGCTATTAGCCCATTACTCGCAACGGTATTAATCCGCAAAATCAGATAAAAAAGAGTAAAAGGGAGCAAAAGCTCCCTCTTTAATGACAAATCAATCTAATGAGCTCGTTAATGTCTTTTCGGAGCGTAAAAAATAAGGCAGAACAATAATACTGATCAGCAGAACAAAAATAGTTGCTACCATCACCCCTAAGAAAGCATGGTCAAAGGCAATATTGGCCTGATTTATCAACGCAAATGCATTATTGGCTGGCAGTGATTCGGAAACTAATAAGGCTTCATCAATACTGTCATAAACTTTATCACTAACGGTTATACCTTCAGGCAGTGAAAGTTTTAACGTATAGATAGCACTCATTAGTCCCCCCATAAACGTTACGCCTAAAACACTGCCAATTTCATAAGCAATTTCTTCAATTGATGCCGCCATACCTGCTTTTTCATCGGGGGCATTTAACATCACCGTGGTCGAAGCCGTTGTAAAAATAGCACCCAAACCAAAACCTATCAAAAAGAGGAATGAAAGTAACAGAATACCTGTCGAGGTTTGGTACACCATCGTTAAACCAACAACACCAATTAACGTACAAGTAAACCCAAAAACAGTAAGTTTTACCTCACCAAATTTATGAAGGTACATACCTGCCAATGGCGCAGCTATCACCGAAGCCAATGGAATTGGAATGATATATAACGCTGCCTCAAACGGGGTATAACCCAAAACCAGCTGTAGACGTTGACTTAGTAATAACTCGACACCAACAATAACTACAATGGATAAAACCGCCATCATCAGCCCTGCATTGAATTTAGGGTGCTTTAATAACGTAAAATCAATCATTGGTGATGTGGATTTAACTTGTCGATTTCTAAATACCACCAAAAAGAAAACCCCAATAACACCCGAGACCAATACCGCAGGCCAATCAGTATAAGGTTTACCGAGCTCCTTCAACGCATAAATAACACCAATTAGACCAATTAATACTAAAATAGAACCTAAAATGTCGATTTTTTTATCGCTGTTACCGCCACATTTAGGGATCAAATAACACGCAAACGGAATAACCAATAAAACAACCGGCACATTAATGAGAAAAACAGAGCCCCACCAAAAGTGGTTAAGTAAGATACCGCCGATCAAAGGGCCAATAGCCGCGCCACCTGAAGCAACTGCCGACCATATTCCAATAGCGAGAGCTCTTTCTTTCGGGTCTAAAAAAACATGTCTTACAATCGCAAGGGTGGCAGGCATACTTACTGCAGCACCTACAGCCAAAAAGCCACGAGACAAAATTAAACTGGTTGCTGTTGGTGAAAAAGCTGCACACAACGAAGCTAAACCAAATAATGGTAACCCCAACAAAAACATTTGCTTGTGACCGACTTTATCACTTAGCATCCCTGCCGCAGGTGATAAACCAGCGACCACCAGTGGGTAAGCATTCATTATCCACAGTTTTTCAGATGACGTAGCGCCTAAATCATGGGTTAATTTAGGTAAAGCGGTATACAGTACAGTGACATCAATAACGATAAGAAATAGTACACTTGAAACTAATAGAAGCACTATCCAGCGCTTATAATCGGTTAACATAAAATTCTCTCAATGAGTTTATTTGATCATGATTTCTGTGCTGATCGTGCTACAATATAAATCCATACGTACGTATTGAAAAGAGGTTTTTCTAAATGGGACGTCAACGAACAATCGATAGAGAAAAATTACTTGATGCTGCTGAAGACATTGTTCTACAGCAAGGCGCTACAGCGCTCATTATCGACGCAGTCGCCAAAGCAATGGGGATTTCCAAAGGCGGTGTTCAGTACTGTTTTGGCAATAAAGATGCCTTAATCGATGCAATGTTTGAGCGTTGGGGCCAGTCCTATGATGAAATTTTCAATCAAACAATTGAACAAGATAACTCCCCTGAAGGGCAAATTTTTGCGCATATGCAAGCGACCCACCAGCACGACAAAGTCTCGATGGCAAAAGGCGCTTCTTTAATGGCATCCTTATTACAAACCCCTGAATATCTGGAAAGTACGCGTATTTGGTACCGTGAACGGCTTGCTAAGTTAGACACCTCAACAGAAAAAGGTAAACAGGCCAGAATTGTTTTTCTAGCCACTGAAGGCGCTTTTATGCTGCGCTATATGGGATTCATGGAAATTGATGATAATGAATGGCAATCTATATTTAGTGATTTAGAAAGTTTATTAAAAAGTCATTCATAGTATCATTTTTTTAAATAAATAATCTCCTAATCCAATATTATTGGATCAAATATCCAAATGGAGGTTATCATGAGAAAAATAATTACCACTACAGTTCCAAGCCATAAATATTATTATCAACCTCAAAAAACGAATAAAAATTTCATAATAGATAATATAAAAAATGTAAAATCAAAAAATGATGGCGATTTAAAATTTAATCAGCCTAGTTATAAAAAAGAATATAAATTTAATGTTAACGTTCCCTATCTTGCATCAAAAGATAAAAAAACCTCTCCTTTAAATAAAAAACAAGAACCGATAACACCTGTAAGTAGAACCAAACTAGAAGATATCAAATCGATCGATTCTTTCGTTAGAAGAATAAAAGAGGAAAATATCTATTTTATAGCAATAGATAAAAAAGGTTATATTTACCAAGGTCCATTAAATACGATAGGAAAAAGAAAACCTACAAATTTATACCTCAACGTAACCAATTCATTAGGCCACGGAGTTTATGGTACAGCCTACCGTGTTGGAAATTTTGTTATTAAAGTCCCCTTTTATGATGCCTATGAAATCAATCCTCACAGCAATGTAAATCGCTGTTCCTCTATACTCAATGAATTAAACAGAAATACTCATTTTTCAAGAGCAGTAACTTTGAATAAGGGAAAAGATGTTTTAATTACAAAGTACATCTCAGGAGAAAATATTAACGATGATGATGCTTATGATTTTGTTAAACAAAGAGGACGCATCATGTTTGATTATGGTTCTAACGGCAATGTTAAAATGGATAGTAATGGAAAAAAATATGTTATTGATGCTGACCTCGTAGCACAACCAACTAAATTAAAGCGCTACCCTTCATTAGAAACATTGGAAATACGTAAAATATATAAAAATAAATTTATCAGAAAACCACTTGGAGCTACTGAAATAAAACCTCTCTATTACCCTGAAATAGAAAATCTTTTACCAAAATTGAAAAAAAAGTGAAATAACAACCTTACAAACAATATTATTCCACGACATAGGGCCATTTTTTTGCACGAAAAATGGCCCTGATGCAGGAAAATGAATGACTAAACTATTATGGAAAGACATAAAATCAGTTTTAATTATTCAAGAAAATCCCCTTATCATCGTCAGTTATAATTTGCTTTAACGATTTATGAATACCGCCATCATCTGTTTGCAAGATAAACACAAATAAAACCTGACAAAGTACTGATTGAGGGCAATGACGAGGCCGATATTTTGAATAGATCGACCATCCATTAGCTAGATACCTTTCATGCATTCGCTTCATTGCATCAACAACAGAGTTCGCAGCTTTCCCTTTATTGATTTTAGTCGATTTTTTTTGGTGATACACAAAAGCATCGGTAACCGTTTTAGATATAATATAGAAAACTTGCCCAACAGATAAGTTTTCTAATAAATAGGTGATATTCTTTGTCGTTTTTTCACCAATCTGAAAAGATGTAAAACTATATTCATCCATTTCATGATTTAAATAAAAAAAACACTCAAATAAATTATTTTTCTTACATAATTCAATTAGTGATTTTTTATTTTTTTGTAAGTAATAGATATTAGCTAATTTCCCCTCTAGTAGGTCAATAGTCGAAGATAAATTATCAGTTTCTTTAATAAGAACTTCCCAGCACATAAATTTATTATTAAAACAAATATAATTTTCACTAACATTTATATATTTTAAGTCAGTAACTGAACTTACTGCAATCACACCAGCAGCATAAAGCTGTTCTATGATTAACAGATCAAACTTATAATTCGGTGTTAATTTTTCATACATCTGATTATCAAGGCTATCTAAATACATTAAGTTTTCATCAGCACAACACCGTATAAGCGCAAGTAAAAAAACACTATTTTCAAAAGAAAGATCATTTATACTTAAAGCGTTCTCTTTTTTTAAAAATAATAAATTATCAATATATTCAATTTTTTCTTGCCTTTCTTTCTCATTCTCTATACGAATACAATCAACACAAATATGTTCAAAATTACTTAAATGTGAAAAATGGCTTCTATCTCGTAAAGATTCTTTTTCACCACAAGCCACACATTTTAGCTTTAAACAATAAGCTTTGCAGCTTTTAGCCACAATAGCTTTTATCTCTTTAGATTTTAATTGTGTTTTTTCTTCTATCTTAATCATTGAATATGAAAATCGGCCATTTTCTTCAACCTGCCAATATAGTTGGCATACAAATTCATATTCCTTATCAATAACATCAATAAATATAATTTCCATATTTTTATTTCCTTGTTTTTTATTATGTTATATTAAAAAAAACAAAAAATAGAAATTATATTATGACAAAAAAACAAAAAGGCTCATTACGGTTAAATAATGAGCCTGTGGGCGGACAAAATAGTTGGGAACTGGGAGGGGTGGAAATGGAGTTTTTAAGGATTATTTAGGGAAGAGTGACAAAATAGATGGGAACTGGGTGTAGCGTCGTAAGCTAATACGAAAATTAAAAATGACAAAATAGTTTGGAACTAGATTTCACTTATCTGGTTAACTAATCTAGCTAACCTGCCGCTCAGCTTAGTACGATCCTATATCCAACTGATCATAATCCTTTCATCAGTATCCCAAATTAAATCCCCCTCCTAGACTGCCTCACCAACACTTTACAGTGATCCCGTATTTCCGGACAGGTGATTGATTTTTTTCGCTTGTACAGGTGTTAAGCCACAGTTATCTTGATGTGGACATTATGCATTGTAATAGCCCATTAACATGCGCTAAGAGCATAAATTAATATACAGTAACAAGCATTACGAGGTGCTAATGTTTGGAAAGCAGCCTCTTCCAACTACAATAATAAGTTAACTATCCTCCACCCACAAATAATTACAAATGACCCCTTTCCGCTATAACTCCGATCTCACCAGCGGCTCGCTACAAACCCGAGAGTGTCGCATTATTACTGGCTTGTTACTCCAAGAGCTTGATGAAGCTGCCTGGGATAAAGCCATGTATAAGGAAAATGTGCTTCAGAAACGCACGCAATCTACGGTAAGACGTATTTCTTCAGCGCTTAGAAAACGCCTAGAACACCTAAGCTCTGACTTTTGGGCTTTTGCGTTTTTATGTTAGGCATTGTCTGGCAACTGGAGGAAGTGTAATGACCATGAATGGTCACTGTGATTGACAGTATCTTGCTTAAACTTATCTGAACAATGGTAGAACTGGCTCATATTTATCCCCTCTATGATTGTTTATCTTTTTCACCATAAAAAGTATCAGGGGCTACTCAGGGCTACATAAAGATATTTATCTACTTTTACTGATTGATAAGTAGCATCAGTCCATCCGCAGGACTGGTGGTGCCGGCAAAATGCTGACCCAACACATGCGTATAGATTTGCGTGGTCTTAACATCGTTATGCCCTAAGAGTTCTTGCACAGTGCGAATATCACGCCCCGCTTGTAATAGATGCGTAGCAAACGAGTGACGAAATGTATGACAAGTGACACGCTTGCTAACGATGCCTGCTTTTTGTACGGCTGCCTTCAATGCCTTTCGCGCAACGGAGTCATGCAGATGATGGCGGCATAATTTGCCGTTATACGGGTGGTTGCAGAGCGTGCTGGAGGGAAAGACAAACATCCACGCCGCTTGTCGATAAGCAGAAGGGTATTTGTGATCTAAAGCAAAAGGCAGCGATGGCCCTACGCCTTGTAAGTTGTCGTCTTGCTGAATAAGCCGCGCTTGCTCAATGAGTTATTTTATTGCTGGGATTAGGCGCGTGGGCAGTAGGCTGTTTCTGCTTTTCCCACCCTTACCGTCATGCACAGTGATGCAGCCATTATCAAAATCAAAATCTTTAACCCGCAAACGCAAGCATTCATTAATGCGCAAACCTGCACCATACAGCAGCGTAAAAATAACTTGGTTGCGAGTATCCATAACCTGCAAAATGCGTTGCACTTCATTTGCAGAGATAACAGAGGGTAGCCGTCTAGGCTTGCTTGCAGGGATATAATCAATATCGCCCAACGGCTGTTGTAAAAACCTGTTGTACAAAAAAGCTAGGGCATTTAAAGCGATTTTCTGCGTGTTTATGGCTACATGTCTGCTGTTTGCTAAGCTGGATAAAAACAGCCTGACCTCTTCACTGCCCATGGTCTGAGGATGACGTTTTTTGTGAAACAGAATAAAACGCTTAATCCAGTGCAGGTAAGTTTTTTCAGTTTTCAGCGCATAACCTTTTTGTCGCATATCCGTGCGTATAGAATTTAAAAATGGACTGTTAGACATAAAACGCTCCTTGTCTTGCAACTGTCTGCCTATACAGCCTATTCTAGCTGGGATTTAAAAAAGTGCCTGTTTTTTACGCCTAGAGATGCTTGTTTACCGGTAGAGTTTTAATTTAATGCTAAATAAATTAAAATGTTATGAGTTCTTTGGGTGAGATAATGTGCATCGTGCAAGCAGGATAGACGGCATGCACGATTTGTAATAACAGAGTGTCTTGTATTTTTAAAGAAAGTCTATTTAATACAAGTGATTATATTAATTAACGGTAAGCATCAGCGGGTGACAAAACGAGCATGCTTACTAATAAAATGTTAACCTCTGAGGAAGAATTGTGAAACTATCACTAATGGTAGCTATATCGAAGAATGGAGTTATCGGGAATGGCCCTGATATTCCATGGAGTGCCAAAGGTGAACAGCTCCTGTTTAAAGCTATTACCTATAACCAATGGCTGTTGGTTGGACGCAAGACTTTTGAATCAATGGGAGCATTACCCAACCGAAAGTATGCGGTCGTAACACGTTCAAGTTTTACATCTGACAATGAGAACGTATTGATCTTTCCATCAATTAAAGATGCTTTAACCAACCTAAAGAAAATAACGGATCATGTCATTGTTTCAGGTGGTGGGGAGATATACAAAAGCCTGATCGATCAAGTAGATACACTACATATATCTACAATAGACATCGAGCCGGAAGGTGATGTTTACTTTCCTGAAATCCCCAGCAATTTTAGGCCAGTTTTTACCCAAGACTTCGCCTCTAACATAAATTATAGTTACCAAATCTGGCAAAAGGGTTAACAAGTGGCAGCAACGGATTCGCAAACCTGTCACGCCTTTTGTACCAAAAGCCGCGCCAGGTTTGCGATCCGCTGTGCCAGGCGTTAGGCGTCATATGAAGATTTCGGTGATCCCTGAGCAGGTGGCGGAAACATTGGATGCTGAGAACCATTTCATTGTTCGTGAAGTGTTCGATGTGCACCTATCCGACCAAGGCTTTGAACTATCTACCAGAAGTGTGAGCCCCTACCGGAAGGATTACATCTCGGATGATGACTCTGATGAAGACTCTGCTTGCTATGGCGCATTCATCGACCAAGAGCTTGTCGGGAAGATTGAACTCAACTCAACATGGAACGATCTAGCCTCTATCGAACACATTGTTGTGTCGCACACGCACCGAGGCAAAGGAGTCGCGCACAGTCTCATCGAATTTGCGAAAAAGTGGGCACTAAGCAGACAGCTCCTTGGCATACGATTAGAGACACAAACGAACAATGTACCTGCCTGCAATTTGTACGCAAAATGTGGCTTTACTCTCGGCGGCATTGACCTGTTCACGTATAAAACTAGACCTCAAGTCTCGAACGAAACAGCGATGTACTGGTACTGGTTCTCGGGAGCACAGGATGACGCCTAACAATTCATTCAAGCCGACACCGCTTCGCGGCGCGGCTTAATTCAGGAGTTAAACATCATGAGGGAAGCGGTGATCGCCGAAGTATCGACTCAACTATCAGAGGTAGTTGGCGTCATCGAGCGCCATCTCGAACCGACGTTGCTGGCCGTACATTTGTACGGCTCCGCAGTGGATGGCGGCCTGAAGCCACACAGTGATATTGATTTGCTGGTTACGGTGACCGTAAGGCTTGATGAAACAACGCGGCGAGCTTTGATCAACGACCTTTTGGAAACTTCGGCTTCCCCTGGAGAGAGCGAGATTCTCCGCGCTGTAGAAGTCACCATTGTTGTGCACGACGACATCATTCCGTGGCGTTATCCAGCTAAGCGCGAACTGCAATTTGGAGAATGGCAGCGCAATGACATTCTTGCAGGTATCTTCGAGCCAGCCACGATCGACATTGATCTGGCTATCTTGCTGACAAAAGCAAGAGAACATAGCGTTGCCTTGGTAGGTCCAGCGGCGGAGGAACTCTTTGATCCGGTTCCTGAACAGGATCTATTTGAGGCGCTAAATGAAACCTTAACGCTATGGAACTCGCCGCCCGACTGGGCTGGCGATGAGCGAAATGTAGTGCTTACGTTGTCCCGCATTTGGTACAGCGCAGTAACCGGCAAAATCGCGCCGAAGGATGTCGCTGCCGACTGGGCAATGGAGCGCCTGCCGGCCCAGTATCAGCCCGTCATACTTGAAGCTAGGCAGGCTTATCTTGGACAAGAAGATCGCTTGGCCTCGCGCGCAGATCAGTTGGAAGAATTTGTTCACTACGTGAAAGGCGAGATCACCAAGGTAGTCGGCAAATAATGTCTAACAATTCGTTCAAGCCGACGCCGCTTCGCGGCGCGGCTTAACTCAAGCGTTAGAGAGCTGGGGAAGACTATGCGCGATCTGTTGAAGGTGGTTCTAAGCCTCGTACTTGCGATGGCATCGGGGCAGGCACTTGCTGACCTGCCAATTGTTTTAGTGGATGAAGCTCGTCTTCCCTATGACTACTCCCCATCCAACTACGACATTTCTCCAAGCAACTACGACAACTCCATAAGCAATTACGACAATAGTCCATCAAATTACGACAACTCTGAGAGCAACTACGATAATAGTTCATCCAATTACGACAATAGTCGCAACGGAAATCGTAGGCTTATATATAGCGCAAATGGGTCTCGCACTTTCGCCGGCTACTACGTCATTGCCAACAATGGGACAACGAACTTCTTTTCCACATCTGGCAAAAGGATGTTCTACACCCCAAAAGGGGGGCGCGGCGTCTATGGCGGCAAAGATGGGAGCTTCTGCGGGGCATTGGTCGTCATAAATGGCCAATTTTCGCTTGCCCTGACAGATAACGGCCTGAAGATCATGTATCTAAGCAACTAGCCTGCTCTCTAATAAAATGTTAGGCCTCAACATCTAGTCGCAAGCTGAGGGGAACCACTAGTGTCATACGAACCTCCAAGAGACGGTTACACAAACGGGTACATTGTTGATGTCATGTATGACAATCGCCCAAGTAAGTATCCAGCTGTGTTCAGAACGTACGTCCGAATTCCAGACTATGTCGAACTAGATAACGCGGAGGAGCTGGCCGACGCAATCATTCGAGAGGTTGAGTTAAAGGAGGCATGGCTCACAAGGGTCTTGGGGAACTCAGCCGATCCTGACGCTTCTGTGGGCAAGTGGGACCGGCGCCTAGCGCAGTGCGGTGGTATTGATGAGATGTCAAGTGGGGTGCAGGCAACATACTTCAGTCCAAACGGTCAGCTGGTCGGCTTAGTGGCATACATTGATGCCGAATGGATGGATGAATAGCTCTGACGTTACGATTCAGGTGAGACAACCAGATGGGCATTGCGTACAAGCTCAGTTGCCACCGATGTGGCTACGAGTCTGATCTTCTTTACCTAGGCCAAGGTATGGCGATGCTTCCTGAGCAAATAGTCGGAACGTGCACATGCTGCGACAATCTAACGACGATTTCTATAAATGAAAGCTACGGAGTATGCTCACTTTGTGGGGCTAAGGATCGTGTGATATTTACAAGCTATCAGCATGAGGCAAGGCCAAGAAATCCCTGCTATCTAGAGAGAAGTTTCAAATATCAATGCCCAAGATGCCATGCCTTCAGTATGGAGCCTCCGGATCTACCGGAGATGCTTTGGGACTAATGCTCCGCTTTGCCTCGGGTATCCGTTCGACCTATGTTTAAGAGGAAACGCACGTGTCTGCCGCCAAAGCTCTTGCCTATGCACTTTGTGACAAGTTGGAAAGCAAAAAAGTTGATGAAGTCGTACGAAATCTTGTTTCTAGCGGCTGGAATATTAGGGAAGTGGCCTGGGAAGCTTCGTCCTTTGATCATGAAATGCCCTACTTTGACACGGGGCGGGACTTCGATATTGGATTTCCTGACACGCTGTCATCCAAGATTGAGTTTTTGACCGCGAATGGATCAATCGTCCAAGCACGTGCTCGCCTGCACTTCAAGCAGGCTCTAATTTTTGCCAAGGCGTCCAAACATGTCGCCGCGCTCAAGAACTCATTGGATTACTACTATGGATCGTCTGTAATCCCCCCTCAAAACCACGGAGGCTATTTGTAGAAAATTCCATTAATATGAACTCAAGGTGTTCCCTACGGACGAATCAGCGATGAAGGTGGTGTACCTGGCTATCCAGGCGGCGACCAAGAAATGGACGATGCCGATCCGCAACTGGAAGCCGGCCATGAACCGTTTTATGATCGAATTTGGTGACCGTTTAAATGGCCACCTTTAACTGACCGGCAAAAGCACTTACACAAAAGGGTTTACAGGCTCTTTCAGTCATTCCTTTAATGCGTAAATTGCTCTCTAACCACTCTCTCAGCCCACCCTTCCATATCCTCTCTCGATACTTGCAGCTCCCCCAACCCCTTTGGATGATTCACCCCTCTATGCCCGTCTTGTCCATATAATTGATCAAACAAACTATTTGGCCAATTCAATGAGCTCTTCACCACTCCACGCCGTATCTTTTCAAAATCATTCCGCCATGTTTCGCTATCAACGCCACTCAACACTTTGGTAGAAAGCATTTTCACCCCATCCGATGCATCCACCTCTAGCAATACAAATTCACTGCCATTACGTTGCACCCCAACGGCTTTAATCACTCTTGGTGAGCCATCTTTACACAGATGTAATCGGCTACGCCCAACTTTTGGCAAAACCAAGGTTTCTTCAAAAAGCACCCGACATGCAAATTTAGTTTTTAGAATTGAAAGTAGCTCATCAAAAGCAGCAAATCGATTAGCAAAAATAGAGTTGTAATTGGTTGCATCCTGCTTCCCACCCACATCTGCCGCTGCTAGGACACCACCTAAGTGTGGCTCATCAGTACTAACCAAATTACTATTTTCACTTGTTGTTGCTTCTTCTTTTTCTAAAATAGTTTGGCTACTTTTTCTTGCCCTGCGAGATTTTTCAATTCGACTAGGTCTACTAAAACTTATCCATGTCGGCTCAGCCTCTATGACTCGTGTGTCTGTGTCTATATTGGCTGTTTCCTCATCGTCCAACTGTAGATGCTCATCATCAACAACTGACTCTGTTGAAACCGCTATGTGCTGCGTACTACCATCACCTGCCTCCTTTTCCTGAAAAGAGGCATGGCTAATAGCTGTTGTGCTAGGAAGCATAGCGTTGATTTCTAAACCTACTATTTCCTCAACTAAATAATCCTTATCCTCGTTAGAAGAACGTCCTTTTACATGTAATTTCCAACCCTGCATGGGCGGAGGGTCAAAGCTAAAGCACCAGCTTTCAACGCCGTTCTTAATTTCTCTATTTTGTTGATAGTGCCTAAAAATACTTTCATACGAATCCATAACATCTTGATCCGAAAACAACCAAACCAAAAGCTGCACTACGGCCGACTGCTCTAACGCCCCTTTAGGAAACGATGAACTGGGTAAGATCCTTATCTCTAAATGATCTCGCTCAACCTCATACTGAACGTCGAACTCTTGCTGTAAAGCGGTACTGCTCAAACAGCTTCGACAGAAATAGGAGTTAATTAAAAATAATGACCGAGCTAGCTCTAACTGTGGGATGTGATAACGAGTCTTGCTATATGGTGTTTCAGCTTCGTAAATAAATGAACTCTGCGCTCCATCCTTGTTGCGTACGGAAGCAAAGGACGAGAGATTAGGAAAATCGATTATTTTGGCTCGTTGAAGATCCGATGCTTCAAACTCAATCACACGATCCGCCTTATTTATTTGCTTTGTTGTACTGTTAACCACCTTAGCTCGACTTAATAAAGGCAAATGAGTAAATCGAGTCCATTTCCGTTCTTGCATTGGATTAAACCAAACAAAAATACGCCACTCCTTATGACCCGAGTTACGGAATAAATGACCAATATGTACAACCTGCACATTGTCATTAAATGTAGCTAGCCTAACCACTCACTCTTCCCCATAAACCATTTCCAAGAATCTTTGTGCTTCCTCAGTTATCCGCTCTTTAGATAACGTTGCACTTCTTAATAATCGCCAGCGCCTAAGCTCAACATCTTCCTGTTTAAGCTTAATAAAAGCTTGGCTAATCCGTCTAATTTGATAATCTTCCACACTCTCTGAGTAACGCTTTAAGCAAAGCGCTACCAAAGGCAGTTTCTGTAGATTTTTTGCAAGAGAGGTTCCGTTAGGAGTTTGCTTTAACAGCCAGCTCGATGTCGCTCTTGGGTGATCAAGGCTACTATCTAGACGCTTTATGATTCTTAATAGTTGTCGTACAGCAATTCGATCTCTTTGGTTCCAATCAACTCTAGGGGCGGGTGCCAGACGCTCTTGTTGATGCTGTTGATTCCAGTGAACTAGCCAATCCCTGTCATGTCGGTAAAGCCAAGCGTATAGCACCCCACCCTCTAAAGACTGTCTTGCCGCCTTAATTCCTTGGTATTTATGCACTAGTTGCTGCCAGTCTTTATGCTTAACAGATAAATCTTCAGAGTTAGGTTGCACAGACTGGCTAACAGGTCTTGTCGTTATAGAGTGCTCAGTAAGAGCACTTGCCTGCTGTAGCGCTTCTATAACCGTTAGTTTTGGCAATAAGGCTTGCCACACAATACTATGCTGTAAATAACTAAAGGCTTTTCTATGCTTACGGAATATACTTTTCAGCCAACACGTGTCCTTGTTCTCTGCCAACTTTAAATCCAGTTTCTCTAGTGCCTCATCACTAAAAGTCTGCCTCACTCTCTCCGCCACCAAGTCATGACGAATGTGCTTGCTTTTGGTTAGCCCTAGATCCTGCGCTAAGCGCTGATAAAACAGCGTCCACTGCTCAAGGCTTGGGGAAAGCTCTTGCGCTCGTGGAGCATCTAACAGAGGGGCTATATAAGCAGCTAGTGCTGTTAATTGAGATAGGGAGTCTTTGGGGTAGTCTGAAAGCAGCTCAGTATGACCCAAAGCCCAAAATTGATGTCGGTGATCATCTACAGCTCTATCAAAGAAGACTAAAGCACCGTGTTTTGGACAATATGGCAAAGCGGGCAAATACCAATCTCGTTGCCAAAAGGCTTCCCCATACCTATTTAGCTGAAGAGCAACGCAATCAGGGCAGTATCTAAAGCGGTTATCGCTCTTAACTCTAGAAGCAGCGACTCCTAGCATTAAATGCACCGCACCTTGCGCTTGGTACTCCATTAACCGAATAGCTTCGTCTCGGCGCTCCTTGCCTACAAACGGAGCATATAAAGGGAATAAGGTATGCTCATAAATAAGCTGCTGAACAGCGTAACGTCCTGTTTGATGTAGATGTCTTGCTATCACACCTAAATGCGAGGGCAGACCTAAGGTAGCGACCACCTTGCGGTTGCCATACACCTCATCCAACAGCTGCTTAGGACTAACAATCCCTTGATAAACGCCTGCCCGTGCAATAGTGCTATAAATCAGCTCATTCGAGTACGGAACAGGAAAGTTTCTCATGGCTAACCTGCTTGTTTAAATAAGCTCGCCATATCCACTATTACCCCTTTCCCTTTTAACCGTTCATGCATGGTTTTTTCAGGTTGGCGTTGTGAATAGATATAACGTAAATCCGTATCAGGCAAGCTATCCCAGTCGCTGGGCTTGACTACCTTTATAGCCGAAACCTTTTTACTCTTGGAGGGCTTTTCTAGTTCTGACACTACCGTTTCGCCTTCCATCAACCACTGCAAAACAAGAGGCAGTAACTTTTGTCTTGTCATCGTTGGATTCTGGCTAAACGCTTTTTTAATAGTGGGAATTAACAGGCTTGAATCGTAATCCTCTTTCAACATCAGATATAAATGACGCTGATCTTCGGTATCTAACTCTTGAAGGGCTTTTTCTTCTGGTGTTTGTTCTTGTATCGCTGCGATATCTAGCTGAAGTTGGATTAACCGTTTATCAATCTCGGGAACGACTAGATCAGAATAACGAGCAATGCGTTCTGGGATACCCGAGCGTAATGCCTCTAGCATGGGGTGCACAGGCTTTAACTCATCTTGATACACTTGCCGCAATAAACCAGCGGTAATACGCTCATTGCCTAAAGCTAGCGCACGGAGCTGAGCGAGTACAAAAAGTTTTACTACAATGTCCATCACTCCTTGGCTTAGCTCATACCACACATCACGGACCTCATCCGATAACAGCGCATCTTTGCGTTGTAAAAGCTGTAATTGCCAAAGATTATCCGTAAAAGCGATCCACTCTTGATTGGGCTTTCCACGTTGCGTTTGTTGTATAGGATCCCAGAATATAGCTCCAAACCCTGCCCCTCTACGTGCAGACCGCAAATCAGCCTCAAAAATCTCTCGTGCTTTAGGGGTACCAATCAACATCACTGGTACGCCAATAATATTCACCATCGTCACAAAAAAGTTCAGCATCTCTTGAGATCCACCCGAACGAGAGCGGCTTAAATGCTGAATTTCATCAATAACCAACAACCCTAAAGCATGTGCATTGGCTATTTGCGACATCAAAGCCAACATGGTTTCTATACCATGACGTTTTAAGCCATAACGACGCTCATAGTTCGAGCCCAAGGCTCGATCCAACGCTCTGAAAAAATTCAAGCAGATTTCTTTTAGCGAACCATTATGCGAGCAGTCTATTTTCAAATACACCACCTGCTCTACATTGAGTTCACGATGGTAAATCACCTGAGGATACGTGGCTAGAATACGATGAAGAGAGGTCGTCTTCCCACTACCAGAACAACCAATTAACAATAAGCTTTGTGCCGTAGATCGTGCCTCCTCAAAGCGAAATGTCTCCAACTCTCCCGTTTGAACACGCTCATAACCATTTTGTAAATGCTTTTGTAAATCTCCTGTTTTAGGATTTCTGCCTACGTAGCCACCTCGAATCATGACCGAAATACGCTCACTTAGTAGCAAATGCGTACCTAATGGCTGAAAATAGTCATCTGGAATACGACAAATGGTATGAGCTCTGATAACACGGGACTTTTGCAAGTCAGAGGAAGTAAGCTGTAAAGAGGATTTCAGTGATGCAGCACTATTCACTGACTCTTGTAATGGTGGTAAGGCCTCGATAAAAGGATTATCACGATAAGCCTCTACCCCCGTATCACGATAAACTGCTTGAATCCGGGTAGCACTCATGACTCATCCTTTTCTGGTGGATCCTGAAATAATTCAGGCACGTATGTGGGTAGGCTGTAATCTTCTTGATCATCCGCTTCCACTGCGTTGAAAGGAATAACTTTAGCCTCATCACCTGAAGAGCTTGGCTTCAAATGCTCCGCACGTTTTTTACGCTCCGAGGTCACGGCTTCTTTTTTATTAGTTTTAATCTGCTTAATGCGTGTTGATTTGGGCTCAGTAGTACTGGGCGTTAACTTATTCGCTTTCTGAATGGTTTGCTGAATAAACGCCTCAAGCTCCCTGCGTTTAGTTAACTCATCCTGCTTCGCATTGGCTTTATTGTGTTTTTCTTGTGCTTGTATATCCCAAACCTCCCAAAATGAGAGACCTTTAAACTGCCGACTACGTTCCGTCAGATTACAGCGCCAAAATACACGGCTGCCAACTTGCGGAAACAAATAAATCGTATCAACCAGCACTGGGTCATAAGCCGCTTCTAAATGTTGAGGTCTAGCTATATCAGTGCTCCGCTGCAACCAACCCTCACGCAGAATCTCTGACCCCGAGTAATACAAACCCCACAAATTAACGCCAAATGAAGAAATAGAGACCTTTCGGCGAGGCAGTAACGCTACTCGCAACTGCTCTTGCTCCACAGCCCTTAAACTACCTGTACGATGCTGCATACCCCATTGCCATAGCTGGACAGGAATAGACGGTAAATCTGTAGGAAAATCAGCATCTCGATCGTATTTATCCATCACCAGATGGTTATTTCTGAATAAGATCGTACGCAAAATAATTTGTGTGAACTCAAATACCGACAGAGATGCATCTAACCTATAGTCTGTTTCACCATGGCTTTTGATCCGACTGCCCTCTACAATGCCAGGTGCAAAGGACTTAAACTCGGCTTGTAGTGTTCTAAAAGTGCTTTCCACTATGCCTTTAGCATCGCCACGTCTAGGTGGAGCACTTTCCACTCGCACATTAAAACTAGAAACTAAGGCTTCGACCTGATGACTCATTAATTCGCCACGGTCCGCTAGCAACACATCTGGCAAACCTACACACGGCCAGTCTGAGCTACTAATCTCAATATCATGCTGGGCACAAATGGCCGTTTTGTCAGAGCAAGCATTTACAAAAGCCTGCATCGCCACCACATAAGACGGATTTTCAAAGCCGATATAAAAGCCCGTGATCATCCGACTAAACACATCAATCACAATGTAAAGCGTTGGTCTTCCTATGATTTTTTGGCGATCATGATGATCCACTAAATAAATATCAGCAATCGTGGCATCAATCTCATAACGACTCCCAGGGCCTAACGCCTGAGAAGTGGCTGTACTACTTAAGGGTCGTACGTCTTTTTTATATACCCCTGCTTTAACTCTAGACTTTAAGCGCTGAGCTTTAGGGTATTCTCGATCATAAAAATAACGAAACTGACGTAGTGTTGGGTAATCCTCTTGGGGAATGCGAGGAAAATACTGAGCAAACAAGTCCACAAATCGTCTATAGGCAACGGTGGTCTTTGTACCTTTTTGATTTAACAGGTGCTTTTCTATGGTCAACCTAAAAAGGCGTTCAATCTCGGGCGTTACCTTGGTTCCTTCACCCTTACCATATTCTCTGGCTCGGCCAATCTTTGCTGTTCCTGTCGCTGAACGTCTTTCCCCTGGTGCACCGCTGTTTTTGTAGTCAGGAATTAATGCATTAGGCGTTTGACCACGCTGCCAGTAACGGCGTAACAACTTATAAACTGTAGCCTTAGTAACCTTATGTTCTTGGACCACATGCTCAACGAGTTCGCTTCTGACTTTAGGGTCGAAACGATCCTTACTATTAATAATAGGAAGAATTTTTCGATAATCCTCCTCGCGCTTCTGGAAGCTGACAGAATCTACAGACGGCTCTTCTAAATCAAGATGTACATAAGGGTCATCAGTTCTAACTAAGCGGCCTTCATCTAAATACTGCATTAGCAACAACTCAGCCCTAGCTTGTGGAACTCCTTTATCAGCGCTTATTTGCATCCAGACAACTTGGCCATCCTCTATAGCCAAAATGCGATACGGATCATTATCAAATAGCACAACCTCATTAATTTGCCACATAGCGCAACTCCTCCATATTCACTACTTGGCTAATACAGAGATCTGCACACTTATTTGCCCTGAAAGACTTATAAATATTGAACTTAATAAAACCATTTGCGGTTAAGGCTCGTATCTCACTCAATGTTTTGCCTAACTCCAAATCATAAGCAATATCAACCTGCTTACAGACATTGATAATGTTTTCATCTCCTTTTTCTTGCAGGATATGGGCCAATGGGGATAGTTGTGCTAAAAGCTCCGCAGAAACTTCTTCTGTTTTCACTGAATAAAGCCATTCAATATTTTCTTTTACTACGGGATTTATTTCTTTATCAGTAAAAATGAACCAAGGAATTTGCTTTTGCTGCCAATAGCGACGCTCTAGTTCTAGTTTTTCTAAGGTACGCTCGTCTTGTAAGGCTGCTGCAGGTTTGACTTGAATAGCAAACTGCTCAAAAGGACCATCTTTGCAGTCCACTAAAAAATCAGTAGACATAACCTGATCTACACCACGAATAACAGGATGCTTAATACCACTATCTATTGCAATCTGCCTGGTATCACTAGGTAATAAGGGGAACTGCTCGCGTATATCTAGCACGCTGCTCTCCCACTCAAGACTGAGAAAAACAGCAAGCTCTAAGTCAGATAGCAAATGATGGACTCGTCCCGTCTTATGAGAATAAATACGGTGGGAACGACCTGAAGAAGGAACTTCTTGTACTGTTAGCCATGGAATATAGTCTTTACCATGCCCTTGGCCACGCCCCTCTTTAATACGACGGGCAATTTGCACTTCAGAAAATGAAGAGTTTGCTTTAGCCATAACAAAAGTCCAGTATGCTTTTTCACAGCATAACTGGACTGATTTCAGTTTACAACTATTCTGTCTAGTTTAAGACTTTATTGTCATAGTTTAGATCTATTTTGTTCAGTTTAAGACTTTATTGTCCGCCCACAGAGCCCTTTATTAATCAATTTATTGATTACTCAACTGTCACCGATTTCGCCAAGTTACGAGGCTGGTCAACGTCTGTGCCTTTAATCAATGCAACGTGATAAGACAACAATTGCAGTGGTACGGTGTAGAAAATAGGCGCAATTAACTCTTCAACATGAGGCAACGAAACAATTTTCATGTTTTCACTCGCTTCAAAGCCTGCATCTTGGTCAGCAAATACATACAGCAAACCACCACGCGCACGGACTTCCTCAATGTTCGATTTGAGTTTTTCTAACAGTTCATTGTTAGGTGCAACGATGATAACAGGCATATCAGCATCAATTAGCGCTAATGGGCCGTGCTTTAACTCACCCGCGGCATACGCTTCTGCGTGAATGTAAGAAATCTCTTTTAATTTCAGAGCCCCTTCAACTGCAATAGGGAATTGATCACCACGACCTAAGAACAATGCGTGGTGTTTATCTGAGAAATCTTCAGCCAGTGCTTCGATGACTTTATCTTGCGATAACATGCTTTCAATACGAGCAGGAAGCGCATGTAATGCATGGGAAATGCTTTCTTCTAACTCAGGTTTTGCCCCCTTCAAACGACCCATATACGCAACTAGCATCAGTAAAACCGTTAACTGTGTGGTAAACGCTTTAGTCGATGCGACACCAATTTCTGCCCCTGCTTTGGTCATTAAAGCAAATTCAGATTCACGTACTAGAGAAGAGCCCGCCACGTTACACACTGCTAAAGAAGTCAGATAACCTAATTCTTTTGATAAACGCAGGGCTGCCAGTGTATCTGCGGTTTCACCTGATTGAGACAACGTAATCATCAGGCTGTTTTTACGGTGAGCAGGGTTGCGGTAGCGATACTCAGAAGCAATTTCCACATCACAAGGAATACCAGCCAAAGACTCAAACCAATAACGTGCAACCATTCCCGCATTGTAGGATGTCCCGCATGCGACGATTTGAATATGTTCAACTTGAGATAAAATTTCACTCGTACGAGGGCCTAACTCGCTTAAATCAATACCATTGTCTTTGTCAAAACGCCCTTCAAGGGTGTTTTTAATTGCCATTGGTTGTTCGTAAATTTCTTTTTGCATGTAATGGCGATAGACGCCTTTATCGCCTGCATCATATTGAACGTTTGATTCAATTTGTTCGCGATCGACCGCTTCACCATTTTTATCAAAAATATGAACAGTACGACGAGTGACTTCGGCAACATCCCCTTCTTCAAGGTAAATAAAGCGACGAGTCACAGGCAACAGCGCTAATTGGTCTGATGCTAAGAAATTTTCACCTACACCTAAACCAATAACCAACGGGCTACCAGAACGTGCAGCAACTAATAATTCAGGAATACGGCTATCCATGATCACGGTACCGTAAGCACCGCGCAATTGTGGGATAACACGTTGAACCACTTCCACCAGCGTGCCACCTTTTTGTTGTTCATGGTGAACAAGGTGAGCAATCACTTCGGTATCAGTTTCTGAACTAAAGATATAACCGAGTTTTTTCAGCTCATCTTTGAGCTCTAAATAGTTTTCAATAATGCCGTTATGAACAACCGCAATGTAACCAGAAGTATGCGGATGAGCATTACGTTCACTTGGAATACCATGAGTTGCCCAACGGGTATGTGCAATCCCCGTTCCACCCGATACCGGGTTTTTCTCCGCTTCTTCAGCTAACATTTGCACTTTGCCGACTTCACGTAAGCGTTGCAAATGCCCTTCGTGATCAACAACTGCCATACCGGCAGAGTCATAACCACGATACTCAAGACGACGAAGACCTTCTAACAGAATTTCTGCGATATCACGTTGTGCAACAGCACCTACAATTCCACACATATTTTTTGGATCCCTAGACAAAAGGTTTCTTTCTTGAGAAACCTTCATTTGTCGCAACCTAATTGTTGTACAGTTTTCACTGTTCCCCAGCCTTGTAGAAAATGGGGATATTTTTATATTGCTACCTTAGGTAGCTATTTTATTATTTGCTATTAATTAGCTTTTTTATCATAGGAGAGATATCGCTATCTCTCCTCAAAATTTACTTATTTTTTCTTAACTGGACGCTGCCAGTTTTTAATATGCATTTGCTTTACACGGCTAACGACAAGTTCGTCTTCATTCACATCACGTGTTACCGTAGTGCCAGCCCCTATTGTTGCACCTTTGGCAACAGAAACTGGTGCAACTAACTGAGTATCTGACCCGACAAATACATCGTCGCCAATAATGGTTTTGTGTTTATTGGCACCATCATAATTACAGGTAATAGTACCTGCGCCAATATTCACGTTATCACCAATTTGAGCATCACCGAGGTAACTTAAATGACCTGCTTTAGAGCCTAAACCTAAAGAGGCATTTTTCATTTCTACAAAGTTACCTACGTGCGCTTTGGCCGCTAATTTAGCACCTGGACGTAAACGCGCAAAAGGGCCAACCGTACATTCGGCTGACAATTCAGAGTTTTCTATCACTGAATATGGGCTGATAACCGAGTTATCACCGATTACACAGTCTTTTAATATACAGCCAGATTGAATATGTACGTTATTCCCTAATGTGACATTACCTTCAATAATCACGTTAGTATCAATAATAATATCACGCCCATGAGTCAGCGTTCCGCGCAAGTCAAAACGTGCAGGGTCAATTAACATCACACCAGCTAATAACAGTTTTTCCGCTTGTTCTTTCTGATAAACCCTTTCTAACGCAGCCAATTGTAGGCGGTTATTCACCCCTTCCATTTCACTTAAATGTTTAGGGTGAACAGTTGCAATTTTATTACCTTCTTTATGTGCCAATGCAATAATATCAGTAATATAATATTCGCCTTGCGCGTTATCGTTGTTCAGCTGTGCCAACCAACGTTTAAAATCTTTGCCACTGGCAACCATAATCCCAGTGTTAACCTCTTGGATTTTACGTTGCTCTTCGCTGGCATCTTTTTGCTCAATAATACCTACAACTTCATTATTTTCACGAATGATACGGCCATACCCTGTTGGGTTATCTAAAATAACCGTCAGCAAGCCAATACCACCTTCTGGCTTCACTTCAATTAGGCGATCTAAGGTATCTTTCGCTATCAACGGTACATCGCCATATAACATGACAATATTTTCATCGTCTTGGAAGCTTGGCGCTGCTTGTTGCATCGCATGGCCAGTGCCGAGCTGCTCGGCCTGCAATACCCAGTTGAGGTTTTGCTCACCCAGTTTTTCTTTCAGTAAATCACCGCCATGTCCGTATACCAGATGAATATCTGATGCACCAATGGATTTTGCTGTATCTATAACATGCTGAACCATGGGTTTGCCTGCAAGTAAATGCAAAACTTTAGGTAGCTCTGAATACATCCGTGTGCCTTTACCGGCAGCTAAAATCACGACACTTTTTCTTTGCACAGTCATTTTTCCTGAAACTCCAACTTAGGGATGAAAGTAAACCTATTTCCTTTATAAATTACTACATATTTCGCTCAAATAAAAAAGCCAGTTAGACTTAACCAACTGGCTTTTTTTACTATACCGCTATCATTACATTAGCTTTTTAGTTAACTCGATGACTCGAAGTTTCGCTATTGCTTTTGCAAGTTCTGCTGATGCCTGAGCATAATCAACATCGCCGTGAGCTTTACGGACGTGTTCTTCCGCTTTGCGTTTAGATTCCACTGCACGAGCTTCGTCTAAATCTTTACCACGGATCGCTGTATCAGCGAGTACGATAACACCATTTGGTTGCACTTCTAAAATACCACCGGAGAGGTAAATTAGCTCTTCTTCACCAAACTGTTTGGTAATACGTACCATGCCCGGTTTTATGGCAGTCAGCAGCGGGGTATGCTGCGGGTAAATCCCCAGCTCACCTTCACTACCTGTCACCTGAATTTTCTGTACCATGCCTTCAAACATTTGTTTTTCAGCACTTACTACAGTCAGGTGGTATGTCATTGCAGCTACCATATCAACCTCCTGTCAGCTGGATTAAAGCTTTTTAGCTTTTTCCACAGCTTCTTCAATGGTACCAACCATATAGAACGCTTGTTCTGGCAGGTGGTCGTAATCACCGTTCAGGATCCCACTGAAGCCACGGATAGTGTCTTTCAGAGAAACGAACTTACCTGGTGAACCGGTAAATACTTCAGCAACGAAGAATGGTTGAGACAGGAAGCGCTGGATCTTACGAGCACGAGCAACAACCAGTTTGTCTTCTTCAGACAGTTCATCCATACCCAGAATTGCGATGATATCTTTCAGTTCTTGGTAACGTTGCAGAATAGACTGAACGCCACGAGCAACATCATAGTGCTCTTGACCAACAACCAGTGGGTCAAGCTGACGGCTAGTAGAATCCAGAGGGTCAACCGCAGGGTAAATACCCAGAGATGCGATTTGACGGCTCAGAACTACCGTTGCGTCTAAGTGAGCAAAGGTGGTTGCTGGTGATGGGTCAGTCAAGTCATCCGCTGGAACGTAAACCGCTTGAACGGAAGTGATAGAACCCGTTTGAGTTGAGGTAATACGTTCTTGCAGAACACCCATCTCTTCCGCCAGCGTTGGCTGATAACCTACCGCTGAAGGCATACGACCTAACAGTGCTGATACCTCAGTACCTGCCAGGGTATAACGATAGATGTTGTCAACGAACAGCAGTACGTCACGACCTTCGTCACGGAATTTTTCAGCCATAGTCAGACCAGTCAACGCAACGCGCAGACGGTTTCCTGGTGGCTCATTCATCTGGCCATAAACCAGTGATACTTTATCCAGAACGTTTGAGTCAGTCATTTCATGATAGAAGTCGTTCCCTTCACGAGTACGCTCACCAACACCAGCGAATACTGAGTAACCTGAGTGCTCAATCGCGATGTTACGGATAAGTTCCATCATGTTTACTGTTTTACCAACACCCGCACCACCGAACAGACCAACTTTACCACCTTTCGCGAATGGACAGATTAAGTCCATTACTTTGATACCGGTTTCCAGCAGCTCTGTTGAGTTAGCTAACTCTTCGTAGCTAGGTGCAGCACGGTGAATTGACCAGCGCTCTTCTTCGCCGATATCACCTTTCATATCAATAGGCTGACCCAGAACGTTCATGATACGTCCTAAAGTTGCTTTACCTACTGGTACTTCAATTGGGTGCTCTAAGTTTACAACTTCTAAACCACGGCTCAGGCCATCTGATGTACCCATTGCGATACAACGGACAACACCACCGCCTAACTGTTGCTGAACTTCCAGCACCAGTGTTTCTTTACCGTTAACAACCTCAAGAGCGTCGTACACTTTTGGTACGTCATCTTGAGGGAACTCGACGTCCACAACGGCGCCGATTACCTGGATAATCTTTCCAGTAGCCATCTTGAATCCTCTACGTAATTCGTAAACCTAGCTGTTAAACCGCGGAAGCACCCGAAACGATTTCGGTAAGCTCCTGAGTAATGCTGGCCTGACGAGCTTTGTTGTAAACCAACTGCAACTCTTTGATCAGGTTTCCACCATTATCAGTAGCGGCTTTCATCGCTACCATTCGTGCGGCCTGCTCACTAGCCAGGTTTTCAACGACGCCCTGATAAACCTGCGACTCGATATAACGACGTAGCAGGGTATCCAGCAACGCCTTTGGATCGGGTTCGTAAATGTAATCCCAAGACTTCTTCTTCAGTGTTTCATCATTGCTTGCAGGCAATGGTAACAATTGAAGAATAGTTGGCTCCTGAGACATTGTATTGATGAACTTATTCGTCACCACATACAGTTTATCCAAACGCCCTTCATCATAGGCTTGTAGCATAGTGTTAACTGGACCAATCAAATCCGAAAGCGTTGGGTTATCCCCCATTCCGGTAACTTGTGTCACGACATTGCCGCCCACAGAACCGAAGAATGATACCGCTTTAGAACCGATTAAAGCCAAATCAACCTGAACGTTTTTCTCAGACCACGACTTCATCTCTGCTAACAGTTTTTTGAACAAGTTAATGTTCAAGCCACCACACAGACCACGGTCTGTTGAAACAACCAGATACCCGACACGCTTAACTTCACGCTCTTCGAGATATGGATGTTTATATTCCAGATTACCTAATGCTAAGTGACCAATTACACTGCGCATGGTCTCTGCATAAGGACGGCTGGCCGCCATGCGTTCCTGCGTTTTACGCATTTTGGACGCAGCGACCATTTCCATCGCTTTAGTGATCTTCTGCGTGTTTTGCACGCTGGCGATCTTGGAACGTATCTCTTTTGCGCCGGCCATTTCTGCTTCTCCTTATTAACCAGACGGCCCTAGAAACTCGGGCCGAATAGTATTACCAGGACTGGGTTGCTTTAAATGATTCGAGCAGTTTTTTCAACTTGCCTTCGATATCATCGTTATAGCTACCAGCCGGGCCAATTTCGTTCATAAGGTCAGCATGCTCGCGCAATGCATAAGAAACTAAAGCAGCTTCAAACGCACCAATTTTAGCTAACTCAACATCATCCAAGAATCCACGTTCTGCCGCAAACAGAGACAGTGACTGCTCTGCTACTGACATAGGTGCATACTGTTTCTGTTTCAGCAACTCAGTTACTTTCTGACCGTGGCTCAGCTGCTTACGCGTTGCATCATCAAGGTCTGAAGCAAACTGAGCAAACGCTGCCAGTTCACGATATTGAGCAAGTGCTGTACGGATACCACCAGACAATTTCTTGATAATTTTAGTCTGAGCAGCACCACCAACACGAGATACTGAAATACCTGGGTTAACCGCTGGACGAATACCAGAGTTAAACAGGTTAGATTCCAGGAAGATCTGACCATCTGTAATCGAAATTACGTTAGTCGGAACGAATGCAGAAACGTCACCGCCTTGAGTTTCAATGATTGGCAATGCAGTCAATGAACCCGTTTTTCCTTTAACTTCACCTTTAGTGAATGCTTCAACGTACTCAGCGTTAACACGAGCAGCACGCTCAAGTAAACGTGAGTGCAGATAGAAAACATCACCTGGGTATGCTTCACGTCCTGGTGGACGACGCAGTAACAGTGAAATTTGACGGTACGCAACAGCCTGTTTAGACAGGTCATCATAAACAATCAGAGCATCTTCACCGCGGTCACGGAAATATTCGCCCATTGCACAGCCAGCGTAGGCTGACAGATATTGCAGTGCAGCTGACTCAGATGCAGTTGCAACAACAACAATGGTGTTTTCCAGAGCGCCATGTTCTTCAAGTTTACGAACAACGTTAGCAACAGTTGATGCTTTTTGACCGATAGCGACGTAAACACATTTGATGCCAGAGTCGCGTTGGTTGATGATTGCATCGATTGCCAAAGCAGTTTTACCTGTTTGACGGTCACCGATAACAAGCTCACGCTGACCACGACCGATTGGGATCATGGCATCGACTGATTTATAACCAGTTTGAACAGGTTGATCAACGGATTGACGGTCGATAACACCTGGAGCAATAACTTCTACAGGAGAGAAGCCATCGTTATCAACAGGACCTTTACCATCAATTGGTTGACCCAGTGTATTCACAACACGTCCTAGCAGGCCACGGCCTACTGGAACTTCAAGAATACGACCAGTACATTTAACTTTCATGCCTTCTGCCAAGTCGGCATAAGGACCCATAACGACCGCACCAACAGAGTCACGCTCTAAGTTCAGTGCGATAGCGTAACGGTTGCCAGGCAGCGCGATCATTTCACCCTGCATGACTTCGGCTAAACCGTGAATACGAATAATACCGTCATTAACGGATACAATCGTACCTTCATTGTGAGCTTCACTCACAACATCGAACTGAGCAATACGCTGTTTGATCAGTTCGCTGATTTCGGTGGAATTCAGTTGCATATGCTCCAGTCCCCTTAAGACTGCAAGACGTCAGTTAAACGCTCTAAGCGACCGCGGATACTCCCGTCGATGACGAGGTCTCCAGCACGAATGATCACTCCAGCAATAACAGACTTATCAATTTTGCAATTCAGCTTAACTTTGCGTGACAGACGTTTTTCCATCGCTGCAGAAATTTTAGCTGACTGCTGTTCACTCAGTTCGTTAGCGGATAAAACATCAACTTCAATGGTTGATTCCAGAGAATCGCGCAATTGGATAAACTGCGTTAAAACTTCTGGTAGCGTCGTTAAACGCCCGTTATCTGCCATAACACGAATCAGATTCTGAACATGCTCGTCAATTTCATCTCCACAAACAGAGATAAACGTTTTAGCTAATGTTTCTGGTGCAATAGAACCAGAAAGCAGCTCACCAACCTGCTCATTGCGCGTCACCTCAGAGGTGAAGGCCAGCATTTCCTGCCATTTAGCAACAGCTTGGTTTTCCACAGCAAAGTCAAAAGCTGCTTTGGCGTAGGGGCGAGCTACAGTAGCAATTTCAGACATGCCCCTCCCTCCTTACAGTTCAGCGACTAGTTTATCAACGATGTCGCTGTTAGCAGCTTCATCCACGGAACGTTCGATGATCTTCTCGGCACCTGCGATAGCAAGCATCGCAACCTGTTTACGTAACTCTTCACGTGCACGTTTACGCTCAGCATCAATTTCAGCTTGCGCTTGTGCGACGATTTTTGCACGTTCTGCTTCTGCTTCTGCTTTTGCTTCATCAATCATTTGAACGCGTTGTTTATTCGCTTGTTCAATGATGACTTGAGCTTCAGCTTTCGCTTTTTTCAGTCGGTCGGTTGCGTCGGTTTGCGCCAGTTCCAGGTTCTTTTTAGCACGTTCTGCGGAAGATAAACCGTCAGCAATTTCTTTTTGACGTTTTTCAATGGCCGCCATAATCGGTGGCCATACATACTTCATACAGAACCAAACAAACAGGACAAACGCGATAGCCTGGCCGAGGATTGTTGCATTTAGATTCACAGACAATACCTCATATTCATTAGTGAATTAATGTTCTTACAGTGTTCCGTAACGTTAATTAGGCAACAGCGAACATTACATACAAGCCCAGACCAACAGCAATCATCGGAATAGCATCGACCAGACCCATTACGATAAAGAACTGTGTACGCAGCAGAGGAATTAAATCTGGCTGACGAGCAGCACCTTCTAAAAATTTACCACCTAGGATGCCGATACCGATCGCAGCACCGATCGCCGCTAAGCCCATCATCACAGCGGCAGCCATGTACAGCAGATCCATACTCAGGTTTTCCATGACAGTCTCCAGTTTGTTTCAGTTAATACAATTATTGATAAAATTAAATTAGTGTTCTTCAGATGCCATCGACAGATAAACAACTGTTAGAACCATAAAAATAAAGGCTTGTAGCGTAATAATCAGTATGTGGAAGATAGCCCAAGGTAGGCTTAACAACCACTGTGACCACCACGGAAGCAGAGCCGCGATAAGAATAAAGATCAATTCACCTGCATACATGTTACCAAACAGTCGCAGACCGAGTGATACAGGTTTTGACAGCAGGCTTACCCCTTCAAGAATCAAGTTGACTGGAATGAAGACAGGATGGTTAAAAGGCTGCATTGTGAGCTCTTTTGTAAATCCGCCAATTCCTTTCATTTTGATGCTGTAGAAGAGGATTAGGATAAACACACCAATAGCCATCGATAATGTGACACTAACATCTGCGGTTGGTACTGCACGTAATGCAGGTAACCCGAGATAATGTTCAGCAATATACGGAAGGAAATCAATTGGTAGTAAATCCATCAGGTTCATTAAGAATACCCAGACGAACACTGTTAATGCTAAAGGAGCAATAACTTTGCTCTTACCGTGATACATATCACGGACTGAGTTATCAACGAAACCAATGATCAGTTCTATTGCAGTCTGTAACTTACCGGGTACGCCACTAGTCGCATTGGCTGCAACTCTTCTAAATAGCCACAGGAACAGAGCCCCGAGAACTACTGAGAAAAAAAGCGAGTCAATGTTCAACGTCCAAAATGTTGGACTAGCGTGGGGATCGACCAACTTAAAGGTACTCAGGTCCAACTGAAGGTTTCTCAGATGGTGGCCTATGTAATCCTCTGTAGTCATCACTTCTCCTGATGCAGACATGATGCCTCTTACCCTTTTGTAGTTTAAAAATACTTACCGTTTAAAAACGGCTGGTGCAACAATCTGAACAATTAGCACCGCTAAATAGGTCAAACCCAGTGGTGTTAATGACGCTTTGAACACACCGAAAGCAACAACTAAGACAGTGATAGTTGTAACAACCTTTAGCCCTGCTCCTAATGCTAAGAACCAGGCAATGCGGACAGGTTCATCCTCTCCTTTTGCTTTCTGAAATTGTGATAGCAGCATAAATACGATATTTGGTAACCAGCATGCTAACCCACCAGCAAGAGCAGAGGCCCCCCATTCTATACTATTTGCACAGAAAGCCCCACTGAGGATCACAAAAGTTATCAACTGAACAGACAACTGCTTTACAGCATGCTTGTTGTCATAAAGGGATACAGACATAACTTTTGTTTACTCCCAGCTCTTCTCAGCCTCAGAAACGCTAAGTGTTGTATAAAACTGCCTTTGCGTAAATGTGTCAAGAGACAAAAACGTGCAAATTATACGGGCAGGCGAAATGAATTCAATCAGTAAGTAGCGAAAAGGTGAATAAATATTTAATTTTTTCGAGTTAGCGCAGAATTGTCGCTGTAATATTTAATAAATAGTTAATGAATTGCTGCATACATTCATATAAATGTGACATATATCACATTTAACTTTATTCACTTTATTTATTACTTCAATTTTATTCATAACAAAAAATAGATTTAACCAGTAAATCAAATAATTAAAGAAATTAATTCCTAAGCTAAATTTTGAAAGAGTAAATCCAATATTTTTCGATTCACTATTTTTTTGCTAAATCGATTAAGTAAAAATCATCAATTAGCCAGTATTTTTCTTTCAATGCCTTATTTTTGCAACTTATTCGTTATTGCCGTGTAAATACCACGTAAAATATATATTTTTATTATTTGATGGCGAATAAAAATAGCTGGCCGTTTGTAAACGTCCAGCTATCGCTCTAAATGATAAAATTATTTGATAGAAAGCAACTTTATTTCATCGAAATTTTAACTAAATGACGTTGCTCATCAAGTTCGGGCACTTCAAGTTCCGTGATCGATTCAATCATAAACTCGTCTGGTAGCGCCATTTCATCATCACGAATGACACCTTTGAGTGCATAAAAACGCCCTTCTGCTGAAGGTAAATGATGGCACCAACTCAACATGTCATTCAACGAAGCAAATGCGCGGCTAATCACACCATCAAAGCTTTTTTCCACTGGAAACTCTTCAACGCGTGATTGAACAGGCTCAATATTAGTCAGCCCTAACTCATGTTGAACCTGTTTTAAAAAGCGTACACGCTTCCCTAAGCTGTCCAATAGAACAAAATGGGAATCAGGCCGAACAATCGCTAAAGGCACGCCGGGTAAACCAGGGCCCGTCCCAACATCAATAAAACGTTGCCCGATGAGTTGACCGTTCACCACTATGCTATCCATGATATGGCGGATTAACATCTGTTGTGGGTCACGTACCGATGTCAGGTTATAGGCTTTGTTCCATTTCGCTAATAACCCAACATAGTCAATGAGTTGCTGTTTTTGCTTTTCCGTTAAGTTGATATCGGTTTTTACTAGCAATTGATTCAGTTTTGATAATAAATCCATGTTAAGCGCTCCGGCGTAGCATGCCTTGCTTTTTCAACCAAACAAGTAAAATAGAGATTGCAGCAGGCGTGATCCCTGAAATTCGTGATGCTTGACCAATAGATGTCGGTTTATGGTCGTTCAGTTTCGCCATTACCTCGTTAGACAACCCTTTAACTTGTTTGTAATCGAGGTCAACAGGCAACAACGTATTTTCATTACGCAGTTGTCTTTCGATTTCTTCTTTTTGGCGGGCAATATAACCTTCGTATTTAACTTGAATTTCCACTTGATCCGCGGCTTGAGGATCATCAATAGCTGGAGCAAAAAGGTTGAGTGAGGTTAACATTTTATACGTCATTTCCGGGCGACGTAGTAAATCTTCCCCATTGGCTTCTTTCGATAATGGAACGGTTAAAATTCCATCTATTTCTGTATGGTTATCTGATTTTGGATGAACCCAGATATCTTTTAAGCGTTGGCGCTCTTTTTCAATCAATTCGACTTTGTTATTAAAATGAGCCCAGCGAACGTCATCAACTAAACCTAACTCTCGGCCTTTTTCTGTTAGACGTAAATCCGCATTGTCTTCACGAAGCATCAAACGGTATTCTGCACGCGAGGTAAACATACGGTAAGGTTCTTTTGTCCCTAAAGTACAAAGATCGTCAACGAGAACACCGATATAAGCTTGGTCACGACGAGGGAACCAACCTTCTAAACCAAAGGCATGTTGTGCCGCATTAAGGCCTGCTAATAGGCCTTGAGCTCCAGCTTCTTCATAACCTGTAGTGCCGTTAATTTGGCCAGCAAAGAATAATCCATCAATAAATTTACTTTCAAGCGTCTGTTTTAGATCTCTAGGGTCAAAGAAATCATATTCAATGGCATAGCCAGGACGAATGATCCTCGCATTTTCCATTCCTTTCATGGAATGAACAATTTGCATTTGGACATCAAATGGCAAGCTGGTGGATATCCCGTTAGGGTAAATTTCATTGCTGGTTAGGCCTTCAGGTTCTAGGAAGATCTGATGTGAGTCTTTATCAGCAAAACGCATGACTTTATCTTCGATCGAAGGGCAGTAACGTGGGCCGATCCCTTCAATCACGCCTGCGTACATAGGGCTGCGATCCAGATTATTTCTGATCACTTCATGCGTTTTTTCATTGGTATAGGTGATATGACAAGGCATCTGTTGTGGATGTTGATCTTGTGAACCTAAAAATGAAAATACGGGCATTGGGTCGTCACCTAGCTGTTGAGCTAACTGACTGAAATCAATGGTTCTTGCATCAATACGTGGTGGCGTTCCTGTTTTTAAACGATTAACACGTAAAGGTAATTCTCTCAAACGTTGAGAAAGTGAAATTGAAGGAGGATCTCCTGCACGACCACCACTGTAATTTTCTAAACCAATGTGAATTTTGCCATCAAGGAAAGTACCAACGGTTAATACCACCGCTTTGGCTTTAAATTTTAAGCCCATGCGGGTAATAGCCCCTGTGACCCTATTGTTTTCAACAATTAAGTCTTCTACAGGTTGTTGGAAAATCATTAAGTTAGGCTGGTTTTCTAAAGCCATTCTGACAGCTTGGCGATAAAGAACACGGTCAGCTTGTGCTCGAGTCGCACGAACTGCAGGCCCTTTGCTGGCATTTAATGTTCTAAATTGAATACCTGCTTTGTCTGTTGCTGTGGCCATCAAGCCACCTAGCGCATCAATTTCTCTAACCAGATGTCCCTTACCGATCCCACCGATGGCTGGGTTGCAAGACATCTGGCCCAATGTATCAATATTGTGAGTCAGTAATAGGGTTTGACGCCCCATACGTGCAGCTGCCATTGCTGCTTCAGTACCGGCATGACCACCACCAATTACGATGACGTCAAATTGCTCTGGATAAAACATGTGTGGACCTTAAACGTTAGAAAATGCGGATTGTGCATTTGAGGAGAGAATTCTACTCAAGTTTGAGGAAGAGACCAAGCTTTAGGTTTCTCCCTTATATAATATTAAGATCTTTTTATTTAAAGATCTCTTTATTAGATCTTTTATTAGGATCACGGGGTTCTGTGGATAAGTGGATTTTCACTTTAAAGATCATAAAAGTGTAAAGGATCATATACTGTGAATGATCCGTGATCCGTTTGCGTATAAGCTGGGATCAAAAAGGGTACTTATACACAGGCCTTGTCAGCCTTAAAACTTATACTCTGGATAACTACGGGTTAATACCGGGATCTTCCCTGAGTTATCCACAGTTGATTGCTGTTATTTTAATCAAACTAGAGTTCGTTTGCCCAAATTTTAACCCATTCACCCGCGGGATCTTCCGGTATTTCGTGTTGTTGGACATCAATTTCCAAACATTCACCGATCCTTTTAGCCCCTTGCTTGATTAATAAAGCATCTATTTTGTGGATCGCTCCACAGAAAGTGTCATATTCAGAGCTGCCGATCCCTACAGAACCAAATTGAACTTGGCTTAGATCAGGAGCGCTTTCTTCTATTGAATCAAAAAGAGGTTGAATATTTTCAGGAAGATCACCTGCACCATGTGTTGAGCTCACCACCAGCCATATGCCTTCAAGTGTTAAGTCATCAAGCTTTGGGCCATGTTGAATTTCAGTTTCATGACCGAGTTCTTCTAAAATCTCTGCCATGTGCTCGGCAACATACTCCGCACTGCCCATTGTACTGCCACTTATTAAGGTTACTTTTGTCATGGTGATTCTCTTTCACAATAATAGGGCGCTATTGTACGCTGTGAATGAGCTGGGATCTACCTGTGGATAATGTGGTTATATCATTTTTTTTCTACGGATTGATTGTTCGTAAGATCGGGTTTTGTAAGGAGATCAGTGTTTCTGTGGATTGTATCTCATCAATGGTCTGAATTTTGTTGATAAGTACGTCTTGTAAAGAATCAATAGAACGGCACATCACTTTAATAAAAATGCTGTATTGCCCTGTTGTGTAGTACACCTCGACAACTTCTTCTAAGGCGTCTAATTTTTTTAGTGCGGTTGGGTAATCTTTTGCACTTTTTAAAATAATGCCAATAAAGCAACAAACATCGAAGCCTAATTGTTTTGGGTTTATATCAATACGTGTGCCTTTAATAATCCCTGCTTGCTTCATTTTTTCGACACGGACATGAATTGTCCCGGGGCTAACAGCAAATTTTTTAGCTAATTCAGCATACGGTGTACGTGCATTTCTCATTAATTCGTGAAGTATGTCACGATCGAGATTATCGATTTGATAATTTTCCGGCATTATTTCACCTCTATTTTAACGATTATTCATTTTTATACCTGTTTTTTTATTTAAAATAAACAATAAAGGCTTTTTTTAATGATGGATATTGAATTTATACCTCATTTTGTTGCTTAATCTATACATCAGCTAACACAGCTAACAAATTATGGGAATAAATTATGGACAAGTCATTTATCGAACATCAGCAACAAATTAGTTTTGTGAAATCGTATTTCTCACGTTTACTTGAAAAAGAATTAGGGTTGATTGAAGTTCAAGGGCCAATCCTAAGCCGTTTAGGGGATGGTACTCAAGACAACTTATCTGGCAGCGAAAAAGCCGTTCAAGTAAAAGTGAAATCAATTCCAGGTGCAACCTTTGAAGTGGTTCATTCTTTGGCTAAATGGAAACGTAAAACATTAGGTCGTTTCGGTTTTAGTGAAGGCCAAGGTCTATACACGCATATGAAAGCGTTGCGTCCTGACGAGGATCGCTTAACCCCAATCCATTCCGTCTATGTTGATCAGTGGGATTGGGAAAAAGTGATGGCAGATGAGGAACGTACACTTCCTTATCTGAAGCAGACAGTGGGTAAAATCTATAAGGCAATAAAAGAAACAGAAGCTGCCGTAAGTAAAGAATTTGGGTTGGCACCGTTCCTGCCAGACCAAATCCACTTTATTCACAGTGAAGAGTTGTTACAGCGCTACCCTGATTTAGATGCGAAAGGGCGTGAACGTGCAATCGCAAAAGAACTAGGCGCAGTATTCTTAATTGGTATCGGTGGTAAGCTATCTAGCGGTGAATCACATGATGTTCGCGCGCCTGACTACGACGACTGGACAACAAAAAATGAAGACGGTTTTTGTGGTTTGAACGGCGACATCATTGTGTGGAACCCTATTTTACAGGACGCATTTGAGCTCTCTTCAATGGGAATTCGTGTAAGCCCTGAGTGTTTGACTCGCCAATTAGGCTTAACCGGTGATGAAAAACGTATGGAATTAGAGTGGCACCAAGCGTTAGTAAAAGGTGAAATGCCACAAACTATCGGTGGTGGCATTGGCCAATCACGCTTAGTCATGCTACTTCTTCAACGCCAGCACATTGGCCAAGTACAATGCGGTGTTTGGGGTGCTGAAATGCAAGAATCTGTTGAAGGTATGCTGTAATTAGCGACTAAAGCGGCGTAACAGCCTGCTTTTTAACCCAGTATCAAAACGCCAAATATGGTCAAAGATTTTCATGATGCTGGGTTTCCCATAATTTGATACAGATACCGCATGGAAGCGGTATTTACCTTTCTTCTGCATAGTCTTAATTTTTTGAATCAATTCATCAGGTAAACGCTGAGCAACAAAATCAGAAATCACCACGGCATCTGCATCAATCCACTGTTTTGATTCCAATTTTACTGCGGTTTCTTGTAAACAAGCTGCCAAGTCAGTCCCACCTTTAAATGTTTGATGTAAAAAACGAATACATTGCTCTAGGCCATCAATAGAAAGTAAATCGTAATGCACAATTTCTGTGGAAAATAACATCACATGGCATGAGCGGTTATCTGCCAGCGCAATTTTCATTAATGCAAGGCAAAAGGCTTTGGCGCAGCGTTCATTTAAACCGCCCATCGAACCCGATGTATCAATACATATAACAAATGGCCCTCTTGGCTGCTCTTCATCATGGTGATGGGTAATAGGGCGCAGAACTTTTCTTTCTTGCCAGCTATCCCCTTGTAATCGGTAGGTTAGAAGCTGTTTTTCGAGTAATTTTCGATAAAATTCAAATTCAATATCTTCAAGGCCTAACATGGCGAGTTCTGCAGGTAATAACCGTAAAATATCATCACTTTGATTTAAACCGTTGACTTGCTCAGGTACTATTTCGGGTACCTTTTCCATGATTGTCATGGGCTCAAGAAAAACACTATCGTCAGGAATCGATTGAGCAGATTGGCTACGGCCTAATAATTGCGCTATTTTTTCTAATTCAGGCTGCTGACGTAAAAAATCACTGTATCGGCTTAATAATTGGTCATTATAAGCGGAAGTCATGTTTACACCTTTGGTTAAGTCCCATAGCCGGCCTGCAGCTCGCTCATTTTCGCCTAAGATATCCTCTAAATTGCCACTTAACGCTAATCGGCGTTGTAACTCCGCCAGCAATTGTTCTTTTTCTTGCTCTAACAGTTCTTTATGAAGAGTTGTCACTTGTAAAATTAAACTAACTCGCCATCTTTGAACAAATAATGACTGCCTTGCGCTGTGGTTTTCTATTTTTCCACTTTGTAGCTGATGTGCCTCACGATAAAACGGGGAATCCAGCTGCTGAAGTTTTGCTATAACCCCCGGTAATTGGTTAAAAAAGGCATCTGTCGAAATACCAAGGGATTGACGATAAAGTTCAAATTCTTCTGAAAGTTGTGCGGGAACAAGCGCATCTTGCATACGCTGTTTGAGATCCTTTTTCCAACCCGATAAATCTTTGAGTAAAGCTTTTTTTAATCGAGGGTGTTTTTCAAAAAACACCGCTAATTGAGGGGTTGCCAGTAAAGATATAATGATCTCTTCAATTAATTGGCCTTCATTAACCGAAAGCAACATTTCTAATGTGGCTAAACTCATCATCGTTATTCGGCCACTTTACCCGTGATTTGGTTACGTAATTGGTTTAGCTTTTCTGTTAGTTTCATGAAGCTTTGTTCAATATCTGCAAGCCAGTGCGGTTCAATAAATAAGTTGGGCTGTTGTTTTTCAAACTGATAACGCGCGGTTTGAATCTCTTCTTGAATTTTATCCAGCTTGTCTAGCCACTCTTGGTTATTTGTATTTGGCACTAGCGACGAAGCTTTATCTTGAATATATAAAGTAGATGATTGATGGCTTACATCTAATAACTGTATCTGGTTTAAATTATTCACCTCAGCGGCAATTTCTTGTGCAAAGCCAATCCCATTTAGGTGGGCGGATAGTGTTGTTCCTTTATTTAAGAAGGTTATCAGGGATTTTTTATCGGTTGTTACAAAAGTGACTTTCATATTATGTAGTTGCAGTGGGCGATGTAAAAATAGAGTAATTCGACCGTCACCGATATTTTCGGGTAATACATAGGACGCTTTACGAGCAAACATCGCATTGTTTTTATTAACTTTAAATGCATCTTGGTTATTTTGGTCTTGGGTCGATGACATCCATTGCTGATAAGTTTGCTCTATTTCGCGGGTTAACTTTCGCTGTTGCCAGCCATCTTCTTGTAATAATGACTGCAATAGTTTCGGTAACGTATTCATCGACTGCATGTCATGCCAAAGGCAATCTTTTAATAACACAAGATCTAGAGGAGATACGCTATTGCGCCCATTAAAGAAAGCACTTGCTTGTAATAAATAAACTGCTTTTTTCCAACGCCTATCAGAAACATAAAGCTGCTTTTCTGTTGCATCTAATTGTTGGCGTAATTGGTAAATAAGTTCAAAACAGTGATCGGGTAGCGTAATTTTAGGAATTTCTTGTTGCCATTGTTGGTACTCTTCATCACTGATTTTTAAATGCTCTGGCATTTGAGATTCATTCAGCGATGATTTTCCGGTTAATAGCGCGCGAAAATTTTGTTTCTCTTGCACTTTATCCAACCAAATACGCACTAACATTCGGTCGAATAGGGCTTCAAGGCTATTATCTGCATCGGGTAATTCATTTGATGCCGTTACCAATAACCGCATAGGGATGGATTTTTCTTCATCACCATTACGGAATTTGCGCTCATTTACCGCTGTTAATAAGGTATTTAAAATGGCAGGGCCTGCTTTCCATATCTCATCTAAAAATACCACTTCAGCGTCAGGTAAATAACCTTTGGTTAATCGTTCATATCGTCCTTCATCTTTTAGTGCTTGTATTGAAAGAGGACCAAAGATCTCTTCAGGCGTTGAAAATCGCGTCATTAAGTATTCAAAAGCATTTGCATGGCGAAAAGCATATTTCATTCTTCGTGCAATTAAGCTTTTGGCAATACCTGGAGGGCCTAATAGAAATACGCTTTCACCGCTTAATGTGGCGAGTAAGCACAAACGAATAGCTTGTTGGCGTTCATATAAACCGCTTTCAAGGTAATTGCTTAATTGGGCTATTCGTTCAGCAAGCTGCATATTCATTCCTTTTATTAATAGAGGCGTTGATATCAAAACTATCAATTTCTTTTATTACATACTGCGACCTATTTTTCCATTTTTCTTTGATATGCCCCAAGAAATAAGAAAAAACGATTCAGCTATAAGTGATTCAATAAGTTATTGTTTTTTAGCTTTTCTAATGAGAACGAAACGTTTCGATATTGATCACAAATATTAACCATCAATATTGAGTTGTGACTTATCTTTACTATTATTACATGAGCGAAACGTTTCGCTTACTAGAATGGCGGTGAAAAATGAAAAAGGGTATTTTACTTAATGCCAACGTTACCTCGGTAATTGCAAAGTTAGGTCATACAGACCAAATAACGCTTGCTGATGCAGGTTTACCTATTTATCAAGGAACGGAGCGTATTGATTTAGCAATTACGCAAGGCTTACCCGATTTCATGTCAGTTTTAAGTGTCATCACCCAAGAGATGCAAGTCGAAAAAGCCATTCTAGCTGAGGAAATCAGTACCATTAACCCACAAATGGAAGCCGCTATTTTGGCTCACTTACAACAGTTAGAAGTTACTCAAAATAATACGATTGAAATTATTTATTGCAGCCATGAACGCTTTAAACAATTGACTCATGACAGTAAAGCGGTGATCCGCACCGGAGAATGTTCACCGTTCGCTAACATTATTCTTTGTTCTGGTGTGACTTTCTGAGGTGATTATGCAACCTTTATTAGAACTTATCGGGATCGATAAATCATTTCCAGGGGTAAAAGCCCTCAGTGGGGCGACATTAAATGTCTACCCAGGAAAAGTCATGGCGCTGGTGGGGGAAAATGGGGCAGGCAAGTCAACCATGATGAAAGTGCTGACGGGTATTTATAAAAAAGATGCTGGTCAAATCCGCTATTTAGGTAAAGAAGTTGCATTTAATGGCCCTAAAAGCTCCCAAGAAGCAGGAATAGGGATTATCCACCAAGAACTCAATTTGATACCTGAATTAACTATTGCAGAGAATATTTTTCTAGGTCGAGAGTATGTGAATGCGTTTGGTAAAATTGACTGGAAAAAAATGTTCAGTGAGTCGGACAAACTGCTTAAACGGCTTAACCTTGATTATGATAGCCATCAAACTATTGCAGAGCTTTCTATTGGCGAACAACAAATGGTCGAAATCGCCAAAGTTCTGAGCTTTCAATCACAAGTGATTATCATGGATGAACCCACCGATGCACTAACAGACACGGAAACAGAGTCCCTATTTAGAGTTATCGAAGACTTAAAAGCTCAAGGCTGTGGCATTGTTTATATTTCCCATCGTTTAAAAGAAATTTTTGAAATTTGCGACGATGTGACCGTATTCCGTGATGGCCAGTTTATTGGTGAGAAACCTGTGAGTGAGTTGGAAGAAGAAAAACTCATTGAAATGATGGTTGGTCGTAAGCTTGAAGACCAGTACCCGAGGGTCGAGGTAGAAACCGGAAACATTAGGCTGCAGCTTGAAGGGGTATCTGGACCTGGTGTAACAAATGCCAATTTCACCCTGAAGAGTGGGGAAATTTTAGGTGTATCTGGCTTGATGGGCGCGGGGCGTACAGAGTTGATGAAAATCATCTACGGCGCGGCGACAAAAAAATCAGGCACGATAAAACTGGAAGGCAAAGCCGTAACACTGAAAACACCACAAGATGGCTTAAACAGTGGCATTGTTTATATTTCAGAAGACCGTAAACGAGATGGATTAGTATTAGGCATGTCAGTGAAAGAAAATATGTCATTGACAGCATTACGTTATTTCAGTCGTGCAGGGGGAAGCCTCAAGCATAGTGAAGAACAGCAAACCGTTAGCGATTTCATTCGGTTATTCAATATTAAAACCCCGTCTATGGACCAAATAATTGGCAACCTTTCAGGTGGAAACCAGCAAAAAGTGGCCATTGCGCGCGGTTTGATGACAAGACCAAAAGTACTGATCCTCGATGAGCCAACTCGTGGCGTAGACGTTGGTGCTAAAAAAGAAATCTATCAACTAATTAACCAATTTAAAAAAGAAGGGCTGAGTATCATTTTAGTTTCTTCAGAAATGCCTGAAGTAATAGGAATGAGTGACCGCATTTTGGTGATGCACGAAGGTCATATCAGCGGCGAATTTTCAGCCAAAGACGCGACTCAGGAAGCCTTAATGGCTGCCGCAGTGGGTAAAAATTATGGCTCAGTTCAGGAGTTATCAGTATGAGTTCAACTACCGCATCATCAAAACGCTGGTTCAGCAAAGCATGGCTGATGGAGCAAAAATCATTAATCGCACTCTTAGTTTTGATTGCCATCGTATCAACATTAAGCCCGAATTTTTTTACGGTTAATAACCTATTCAATATCTTACAACAAACCTCCGTCAACGCCATTATGGCCGTTGGGATGACGCTAGTTATCTTAACCTCGGGTATTGATCTCTCTGTTGGGTCCTTATTGGCCTTAACGGGCGCGGTTGCAGCTTCCATGGTCGGGGCGGAAGTTAATGCGCTAGTGGCTGTTGCGGGGGCATTAGCACTCGGTGCCGCGATCGGTGCATGCACCGGGGTGATTGTTGCAAAAGGAAAAGTCCAAGCTTTCATTGCGACTTTAGTCATGATGCTACTATTGCGTGGTGTGACACGAGTTTATACAGACGGTAGCCCTATCAATACAGGGTTTAGTGATAACGCAGACTTATTTGGCTGGTTTGGTATTGGCCGCCCATTTGGTATTCCTACCCCAGTCTGGTTAATGATTATCGTGTTTGCAGCTGCATGGTATATGTTGCACCATACTCGCCTTGGTCGTTACATCTACGCACTTGGTGGGAATGAAGCGGCTACCCGTCTTTCTGGTATTAATGTCGATCGCATTAAAATAGTGGTTTATGCCTTATGTGGAATGCTAGCAGCATTGGCGAGTGTCATTGAAGTTGCACGTTTATCATCGGCTCAGCCAATGGCAGGTAATGGTTATGAACTTGATGCTATCGCTGCGGTTGTACTTGGTGGTACCAGTCTTGCTGGTGGTAAGGGGCGTATAGTCGGAACATTGATTGGTGCGCTTATCCTTGGTTTTTTAAACAATGGATTAAACTTATTAGGTATTTCGTCAAACTACCAGATGATTGTTAAAGCTGTCGTCATCTTACTTGCTGTACTTGTTGATAATAAAAAGTAACCCTACAGGAAAATTATTATGAAACTGAACAAACTAGCAACGTTATTATCTGCAGTTGCACTGAGTGCAACTGTTAGTGTCAATGCGATGGCGAAAGATAGTATTGCACTCGTCATTTCTACATTGAATAACCCATTCTTTGTGACAATGAAAGATAGCGCACAAAAAGAAGCGGATAAATTGGGTTATGAACTGATTGTTTTAGATTCTCAAGACAACCCAGCCAAAGAGTTAGCAAACGTACAAGATTTAACCGTTCGCGGTACAAAATTAATGTTAATTAACCCAACGGATTCAGATGCGGTGGGCAACTCAATATTAATGGCTAATAAAGCCAATATACCTGTCATCACTTTAGATAGAGCGGCTAATAAAGGTGAAGTTGTCAGTCATGTGGCATCCGACAACCGTATGGGCGGGAAAATGGCTGCTGACTATATAGCACAAAAAACAGGCAATGAAGCTAAAGTGATTCAATTAGAAGGTATTTCAGGTACATCAGCAGCACGTGAGCGCGGTGAAGGCTTTAATACCGGAGCGAAAGAGCACAAATTCAATTTACTGGCGAGCCAACCCGCTGATTTCGATAGAACAAAAGGCTTGAACGTAATGCAAAACTTGTTAACGGCACACCCTGCTGTTCAAGCGGTATTTGCACAAAATGATGAAATGGCATTAGGTGCGTTAAGAGCTTTACAAACCGCAGGCCGTACTGATGTTCTGGTTGTTGGCTTTGATGGAACAAATGATGGTATTAAAGCCGTTGAAGGCGGAAAATTAGGTGCAACTATTGCACAGCGCCCAGACCAAATTGGGATTGTTGGTGTACAGATTGCAGATAAAGTCTTAAAAGGCGAGAAAGTGGATCCAACGGTTCCGGTTGAATTGGAATTAGTGGTTAAACAATAAGATAAAAACCGCCATGGCGCACTGTGGCGGTTTATTTAATTTGCGATCCATTGGGTCATAAAAAAGGAAATAAACGTTATGGGTATAGCTAAGCTGGTGGTTCTCGGTAGTATCAATGCGGATCATATATTAAATGTTAAGCATTTCCCTCAGCCGGGTGAAACTGTTAGAGGCGATCATTACCAAGTTGCATTTGGCGGGAAAGGAGCCAACCAAGCTGTTGCAGCAGGTCGCAGTGGTGCTGACATAACGTTTATTGCTTGTGTTGGTGATGATGATATTGGGGCGAGTATAAAAAAACAGTTATTTCTCGATAATATTAAAACCGAATGTATTGATGCCATTGAAGGTGAAACGACAGGTGTTGCTCTTATTTATGTGAACCAACAAGGGGAAAATACAATTGGTATCAATGCAGGTGCAAATGCGCGACTTACCAAAGAAAGATTAGCTCAATATCAGCAAAAAATTGTGGAAGCTGATGCGCTATTGATGCAACTGGAATCCCCTATTGAAACAGTACAAATGGCTGCTGAAATAGCGAAGAGAAACAATACGAAAGTCATTTTGAACCCTGCACCGGCTCAATCATTACCAGATTCATTATTATCACTAGTTGATATCATCACGCCAAATGAAACAGAAGCTGAACACCTAACGGGTATTGCTGTTAATGATAATCAAGGTGCTCAGGATGCGGCTGAAGCTTTACATCAAAAAGGTATCAGTAAAGTGATGATAACACTCGGCTCTCGAGGCGTTTGGTATAGTGAAAAAGGTAGTGAAGGCAAAATAATTTCTGCATTTCGCGTAAAAGCAGTGGATACTATTGCCGCAGGTGATACATTCAATGGGGCTTACGTTACAGCACTGCTTGAAGGTAAAGCTGACGAAGAAGCGATTATTTTTGCTCATGCAGCGGCGGCGATAGCTGTGACTCGCCCGGGAGCTCAACCCTCAGTTCCATGGCGTAAAGAAATTGACCAGTTTTTGACTCAACAGGATTAACTTGTGGCAACAATGAAAGATGTGGCACGCCTTGCAGGGGTGTCGACGTCCACCGTCTCTCACGTTATTAACCAAAATCGCTATGTCAGCGAGAGCATTACCATACGCGTTAAAAATGCGATTGAAGAGCTAAATTATGCACCTTCTGCTTTAGCGCGTAGTTTGAAGATGAATCGTACGAATACAATTGGGATGTTACTGACAACAAGTAATAACCCATTTTACGCAGAGGTAGTGCGGGGTGTAGAACGTAGTTGCTACGAACGTGGTTATAGTTTGATTTTGTGCAACACTGAAGGTGACCTTCAGCGAATGAATCATAGTTTAGAAACCTTGCTACAAAAACGTGTTGATGGGCTACTGATTATGTGCACAGAAGTACAGGGGCCATCAAAAAATGTTTTGGCTCGTTACCCTGCTGTGCCAACAGTTATGATGGATTGGTCACCTTTTGAGTCGGAAGGCGATATCATTCAAGATAACTCTTTTCTTGGTGGAGAAATAGCCACTCGTTACCTTATCGAAGCTGGTTTCTCTCGTATTGCATGTATTGCAGGGCCACAAGATAAATCACCAGCAAGAGCGCGTCATCAAGGTTTTATTCAAGCCATGACAGATGGCGGCATTAATATTTATGATGACTATATCATTTTCAGTGATTTTGAATTTGCTGGTGGGTTTGAGTCAATGAATAAATTGCTTAGCTTACCAACCCCTCCCGAGGCCATTTTTGCAGGTAATGATGCGATGGCGGTAGGCGCTTATCAAGCGATATACCAAAAGGGTTTGAAAGTGCCTGATGATATTTCAATCATTGGTTATGATGATATCGATCTTTCGCCTTATATGATCCCGCCATTAACAACAATTCATCAGCCAAAAGATAAGTTAGGCCAACAGGCTGTTGACCAACTTATTTATCGTATGGATAACCCAGAGGCAAATGCGAGTGTTTTGGTTCTTACCCCTGAGTTAATTGAACGTCAATCGGTTAAAAAATATTAATTCTTCGCTTTTTTGGTTTTATTTTTTATTAAATTATCACCGTCTGTCTTACTTAATAATAAGAAGACAAAAGCCGAGATAAGCGTAATGACGCCAACGGTAATAAAGGTGTAATGGAAATTATCGACCGTATTGCTATTAGGTTGTCCACCATAGAAGTTTAAGATTGCAGCACTGACTGCGATACCGAAGCTTATCGATAGCTGCTGAGTCACAGCTAACATACTATTTCCCGCACTTGCATTATTGTCTGTTAAATCAGCCAGGCAAATAGTATTCATTGCGGTAAATTGTACAGACATCACCATTCCTAAAATAAATAAAGGTACAACTAACAGATAAATCGACATACTTGGTGATTGTAAGGAAAACTGTGCGATCATTAATCCTATAATAATGGTGATGACAAATAATGTATTACGGTAGCCATATTTAGTTAGGATCCGAGTAACCCCTGATTTAGCAGTGATTGAACCTATTGCTAGTGGTGCCATCATCATTCCCGCCACAACGGCTTCGTAGCCGAAACCTACTTGCAGCATTAATGGCATTAAAAATGGAATACTGCCTGTTCCTAAGCGTGTTGCGATATTACCGCTGATCCCAATAGAAAAAGTGCGAGTTTTAAATAAATTCAAGGGGATTATTGCATGCTTAGTACGTCTTGCATGGAAAATATAAACAAATAAGAAAAGAAAGCCGACTAAAACAATAGTGACTGGAATCGATGTTGAAAGAGACTTATCACTGAATAAGTCTAGGCTGACAGATAGCATGACTAAACCAGAACCAAACAATAAGAACCCTAAAGTATCAAATTTACGTTTTGGCATTTTAAAGTCTGGCATATGTTTTAACGCATAAAAGATACCTAAAACACCAATAGGAATATTAATAATAAATATCCAATGCCAAGTTGCATAGGTGACTAATATACCACCTAACAGAGGTCCCAATATTGGGCCAACTAAACCAGGAATGGTGACAAAATTTAATATTGGTAGTAATTCACTTCGAGGGTAAGCCCTTATTAAGGCTAAACGAGCAACTGGCATCATCATTGCCCCACCAATACCTTGAATAACCCTAGAGGTCACTAAAAAGTTTAAAGAAGGCGAAAGGGCACAAAGTAATGAACCAAAAGAAAACAAGGAAACCGCTAAAATGAATATACGTCTTGTACCAAATCTATCTGCAAACCAGCCACTAACAGGGATCAATAGAGCAACAGTAAGCGTATAACTGACTACGGCGGATTGCATCGCAAGCGGCGAGTGATCAAGGCTTTTTGCAATATCGGGTAAAGCCGTATTCAAAATGGTGGCATCGAGCGCTTGCATGAAAAAGGCCATTGCTGCAATCCATGGAAGGCCTGACATATTTTTAGCTGTTTTGAACATCAGTTACCTATACAAGTAAATTAAAGCTTCAATTGGAGTATTGTTTTGTTAGTCTTGCTTTTGGGTAATTGTTAATAAGTTATAGCAAAGGTCGAGTGCTATTGTACTTTTACCATGAATAATTGCATTGGCAAGTTGTTGATGAATTTCGACCTCTATAACCTCATTATCAGTGATGACATCAAAGTAACGCTGATAAATAGAACGGAATAAATTAGCAAAAGAAATTAGGAAGGGATTGGCACAAGCTTTGTAAATAGTTAAATGGAAATGGTAATCAACTTTCACCCAATGCGCCCTGTCAAATTCTTTGGCGAGTAACTGCATTTCACTTGCTAATAATTGTAATGATTGTTTTTGTTCTTTTGTTGCATGTATAGCCGCAAGATAACAAGCTTGAGGTTCTATTGCGAGTCGAACCATTTTAAAGTGTTCCATCACGACCGATTGCTCTTCACTATTGGACCACCATGTTAAGAGATCTTGGTCTAAAAAATTCCAATTTGAGGGTGGCATAACACGGGTACCTATTTTGGGGCGTGCTAATACCATTCCTTTTGCCGCTAATATTTTTATTGCTTCTCTTATCGCTGTTCGACTTGCTTGGAATTGTTCTGATAATTCTAATTCGCTAGGTAAAGTGGAATCAGGTAAATAGGTGCTGGTTAAAATCAGCTGGCCAAGATTTTCTGCAATAATATAAGAACGATTTTTTTGTGAGGCGGTTTGTTGCTTACTTAATTCCATAATTCATCTCAAAGCATAATTCTTAGATACATATATTACGTGAGTAGGTGCGCAATTGCTGCTGAAATAGTCAATATATAGACCGAATTTAACTTATAAATACCTTTTTGGCTAAAAAAAACACGAACAAAATAAAAATTCAAAAAAACACTTGCGAGAATTTTTCGACTCCCTATAATGCGCATCCGTTGTCACGACAAACCGGTTAGAAGAAAACTTCATAACCCAGTGATAACAGAGGTGAGAAAGAAAAAAGTTGAAAATAAACGCTTGACTTTCTAAATAAAAAACGTAATATACGACACCTCGCGACAACGACCTTGAAGTCAAAAATCAAAAGATTTAGTCGCAACGCTCTTTAACAATTTATCAGACAATCTGTGTGGGCACTCACAGGACACTATCAAAAAAATATTTGATTTTAAGTCTTGAAGAGTGACTAACACGTTAATTCATATATATGAACTAATAGGTAATTTGGTTTCTTCGGAAATCAAACGACAGTAAACATTCTTTGAGCATCAAGCTACTTTTAATTGAAGAGTTTGATCATGGCTCAGATTGAACGCTGGCGGCAGGCCTAACACATGCAAGTCGAGCGGTAACAGGGGAAGCTTGCTTCTCGCTGACGAGCGGCGGACGGGTGAGTAATGTATGGGGATCTGCCCGATAGAGGGGGATAACTACTGGAAACGGTAGCTAATACCGCATAATCTCTTAGGAGCAAAGCAGGGGAACTTCGGTCCTTGCGCTATCGGATGAACCCATATGGGATTAGCTAGTTGGTGAGGTAATGGCTCACCAAGGCGACGATCTCTAGCTGGTCTGAGAGGATGATCAGCCACACTGGGACTGAGACACGGCCCAGACTCCTACGGGAGGCAGCAGTGGGGAATATTGCACAATGGGCGCAAGCCTGATGCAGCCATGCCGCGTGTATGAAGAAGGCCCTAGGGTTGTAAAGTACTTTCAGTCGGGAGGAAGGCGTTGATGCTAATATCATCAACGATTGACGTTACCGACAGAAGAAGCACCGGCTAACTCCGTGCCAGCAGCCGCGGTAATACGGAGGGTGCAAGCGTTAATCGGAATTACTGGGCGTAAAGCGCACGCAGGCGGTTGATTAAGTTAGATGTGAAATCCCCGGGCTTAACCTGGGAATGGCATCTAAGACTGGTCAGCTAGAGTCTTGTAGAGGGGGGTAGAATTCCATGTGTAGCGGTGAAATGCGTAGAGATGTGGAGGAATACCGGTGGCGAAGGCGGCCCCCTGGACAAAGACTGACGCTCAGGTGCGAAAGCGTGGGGAGCAAACAGGATTAGATACCCTGGTAGTCCACGCTGTAAACGATGTCGATTTGAAGGTTGTTCCCTAGAGGAGTGGCTTTCGGAGCTAACGCGTTAAATCGACCGCCTGGGGAGTACGGCCGCAAGGTTAAAACTCAAATGAATTGACGGGGGCCCGCACAAGCGGTGGAGCATGTGGTTTAATTCGATGCAACGCGAAGAACCTTACCTACTCTTGACATCCAGAGAACTTAGCAGAGATGCTTTGGTGCCTTCGGGAACTCTGAGACAGGTGCTGCATGGCTGTCGTCAGCTCGTGTTGTGAAATGTTGGGTTAAGTCCCGCAACGAGCGCAACCCTTATCCTTTGTTGCCAGCGATTCGGTCGGGAACTCAAAGGAGACTGCCGGTGATAAACCGGAGGAAGGTGGGGATGACGTCAAGTCATCATGGCCCTTACGAGTAGGGCTACACACGTGCTACAATGGCGTATACAAAGAGAAGCGACCTCGCGAGAGCAAGCGGAACTCATAAAGTACGTCGTAGTCCGGATTGGAGTCTGCAACTCGACTCCATGAAGTCGGAATCGCTAGTAATCGTAGATCAGAATGCTACGGTGAATACGTTCCCGGGCCTTGTACACACCGCCCGTCACACCATGGGAGTGGGTTGCAAAAGAAGTAGGTAGCTTAACCTTCGGGAGGGCGCTTACCACTTTGTGATTCATGACTGGGGTGAAGTCGTAACAAGGTAACCGTAGGGGAACCTGCGGTTGGATCACCTCCTTACCATTGAAGTGTTTTTGTGAAGTGCTCACACAGATTGTCTGATGAAATAGAGTAGCGGTATCGATAGGCTTGTAGCTCAGGTGGTTAGAGCGCACCCCTGATAAGGGTGAGGTCGGTGGTTCAAGTCCACTCAGGCCTACCACTTTTCTCTTATGTTGCGTTATGGCTCAGCTCGTTTACCCAAAAGTAAACTTCGCTAATCCACGCCTTGCCTAAGAAAAAAGACCTCGAATAAGAAAATCTTATAAAGAGATTCATCGATACCGAAAAATACCTTTATGGGGCTATAGCTCAGCTGGGAGAGCGCCTGCCTTGCACGCAGGAGGTCAGCGGTTCGATCCCGCTTAGCTCCACCATAAATTTTTCTGATTATTCAGAATAGATTAGTCAACTAGTCTATTGCGAATAATTATGCTCTTTAACAATCTGGAACAAGCTGAAAATTGAAAACAACGCACATTGTTTATCGCTTAAACAATGTGAGAGTCTCTCAAAAATCTCAACTTGAAGATGTCGTCAACAGACAGAAGCCGTCGGGTTTTGTGTCGAGTGACAAAAAAGACACCTTCGGGTTGTGAGGTTAAGCGACTAAGCGTACACGGTGGATGCCTAGGCAATCAGAGGCGATGAAGGACGTGCTAATCTGCGATAAGCGTCGGTAAGGTGATATGAACCGTTACAACCGACGATTTCCGAATGGGGAAACCCAGTGCAATTCGTTGCACTATCGTTTGATGAATACATAGTCAAACGAAGCGAACCGGGGGAACTGAAACATCTCAGTACCCCGAGGAAAAGAAATCAACCGAGATTCCCCTAGTAGCGGCGAGCGAACGGGGAGCAGCCCAGAGTCTTAATCAGCATTAGCATCAGGAGAACGGTCTGGAAAGTCCGGCAGTAAAGGGTGATAGCCCCGTATCCGAAGGTGTTAGTGTTGTGAACTCGACGAGTAGGGCGGGACACGTGTTATCCTGTCTGAATATGGGGGGACCATCCTCCAAGGCTAAATACTCCTGATTGACCGATAGTGAACCAGTACCGTGAGGGAAAGGCGAAAAGAACCCCGGCGAGGGGAGTGAAATAGAACCTGAAACCGTGTACGTACAAGCAGTGGGAGCCTTGATTTATCAGGGTGACTGCGTACCTTTTGTATAATGGGTCAGCGACTTATATTCTGTAGCAAGGTTAACCGTATAGGGGAGCCGTAGGGAAACCGAGTCTTAACTGGGCGAATAAGTTGCAGGGTATAGACCCGAAACCCGGTGATCTAGCCATGGGCAGGTTGAAGGTTGGGTAACACTAACTGGAGGACCGAACCGACTAATGTTGAAAAATTAGCGGATGACTTGTGGCTGGGGGTGAAAGGCCAATCAAACCGGGAGATAGCTGGTTCTCCCCGAAAGCTATTTAGGTAGCGCCTCGTGAACTCATCTTCGGGGGTAGAGCACTGTTTCGACTAGGGGGTCATCCCGACTTACCAACTCGATGCAAACTACGAATACCGAAGAATGTTATCACGGGAGACACACGGCGGGTGCTAACGTTCGTCGTGAAGAGGGAAACAACCCAGACCGCCAGCTAAGGTCCCAAAGTCATAGTTAAGTGGGAAACGAAGTGGGAAGGCTCAGACAGCCAGGATGTTGGCTTAGAAGCAGCCATCATTTAAAGAAAGCGTAATAGCTCACTGGTCGAGTCGGCCTGCGCGGAAGATGTAACGGGGCTAAACTATGCACCGAAGCTGCGGCAGCGATATTTAGATATTGTTGGGTAGGGGAGCGTTCTGTAAGCCTGTGAAGGTGTACTGTGAGGTATGCTGGAGGTATCAGAAGTGCGAATGCTGACATAAGTAACGATAATGCGGGTGAAAAACCCGCACGCCGGAAGACCAAGGGTTCCTGTCCAACGTTAATCGGGGCAGGGTGAGTCGACCCCTAAGGCGAGGCAGAAATGCGTAGTCGATGGGAAACGGGTTAATATTCCCGTACTGGTGATAATTGCGATGGGGGGACGGAGAAGGCTAGGCTATCCGGGCGACGGTTGTCCCGGTTTAAGAATGTAGGCAGGTGAATTAGGCAAATCCGGTTCACTACATGCTGAGGTTCGATGACGAGTCACTACGGTGATGAAGTAGCTCATGCCCCGCTTCCAGGAAAAGCCTCTAAGCTCTAGATTATCATTAATCGTACCCCAAACCGACACAGGTGGTCAGGTAGAGAATACTCAGGCGCTTGAGAGAACTCGGGTGAAGGAACTAGGCAAAATGGTGCCGTAACTTCGGGAGAAGGCACGCTGGCGCTAGGTGAAGTCCCTCGCGGATGGAGCTGAAGCCAGTCGCAGATACCAGCTGGCTGCAACTGTTTATTAAAAACACAGCACTGTGCAAACACGAAAGTGGACGTATACGGTGTGACGCCTGCCCGGTGCTGGAAGGTTAATTGATGGGGTTATCCGTAAGGAGAAGCTCTTGATCGAAGCCCCAGTAAACGGCGGCCGTAACTATAACGGTCCTAAGGTAGCGAAATTCCTTGTCGGGTAAGTTCCGACCTGCACGAATGGCGTAATGATGGCCAGGCTGTCTCCACCCGAGACTCAGTGAAATTGAACTCGCTGTGAAGATGCAGTGTACCCGCGGCAAGACGGAAAGACCCCGTGAACCTTTACTATAGCTTGACACTGAACATTGAGCCTTGATGTGTAGGATAGGTGGGAGGCTTCGAAGCGTGGACGCCAGTCTGCGTGGAGCCAACCTTGAAATACCACCCTTTAATGTTTGATGTTCTAACGTTGCCCCATTATCTGGGGTGCGGACAGTGTCTGGTGGGTAGTTTGACTGGGGCGGTCTCCTCCCAAAGAGTAACGGAGGAGCACGAAGGTTGGCTAAGCATGGTCGGACATCATGCGGTTAGTGCAAAGGCATAAGCCAGCTTGACTGCGAGAGTGACGGCTCGAGCAGGTACGAAAGTAGGTCTTAGTGATCCGGTGGTTCTGAATGGAAGGGCCATCGCTCAACGGATAAAAGGTACTCCGGGGATAACAGGCTGATACCGCCCAAGAGTTCATATCGACGGCGGTGTTTGGCACCTCGATGTCGGCTCATCACATCCTGGGGCTGAAGTAGGTCCCAAGGGTACGGCTGTTCGCCGTTTAAAGTGGTACGCGAGCTGGGTTTAGAACGTCGTGAGACAGTTCGGTCCCTATCTGCCGTGGGCGTTGGAAGATTGAAAGGGGCTGCTCCTAGTACGAGAGGACCGGAGTGGACGCACCACTGGTGTTCGGGTTGTCATGCCAATGGCATTGCCCGGTAGCTAAGTGCGGAAGAGATAACCGCTGAAAGCATCTAAGCGGGAAACTTGCCTTGAGATGAGTCTTCCCTGACCCTTTAAGGGTCCTAAAGGAACGTTTAAGACTAAGACGTTGATAGGTTGGGTGTGTAAGCATAGCGATATGTTGAGCTAACCAATACTAATGAACCGTGAGGCTTAACCTGACAACACCGAAGGTGTTTTAGAGAGATTAAAGTTGATTCAATAAAAGTGAGAAGCCGAGAGGCGAAGGACACACAGCTTGTTTGAGATTGATGTTCTGGTTTAGTGCACGAAAGTGACATTAAACGGGAACAAATAGAATTTGTCTGGCGGCAATAGCGCGGTGGTCCCACCTGACCCCATGCCGAACTCAGCAGTGAAACGCCGTAGCGCCGATGGTAGTGTGGGGTCTCCCCATGTGAGAGTAGGGAACTGCCAGACATTAAATTAGTGAAGAAGCCACCCATTGGGTGGCTTTTTTGCGTTTAGGGATATCCCCGGTATTGTGCTACCGTGCTAATTATCTTGTGTTTTTTCTCTTTTCTTTTTTCTTTTTTTATTTCTTTATTCCTGTATTTCTTACGCTATTTCCCCTTCCCCTTTTCATCTCTTTGGCTTATGGGAAGCCATTAATACACCTTTACCGCTGATCGTGGTGAATAGAATTGTTGGAACTAAAGTAGTGAGTGACAACTCACAGGTTATTTTGTGGAAAAGAGAATTTTAAGAATGTCACGTGAGTATTATGGATTGGGTGCTTGTTCATCATGGTGATGAATGACATCATTTGAGTCAAAGTAGTAAGTAACAGCTCACGTATTTTTTAATTAAGTGCAGGTAAGTCAATAAAATTAAATGGATATAGTTTGTTGATAATTATCTATTACTCCAGAGAATGTAACTGCTTGAGCCAAAGTAGTAAGTAACAGCTCACGTATTTCTTAATTAAGCGTAAGTAAGTCAATAAAATTAGATGGATATAGTGAGTTGATAATTATCTATTACTCCAGGGAATGTAATCACTTGAGCTAAAGTAGTAAGTAACAACTCACGTGTTGAAGAGCGCGCGGAGATATAAGTGATGGCTGTGGGGTAAAAAGAGTTAAGAGAGTTAGGTTAAGCAATCGATAGGTGACTCTTAGTGGCATTGGCTCTGTGAATGAAAATTCTGGATATAAATTAGTGAGTAACAACTCGCTCATTTCTTAATTAATCGAAATTAAATTAATAAAATCAAATGGATATAGTGAGTTGGTGATTATCTATTAATGCAGAGAATGTAATCACTCGAGCCAAAGTAGTAAGTAACAGCTCACATGTTGAAGGGGACAGTGGTTGCTGGTGATGGTGGTGGGTTGACGGGTGATCTGATTTAATGGCACCGCACACTTTTGTGAAGGATAATTAGTCCAACAACAAAGGTGTGAAAATGACCCAACGAAGAAAACCTAGAAAATATACTGATGAGTTCAGAGAAGAAGCTGTAAAGCTAGTCACTGAACAAGGTTACAGTGTTACTGAAGCAGCCAAATCATTAGGCATAACAACTAAGCTGCTTTACAACTGGAAAGACAAACTAGCCAAGCAAACTTCAGGCGAAGCATTAAGCAAAGATGAGAGAGCTGAACTGGTTAAGCTCAGAAAAGAGAATAAACGCTTACAGATGGAGCGTGAGATCTTAAAAAAGGCGAGTGCCTTCTTTGCGAAAGAAATGAAATAAAGTTCGAATATATTAAAGAGCAGCAATGGCGCTTTCCAATTAGCGTTTTGTGCGAGGTTCTAGAAGTGAGTCGGTCAGCCTATTACGCATGGCTGAGGCGACCAGCCAAGATTATTAGTGTTGAAGAGTTAATGCTTTATCGTCGCATGAAGAGGTTATTTGATGATAGCCGCAGTAGTGCTGGTGCCAGAACCTTAATGAAGTTGCTACGCAAAGAAGGCTTTAAAATTGGTATTTGTCGGGTTAAGAGCTTGATGAAAAAGCTCGGTTTAGTCGTTAAACAGCGAGTGGCTTATAAAGTGACGACTATGCGCAAACATAGCCATGCGGTTGCTGATAACTTATTGAAGCGCCAATTCAATCCAGCCAGAGCAAATCAGGCGTGGGCGGGTGATATCACCTATCTAAGAACGCATCAAGGCTGGATGTACCTAGCTGTTGTGATGGATTTGCATTCTCGCCGTATTATTGGCTGGGCGTTGAGTAAACGCATGACGGTTGATTTAACCATGAGAGCGATGCAAATGGCTATCAACCTGCGTCAACCCAAAGCAGGCTTGATCTTCCATAGCGACAGAGGCTCACAATACACCAGTAAGCGTTTTCAATCATTGCTATGGAGCAATCGAATTACGCCATCAATGAGTGGTTGTGGAGCATGTTTAGATAATGCTGTGGTTGAAAGGTTTTTCGGCAGCTTGAAAAATGAATGGCTATTAAATGTTTACCATTTAACCAGAGAAAGCATGAAAACTGATGTAGAGAAATACATCAAATACTACAACTCAGTTCGGCTTCATACTTCATTAAATGATATGTCGCCAATTGAGTTTGAAAGTGTAAGGAAAAAGTGTGCGGCCTAGCTTGACCAGATCAGGGAGTTAGGAAGAGCAATGGAAGAAAAGCGGTTGTATTGGTGTGATGAATGGATGTTTTAGATACAAAGTAGTGAGTAACAGCTCACATGTTGAAGGGGACAGTGGTTGCTGGTGATGGTAGTGGGGTGACGGGAGCTAGGAGGAGCAATGGAAGAAAAGTAGTTGTATTGGTGTGATGAATGGATATTTTGGACGCAAAGTAGTGAATAACAACTCACAGGTTATTTTGTGGAAAAGAGAATCTTAATAATATCACGTGACTACTGTGGGCTGGGTGTTTTTCCATCACGGTGATGAATAACATCACTTGAGTCAAAGTAGTAAGTAACAGCTCACGTATTTCTTAATTAAGCGTAAGTAAGTCAATAAAATTAGATGGATATAGTGAGTTGATAATTATCTATTACTCCAGAGAATGTAATTGTTTGAGTCAAAGTAGTAAGTAACAGCTCACTTATTTCTTAATTAAGTGCAGGTAAGTCAATAAAATCAAACTCAGCTTTACAGTAAGGGCAATAGGGGGTGGGTTAGGTGAATTTATCTCTCCGAGTACAATTGCTGTGTGATTTGACTCTCTGCATGATAGGTAATTTATGATCTATTAAAAAAAATAATGACTTAACGAAACTATCTGACAGAATTGGCCTTAACCTGATCTGTAATATTTATAATCTTAATGGTTTTTATGGTGTTAATTAAGTGGCCCAAAGAAGTCATTTCTTGAACAATAAACTCATTAATATCAATAGATAAAAGTAAATTAATCAATTTTACTCATATGTAAGTTTACTATTTTGTTAGTTTATTTTTAATAAATAAGTGCTCGATTGTTTATTTTTTTATATAAAAATTGTTAAATTGATGTTTCAATTTCTTACATTTATACTGTGTTAAGTAGTTAATGGTATATCCAGCTATCATGTTACCGATGAAGTTTGCTTATAAGTGAAATTTTCAAAGGAAAGAAACTTACATCCCGATATGAAAGATAGGCCGGCTAAGCAAGTTATACCTTTTAATGGATGGTATTTCGTGTAAACAATATTTGTATAGCAAAGGTGGGTCATATGAATAAATCAAAAAGCGCTAATCATCGAATTTTCGACCAAATTATTTCTGTAAACAAACAGAAAGAAAATGAGTTTAATAATGGCCAAGATGGCGCAACGATTCTTTCTTTATTAGTGATGTTTTTTGTTCCTTTTTTACTGTTAAATGCGCTGAGAAATACCCTTGGCATTGACTATAGCTTTGCCACTGTCATTGGAATGCTCGCTATAAGTGGGTTTATTACCGCAGTGCTGTATAAAAAATTAAAACTGGGTTCCCAATTCGCAGATAAAAATATTGTATTAGACCAGCTACTTTCTCGTTACACGCCGAAAAACAAGCAAGAATTTAAAAAATTACAAGAAGAAAGAAAAACAAGTTCAGCGGAGTTTTATTCACTAGTAGAAAATTGGGCTGATGTAGAAAGACAACACTATGCAAGATAGTATCGAATAACGAAAACAAAAATAAGTTTTTTAATATTATTAATATCCTTCTTTTCTCTACATAGAAAGAAGGATTTTTTTTACACAAAACTTATGAGTAATAGGGGCAAATTATACTATCATTTCATTTATGTGAGTTCATTTAGCCTGTTGATTTATTAGATAAAATTAAGAAAATTAATGGTGAAACTAGTGTAGGCTTAAATAAACTATTAATAAAAAACGGCTCGATACACTGAGCCGTTTGGTGTGGCAATAAAGTTAGGTTTAGTGTGATTTACCCTGTTCAATACCTAGTCCAATTTGTGAACGAACAAATTGCTCTTTAAAGCGCTCTCTTTCCATTTTTCCTTGTTCTGAATTATCCGTCACCGAGAATAACCATGAAGCAATAAATGCAACAGCCATGGAGAAAAGTGCTGGATATTCATATGGATATATAGGTTTTTCATGATGAAGAATGCTAACCCAGATGGTTGGTCCTAAAATCATCAGGACAACTGCGGTAATTAAACCGAACCATCCACCAGCCAATGCACCGCGAGTTGTCAGCTTACGCCAGTACATCGACAGTAAAATGATTGGGAAGTTACAACTGGCAGCGATAGAGAAGGCTAAACCAACCATGAAGGCAATATTTTGTTTTTCAAACAAAATACCTAAACCAATCGCAACAAAACCTAAGATAACAACGGTAATTTTAGAGACACGTAATTCATCTTTTTCATCTGCTTTACCATTTTTCATTGCCATCGCATACAAGTCATGGGAAACCGCAGAGGCACCCGCTAGTGTTAAACCGGCAACAACAGCAAGGATGGTGGCAAAGGCAACCGCAGAAATAAAGCCTAAGAAGAAGTTACCACCGACGGCATCTGCAAGGTGAACAGCTGCCATATTTGTTCCACCGATAAGTGCTCCAGTTGCATCTTTAAATGCAGGATTGGAACTGACTAGAACGATGGCACCAAAACCAATAATAAAGGTTAATATGTAAAAATAACCAATAAAGCCAGTGGCATAGAACACACTTTTACGTGCTTCTTTTGCATCACTGACTGTGAAGAATCGCATAATTATGTGAGGGAGACCTGCAGTACCAAACATCAAAGCAAGACCAAGGGATAAGGCGGATATTGGGTCGGAAACCAGTCCTCCCGGGCTCATAATGGCAATACCATTTTTATGAACTTCAACCGCTTCTTTAAACAGAGTGTTAAAATTAAAGCCAACATGCTTCATAACCATAACGGCCATGAATGTTGCACCTGCTAATAACAAGATGGCTTTAATAATTTGCACCCAAGTTGTGGCTAACATTCCACCAAATAGGACATATAGCACCATCAAGATACCCACGATAACAACCGCGACGTGGTAATTGAGACCAAATAACAATTCAATCAATTTACCCGCGCCAACCATTTGAGCGATAAGGTACAGTGCAACAACAACTAGAGAGCCAACCGCAGATAGAATACGAATGGGCCTTTGTTTTAATCGATAAGAAGCGACATCAGCGAAGGTATAACGACCTAAATTACGTAAGCGCTCGGCAATTAAGAATAGAATGATCGGCCAGCCAATTAAGAAGCCAATTGAATAAATCAGGCCATCATAGCCAGAAGTATAAACCAGAGCAGAGATCCCTAAGAAGGACGCAGCAGACATAAAGTCGCCAGCGATAGCCATCCCGTTTTGGAAACCGGTAATTTTCCCGCCCGCAGTGTAGTAATCAGAGCGAGAACGCGTTCTTTTTGACGCCCAGTAGGTAATATACAAAGTGAAGCCGACAAACAGTAAGAACATCACAATAGCCTGAATATTCACAGGCTGGCGTTCAACATCCCCTGTCAATGCATCAGAAAACGCCATTGATGAGGTAAAAAAGAGAATGAGTGAGAGCAATATTTTCATTTTTCTACCTCTTTTAAAATTTCTGCGGTTAAACGGTCGTATTCACCGTTGGCTCGGATAACGTAAAGCCCAGTGAGTACAAATGAAATGACAATTAGGCCGACACCAACAGGGATCCCTCTTGTGATGTATGAACCTTCGGATATCGGTGTTCCTAGCCAGCTTGGGTCAAAAGCGATAAGAAAAATAAATCCAACATACAGCACGAGCGTTATTATTGATAACAACCATGAAAAGCGACTACGTTTCCTAACCAGTTCTTTAAAGCGAGGGTTATCCTCTACCTTTTCGTAAGCAGTAGCATTCATCAGAGTTCTCCTCTGTTATACTCGTCATACTTCAAGCTGCAGCATTGTTGACTGCACCTCGAATTATTTAGAGTAAACCATCTTGTTGGGATGTATGTAAGGCCGCCTCAATGAGTTGGCCTTTTAGCGTTATGACATACTCATAGACTGTTTTTCTTCGAGTAGTTTTTCGACAACACCTGGATCGGCCAGAGTGGAGGTATCTCCAAAATTACTGGTGTCCCCTGATGCAATTTTACGTAGGATACGACGCATGATTTTACCGGAGCGGGTTTTGGGTAGTGAATCCGTCCAGTGAAGAACATCTGGTGTAGCAATTGGGCCAATTTCTTTACGAACCCAATTACGAACTTCGGTGTATAGCTCTGGTGATGGCTCAACCCCAGATATTAATGTGACATAAGCGTAGATTGCTTGGCCTTTAATATTATGAGGAATACCGACCACAGCCGCTTCAGCCACTTTCGGATGTGCGACGAGGGCGGATTCTATTTCTGCCGTACCTAGACGGTGGCCCGAAATATTCAGTACATCGTCAACACGGCCGGTAATCCAATAGTAACCATCTTCATCACGACGAGCACCATCACCGCTAAAGTACATGCCTTTAAAGGTTGAGAAATAGGTTTGCTCGAAACGTTCGTGATCGCCAAATAAGGTTCGGGCTTGACCCGGCCATGAATCAACAATCACTAAGTTACCTTCTGTGGCGCCTTCTATAGGTTCACCAAGGTTATCAACTAACGCAGGGCGAACACCGAAGAATGGCAATGTTGCAGACCCCGGTTTTAACATAGTTGCTCCCGGGAGCGGTGTGATCATGAAACCACCCGTTTCCGTTTGCCACCAGGTATCAACCACTGGACAACGGCTATTACCAATTTTTTTATAGAACCATTCCCAAGCTTCAGGGTTAATGGGTTCCCCCACGGAGCCGAGAATTCGTAATGAGCTGCGGTCAGTACCTTCAATGGCTTTATCGCCTTCAGCCATTAATGCGCGGATGGCGGTTGGCGCAGTATAAAGGATATTGACTTGGTGTTTATCAACCACCTGGCTCATTCGGTTAACTGATGGGTAATTAGGTACCCCTTCGAACATTAATGTTTTAGCGCCATTGGATAATGGCCCATATAACAAATAACTATGGCCTGTTACCCAGCCGACATCAGCAGTACACCAATAGACTTCACCCGGATGGTAGTCGAAGGTGTACTTGAATGTCAGTGTGGCATAAACCAAATAACCGCCAGTGGTATGCAGAACGCCTTTTGGCTTACCTGTAGAACCCGAGGTGTACAGGATAAAGAGCGGGTCTTCTGCGTTGATTTCTTCAGGAGGGCAGTCTGCACTGACCCCTTTGATGACGTCGTGCCACCAGAGATCACGGCCTTCTACCCAGCTCGGTGCGTTACCTGTGCGTTGGTAAACAATCACATGAGAAACCGTAGTGACTTGCGGATTAGCGAGTGCGTCATCCACATTTTTCTTTAATGGAATTGCACGGCCGGCACGTAAGCCTTCATCTGCGGTGATGATGAGCTTCGCTTTACAGTCAATAACGCGACCAGAGACTGCTTCAGGGGAGAAACCAGCAAAAATGACCGTATGTATCGCGCCAATACGGGCACAGGCTAGCATCGCGACAGCTGCTTCAACAACCATAGGCATGTAAATGGCGACAACATCGCCTTTACGAATACCTTGTTGTTTCAGGACATTAGCAAACTGACATACATCATGGTGCAGTTCGCGGTAAGTAACATTTTTTGACGATAAAGGGTCATCGCCTTCCCAAATAATCGCTGTTTGGTCACCTTTTTCAGCCAGATGGCGATCTAAACAGTTAGCACTTAAATTTAATGTACCGTCTTCAAACCAGCGGATATCAATATGGCCGGGGTCGAAAGAGGTGTTCTTGACACGAGTGTAAGGTTTAATCCAATCAACGATTTTTCCTTTTTCGACCCAAAATCCTTCAGGGTCTTGAATCGAGCGTTGGTACTCATCGTTATACTGTTGTTCGTTTATCAGGGCATTTTTTGCAATTTCAGCAGGAACGGGATGTTTAGTTATTTGAGTCATATTATTATCTCCTTGCAGATGTTAATACTATGTCAAAAAATGGTTAACTAAAGCACGAATTTTAAATTTGTTTTTCTTTTGCGCGGAAGATCACGTATTAATTGTAATGAGATTTGCAGGATTATCATTTGATGCTAAATATCAAATTAAAATATAACACTAAAAATATAACAAAAGGTAGATTTAAAGAAAAATAAAAGGTGGGGTTATTGGTATTAGTTACTGAATAAACGAGCTCTCATAGCGAATATAAATATCCATATGTTTACTGTGGGTTTGATAATGATTTTCATTAACAGTAAAATAACTATAATAGATAGTAATTCACAAGGTGCGAAGTTACGCAAGTGTTTACCCTATGAGCCTTGTGGTAAAAATGAGAAACATAGCGGTATTTACGTCACTGGAGACAATAATATGAGTTATACATTACCTGCTTTACCTTATGCTTATGATGCATTGGAACCACACTTTGACAAGCAAACCATGGAAATCCACCATACTAAGCATCATCAAACCTATGTGACTAACACCAATACAGCGTTAGAAAAACTGCCTGAATTAGCGGGTTTAGATATCGATGTTCTGATCCAAAAATTAGACCAAATCCCTGCTGATCAACGCACGTTTGTCCGTAATAACGCGGGTGGACATTCAAATCACAGCATGTTCTGGAAAGGTTTGAAATTAAATACTGAATTAAAAGGCGAACTGAAAGCTGCGATTGAACGTGATTTCGGTAGCGTTGATGCATTTAAAGAACTGTTTGAAAAAGCCGCTGCAACCCGTTTCGGTTCTGGCTGGGCGTGGCTGGTTCTGAAAGATGACGGTAAATTAGCTGTTGTTTCAACAGCGAACCAAGACAACCCATTAATGGGTGAGGCTATTTCAGGCGCATCTGGTTACCCAATCATCGGTTTAGATGTATGGGAACACGCTTATTATCTGAAATTCCAAAACCGCCGCCCTGATTATATTAAAGCATTCTGGTCAGTTGTGAACTGGGATGAAGCTGCGGCACGTTTTGCAGCAAAAGCTAAATAATTTTATAAGATAATTTATTTACCATAAGCGTAGCGTTAATGCTGCGCTTTTTTATTTATACCCCACCCGATTGTTATCTCTATTGGCATTCTTTATGATGAAGGTTCCGTTACCAATTTATGTGGAGAGCGCCGCCCATGTTATTCCTACCCCAAGTCTTTATCGGTAAAGTCCAAGCAACACAGTCCTGTGGGCACAGTGCTATTCATAAGCAGGCTGCCGATGGGTTATTGATGTTAGGGCAATTAGGGCTTGAGGGGGATGAACAAGCTGAAAAACGCTTTCATGGCGGGCCTGATAGAGCTCTTTGCCATTATCCACGTGACCATTATGACTTTTGGGCTAGTGCGTATCCAGATTTAGCGGATTTATTTATTGCCTCCGCATTTGGAGAAAATATATCAACGCTGGGTATGACAGAAGAAAACGTATTTATTGGGGATATTTTTGCTTGGGGTGATGCGCGTATTCAGGTCACGCAACCTCGTTCCCCTTGTTATAAGCTCAATGGGTTAACGGGAATTGAAAATTTTGCACAGATGATGCAAGACAATGGGCGCTGTGGTTGGCTGTACCGTGTGATAAAAACAGGTAATGTTAGTGAAAATGCGCCATTAACATTATTGAGCCGCAATAGTGATATCTCGGTACAAGAAGCCATTATGATTGCATTTCACGCCCCTTATGATGAAGAGTTATATCAGCGCCTTTTAAGCGCAGCAGGGTTATCTGCAAGTTGGAGCTTAACCATGCAAAACCGTTTAGATAACCACCGAATTGAAGAGTTTAAGCACCGTCTGTTTGGTAAGCGTTAATCACCAGTGAAAAGCCATTGTGCGCTTATAGCAAAGGGAGTATTTAGCCATAAGCGCTTGCTAGCAATATAACGTGCGATACTAAGAATGCCTATGTCTTAGGCGTTTGTTGTATAAACTGTTGGTACCACGGGATATTCGCCATTAATTCGGGATGTGTCCCCTGAGCGATCACGTTCCCGTTCTCCATATACACAATAGAGTCTGCTTGGCGTGCAAGATTGGGCAGGTGGGTGACGATGACCCGTGTTTGCTGTTTGGCTTGAGTTATAAGGTCAATCACTGAGGCGGTATTGACGTTATCAAGGCTTGCCGTTGGTTCATCCATTAAAATGATGTCAGGGTGCTGTAGCATTAGCCTCGCAATACACAGTCGTTGCCTTTGGCCGCCAGAAAGTTGCATACCACCGGCACCAACCTCTTTCTCTAAGAACTCATGATTGGCTGTAAAATTAAGTTGTGTCAGTAATGTGCTGATAGCCCGGTCATCAATATTATCATCATCAAGTATCAAGTTTTGGCGTACGCTACCGTAAAATAAACGGCTGTCTTGTAGTAAGATCCCCCGGCTAGCGCACAACACTGCTTGTGATAGGGTTTTAATATTTTGACTACCATAATTCACACAGCCCTGTGTTGGGTCTTGTAAGCGAGCAAGCAAGCCTAATAATGTACTTTTCCCTGCTCCTGATGGGCCTACAATGACAGTAAGCGTATGTTCCTTAAAAGTAAGGTTTATATTTTGCAGAATGCATTTTTTATTATCACTGTAAAATGATAATTGTTCACAGCTAACGCTATTGATGGTGGGCGCTGATGTACGATAAGGAAACACCAACACTGGAGTCTGCAAGGCTTTCTCGATTTGTTGAACTGCTTTTTTCATCTGTCTAATTGATTGGTCTAAATGAGAAAGCAGCCACATAGGTTCAATTAAGCGAGCTAATAAAACTAACCCTGCTAGCCACATATTTAGTGGCATCTTTGCATGATCAACTAAATAAATACAGAATCCAAAGAGCGTAATAAACGCAGTTTGCACCATCAATGAAAATAATAAGTGAAATGGCAAACTTCTTCGTTGTAGTTGTTTTTGAGTTTGATATTGGGACGCTAAGGCAAGTTTAGGGTGCAGTTGCTCATGGTGAGCACTTGAGCGACGAATTAATGGCTGGTGGAGGGCATATTGGTTGAGTGCACTCACTGCTTGTTGTTCTGACTCATGAACGGCTTGCTCAAAAAAAGCAACTTTAGTGGCGGAAAAACGTAAGGATATTAATAAAATACTGATTATAAATAGTAAAATGGCACCAAAACTACTTTGATAAATTAAAGCACCAATCACGATAGTGCAGGGTGTTACTAACCCACTGATAATTGGGTGTAATAAATGTGCGGGCACAGACATAACTTGTGAAACAGGCCCTGAAATTAGCTGATTACTGTTTGATATGGGTTGTAATGAAAGCGGCAGATGGCGAATAAGTGCCGTGGCAAGATAACGCATCACTAATCCCCCAGCAAAATAGCCTTTTTGAGTGGCGATAAATGTTACGGCTAATGCAGATAAACTAGAAAGAGCGAAAAGGGTTAATGGTACTGTGGTATGAAGGTGCCAATCTAAAATAACAACAAATAAAAATAACCCGCTAACGCCCTCTAAAACAGCGCTTAGCGTCATCCAAAATATGGCATTACGTACTGTGTACAATAAACGCTTAAGCACAGTCATCCTCCAGAGCGCGTAAAAGTTGCTGATAGGGTTCTGACTGCATTGAAAGTTGTTGATGCGAGCCTTGTGCGATTAATTTCCCGCTGTCTAACAGCAATACGCGATCTACTAGACCCAAGCCACTTAAGTCATGGGTAATTAATACACAGGTTCGTGGTTCGGTATGCAATAAATTCAGAACCCGTTGTGCATTTTGTGGGTCAAGCGCGGATGTTGGCTCATCAAGCAGTAATAAAGGCGCTGGTGATAGCAGCGCACGTGCAATGGCAAGGCGTTGAGCTTCCCCACCGGACAGCTGCATATCTTGTTCTATTACGGCATCCAGCCCTTTAGGTTGTTGTTTCACAATCGATAATAAGTTGAGAGCATCAAGATAACGGTACATTTCATCTTCAGTGGCATTTGGGGCAAACAACTGTAGATTTTCACGTACAGAACAAGGTAAGGGCGGGGTGTTTTGCATGACGATGGAAACCGTACGGTTCAAACTGGTTAATGATAGCTGTGGTAATGGAACCGAGTTAAAGAGCACATTTCCTACTGTTGGGTCTAAAAAGCGCGCCATAAGCTGTAATAAAATACTCTTCCCCGCACCTGATGCCCCGACTATAGCCATAAATTCGTTGGGAGCAACGGTGATGTTAATATTCGATAATATTGGGTTATTACCTATTTTAACGTCAACTTGAACAAGTTTGAGCTCACCTTGGGACGTGCTAACGTCTTTTTCTCCGTAATGCATATCTGGTTCAGCGAGAAGTTGGTGAATACGCTCTGATGCATTGACAGCAAGGTTTAAGGCGTCTGCGCCATGCCCCATTGCTGCAACAGGTGCAGCGATACTGCTAATTAATAGAATGAATAAAATCACTTGAGCAAGAGGCACGGGCTCAGGTAGTAATGAAACCCCTACAATAACCCATAATGAAAGCAATGTGCTGCTGATACCGACTTGGGTCAGTGAGCTCAAGGCGCCTATTTTGCTTATCCATCGATGAAAGGCGATTTCAAATTGAGATAAAGCTTGTGATGCTTTTTTTTGAATTGATTGGTTGGGGTATTGCCTAGCTTGTAGGGGGTTATCTGCGAGTTCCGCGTATTGTTCATATAGCAAGCCCATCGCCTGATTACGTGAGGTGTAGAGTGCCTGATAGCGTACAGAACGCATTTGTCTAAATAAAAAAATAGAGGCAATTAATGGCATTAAGCAAAAAAGGGTGAGCAGTACATTTTGCCATAATAGAATAAGAGTGGCTGCTGTGGGGACGATAATTAGTTTTGTGATATCTGCGGGGGCGTGAGCGGTTAATTGATGCAACCCACGCACATCACGATCCGCTATTTGCAATAAACCATCTCTACCGTGTTGGGTAAAGTGATTTAGTGGGAGTTTTTCTATTTTATCAATAAGTTGTAGTCTAACGTGGTAGCAGAGGTGGTTATCCGTTTGATGTGTTAAATACAAAGCAAGAGTTTGGCAAATTAGCCAACTTACACCACCAATGGACGCAATAACGACCCACTCATAATATTGATGAACGGGTGCGGCAGCAACTTGGCTAATTGCTATTAATGGAATGAGTGAACAGAGGCCTGCAATAGCTTGTAAAATAAGTGCAAATAATAATGTGAAGCGATAGGGACAAAGTTGTTCCCAAAGTGCGCGGTACATGCGAAACCTCCATTGCGAATCCATCACTTTAATTTATTTCGCTTTGTTATCGTGAATTAGTTGTTTTGCTTGCCAGACTATTTGTTTTGTTTGCAGGCTTTAATTAGCCGTATTCATTTTTAAAGCGCTTTTTTGGGGTTTTTAGTAAGATGGTGATATTGCGATTGGGAATGTTAAGGGGCGTGAGATGCAATATGATTTAAACGATCTCTACTATTTTGTGAAAGTTGTCGAATATGGTGGTTTTTCACAAGCGGGTCTGGCGCTAGGGATCCCTAAGTCTAAATTAAGTCGTCGCATCGCAGAATTAGAACAAAAGTTAAATGTTTCATTGATTTATCGTTCTACTCGCCAGTTTCATGTCACAGAAGTAGGGCAAGTATTTTATCAGCAGTGTAAAAATGTGGTTGATGAAGCTGAAATTGCTCATGAATTGATATGTTCTGTTCAGTCTCACCCTAAAGGGATAATTAAATTATCGTGCCCCGTCGCGCTATTGCAAGTTTATCTCAATGAATTACTTGTTAATTTTATGGTGCAATATCCTGATATCGACATTCAAATTTTAGCAGTTAACCGACCTGTTGATGTGATCAGTGAAGGGTTAGATTTAGCTATTCGCGTGCGCTCATTACCACTGGATGATTCAGGCTTAATGATGAAGGTACTTGGGTATTCACGACGTATATTAGTGGCTAGCCCACAATTATTCACAGAGCGGGGTGAACTTACTGAACCAGAAAAGCTGGTGGATTACCCAATGTTAGCGAATACGGAGCACTCACAAAATTACACGTTAACCCTTAAAAATAGTGATGATCTTAGTTTTACGCAGCATTTTACCCCCAAGTTAGCGACAACCGATATCTTAACGTTATAGGGGTTGTGTGCCCATTTCATCGAAAAGTCCAAAGTTTGCTCCTAGCCCTGTAATATCAAGGGCTACAGATAGTGTGTTATACGACAGTATTAACACTTGATACTATTACATTGAAAAATTAAAGGTTCTAATTTCCTCAGTAAGGAATTATCAATAAATAAAGATAGCGTTCGTTTAGATAATTCATAGGCCAATATATATGTTTTGACGAATGTATTTCCTTGGTATATCTTACACACATTAAATATAGGAGAAAGTATGGAACCACTACTGCTGTTTAAAATTTTAGCCGACCAAACCAGACTGGATATCGTGCTACTGCTAAAAGCATCTGGTGAACTGTGTGTTTGCGACATCTATACGGCCTTGAATTTATCGCAACCAAAGACTTCTCGACATCTAGCAATGCTTAGAGAGTCGGGTCTTTTGCTCGATTCAAAACATGGTAAATGGGTTCATTATCGATTATCTCCAGCATTACTACCGTGGGTGAAAAGTATCATTGATGTCACCTATGCCACAGAGAAAAATAGAGTTGCAGATTTACTCAAAAGCTTAGAGACAAAAGAACCTGCGAGTAGCTGTTCTATATAAAAATTTTTAAGTTAACATATTCGAAAAAACATATATAAGGTTGAGATATGAAAAAATTAGAAGTATTTGATCCCGCATTATGCTGTAGCACTGGTGTTTGCGGAACCGAAGTCGATCAAGCATTGGTAGACTTCGCAACAGATGTGGATTGGTTAAAAAAACAAGGGGCAAGTATAAGGCGTTTTAATTTAGCGCAAGAGCCTATGGAGTTCGTTAACAACACAAAAGCAAAAACATTTTTGGAAACCGCAGGCGCCGAGTCACTTCCACTATTGATTCTTGATGGTGAGATTGTGCTGACTGGTCGATACCCAAAACGACATGAGCTAGCAAGATGGTTTGGTATTCGGCCGAATATTGAAAAAGCCGAAATTGTTAAATCGTGTTGTGGTAATGGTAAAACGTGTTGTTAACAGGAGCAATAAAATGAAATTTTTAGATAACACACCTAATTATTTATTTTTTACTGGAAAAGGTGGTGTGGGTAAAACTTCTATTTCTTGTGCGACCGCAATTAAGTTGGCTGAAAAAGGGAAAAAAGTCTTACTGGTGAGCACTGATCCAGCTTCTAACGTTGGGCAAGTATTCTCTCAATCGATAGGCAACAATATTAAGCCAATAACATGGGTTCCAAATTTATTTGCTATTGAAATAGACCCTCAAGCTGCCGCTGAAGAATATCGAAACAAAATTATTAATCCAATCAAAGAAAGTTTACCTGAAGCGGTAATTCAAAGTATTACGGAACAGCTATCAGGTGCCTGTACCACAGAGATTGCAGCTTTCGATGAATTTACTGGGTTGTTAACCAATACCGAAATTACAAAGCAATTTGACTATATCATTTTTGATACCGCACCAACGGGGCATACCATCCGTTTATTACAACTCCCGAGTGCATGGAGTGATTTTATTACTGATAATCCTGATGGTGCGTCATGTTTAGGGCCAATGTCTGGTCTTGATAAACAACGTGAACAGTACAGCATGGCGGTGGAAGCGTTGAGTGATAAATCACTAACAAGGTTAGTATTAGTTGCACGACCTCAATCAGCGGCATTGAGAGAGGTTGCGAGAACCTATAGCGAGTTGTCATCTCTGGGTATCAGAAATCAGCAATTAATTGTCAATGGTGTTTTCCCTGAAACGGCGGTGACTGAAAATGATAAGTTATCCCATGCGCTCTACTCTCGTGAACAAGCGGCATTAGCATCTATGCCTGAAGCACTACGCTCGTTACCTGTCGATATTATTTATTTACAAAATATCAATATGGTGGGTGTCGATGCACTGAAGCAGTTGTTATCTAATGAGATGCCACAAATTCCAACTATTACCCCGACAAAACAACCTATTTCTTTACCCACCTTGTCAGAACTGGTTGGCGAAATATCTCAGCAACAGCATGGGCTGATTATGTTAATGGGCAAAGGTGGTGTAGGGAAAACAACGATTGCGGCATCAATCGCGGTTAAATTGGCAGAAAAAGGGCTTGATGTACATCTGACTACATCCGATCCAGCCGCGCATATTGAATCAACCCTCGATGGTGTTTTACCGAATCTTCAAGTTAGCCGAATTGACCCTATCGCTGAAACTGAACGTTATCGTCATTATGTCTTAGAAACAAAAGGGAAAGATTTAGATGCAGAGGGGCGCGCATTACTTGAGGAAGATTTGCGCTCTCCTTGTACTGAAGAAATTGCGGTATTCCAGGCTTTTTCTCGCATCATTAGAGACGCGGGTAAACGTTTTGTCGTCATGGATACTGCGCCGACTGGGCATACATTATTACTTCTGGATGCAACAGGGGCATACCATAAAGAAATTGCTAAGAATATGGGTGAAAAAGGCCACTATTTAACGCCGATGATGCAATTACAAGATCCTGAACGCACCAAAGTCATTATTACGACACTCGCTGAAACAACGCCTGTGCTTGAGGCGGAAAATTTGCAAAATGATTTAATACGGGCAGACATACATCCGTGGGCGTGGGTAATCAATAACAGTCTATCTATCACGGAAACAACCTCACCATTGTTACTTTCAAGAGCAGAACAGGAAGTCGCTCAGATTGAAAAGGTGACATCAACATTGGCAAAACGTGTTGCTATTGTTCCTTTGCTTGAAACAGAGCCTGTGGGGATATCTGCATTAAGTCAGCTCGCAGAATAAGTTTTATTTTCTAAAAATAAAAGGTGCGGAAAAGCACCTTTTAAATGAGGTTGTTATGTTTATTGCCGCATTCATTTTTATTTTAACGATCACCTTTGTTATTTGGCAGCCCAAAGGACTGGGTATTGGCTGGAGTGCTACAGCAGGGGCTGTATTGGCACTGATCTTTGGTGTGATCAGTTTTCAAGACATCCCGATTGTTTGGAACATTGTTTGGAATGCCACGGCGACATTTGTCGCCGTAATTATCATTAGCCTACTTTTAGATGAAAGTGGTTTCTTTGAATGGGCGGCATTACATGTTGCCAAGTGGGGCGGGGGTAAAGGAAAACTGTTATTCAGTTATATCGTGTTACTTGGTGCAACGGTTGCGGCCTTATTTGCCAATGATGGCGCAGCATTGATATTAACGCCCATTGTGATTGCGATGTTATTGGCACTTGGTTTCAACAAAGGCACGACATTAGCCTTTGTCATGGCTGCCGGGTTTATTGCAGATACGGCGAGCTTGCCGCTGATTGTTTCGAACCTCGTGAATATCGTTTCTGCGGACTTCTTTAATATTGGATTTACTGAATATGCATCGATTATGGTCCCAGTGGATATTGCAGCAATTATTGCAACATTAGCGATGCTGCATTGGTTTTTCCGCAAAGATATTCCTAAACAATATGATGTTACCAAACTGAGTGAACCGACTTTAGCCATTAAGGACATGACAACGTTTAAAGCAGGTTGGCTGGTATTGGTACTGCTACTTATTGGTTTCTTTGTCTTAGAACCATTAGGTCTTCCAGTGAGTGCAATTGCGGCTATTGGCGCCTTAATTCTTTGGGTGATTGCAGCCAGAGGCCATACGATTAATACCCAAAAAGTATTACGTGGCGCACCGTGGCAAATCGTCATTTTCTCTTTAGGTATGTACTTGGTTGTTTATGGTTTAAGAAATGCAGGGTTAACCGATTATCTTTCTGAAACGCTCAATTACCTTGCAGACAAAGGGTTATGGGCAGCAACAATTGGTACGGGATTTATAACTGCATTTTTATCCTCAATAATGAATAATATGCCAACGGTATTAATTGGTGCTTTATCCATTGAAGGGAGTGAAGCGTCAGGGCTAATTCAACAAGCAATGGTTTATGCCAATGTGATTGGTGCCGATTTGGGGCCTAAGATTACACCTATAGGGAGTTTGGCGACGTTGCTGTGGCTGCATGTTTTATCACAAAAGAACATGAGCATTACATGGGGATACTATTTTAAAACAGGGATCATCATGACACTCCCTGTACTTACCGTCACTCTCGTTGCTTTAGTGCTTCGACTTTCACTGTTAAATTAAGGCTAACCGAATGAATGAAATTACCATTTATCACAATCCAAATTGTGGCACTTCACGCAATACGCTTGCTATGATCCGCAATAGCGGCGTTGAGCCAACGATTATTTATTATTTAGAAACACCGCCGACTAAAGATATGTTAGTACAACTTATTGCTGATATGAATATCACGGTAAGGGCGTTACTACGAAAAAATGTTGAACCGTATGAACAATTAGCTTTAGAAAATGATATTTATACCGATGACCAACTGATTGATTTTATGTTGCAGTACCCAATACTGATTAATAGACCCATTGTTGTTACGCCAATAGGAACTAAACTTTGCCGACCTTCAGAAGTCGTATTGGATATATTACCTCATCCGCAACAACGTGAATTTATCAAAGAAGATGGTGAGGTTATTGTTGATAAACAAGGCATTAGAGTAAAGTAAATCACTGACGATATTTATCATGATGAGCGTACCGATGTATGGCATCAGTACGCTCATGTTAATCCGGTACTTGCTTAAGGTCGTTGATATTGGTATTTTAAAAAAATATACTATTCATAGGAACAGCTGATCATATTATGCGCCTTACTCCACCCTGAGATACCCCCTTCCTTTTAGGTTGATACTAAATCAGCCAATTTCCACATCCCTTCTTTGGGATAATTTCGTTTATTTAAAATATACTCTCCCATCTTGGGATTGATAGATTACAAGGTAGTCTAATATGCTTTTGTCCTCCTCTCGTCAGGACTGGCTGGGTAACATCCGTGGGGATGTCCTAGCCGGTATTGTTGTTGCTTTAGCGTTAATTCCTGAAGCCATCGCATTTTCAATTATTGCAGGCGTCGACCCCAAAGTTGGGTTATACGCCGCATTTTCTATTGCGGTAATTATCGCTTTTATCGGGGGGCGCCCCGGCATGATTTCATCGGCAACTGGTGCAATGGCACTTTTAATGGTCGTTCTGGTGAAAGAACATGGCCTTCAGTACCTATTAGCTGCGACGGTATTAACCGGGATATTTCAAGTTATCGCAGGATATTTAAAGCTCGGTAATTTAATGCGATTTGTTTCACGTTCGGTGGTAACGGGATTTGTTAATGCGCTGGCTATCTTGATTTTTTTAGCGCAACTCCCTGAATTAACCAATGTGAGTTGGCATGTTTATGCAATGACCGCGGCAGGCTTAGGGATTATCTATCTGTTTCCATTAGTCAATAAAACCATTCCGTCTCCATTAGTGTGTATTGTTGTATTAACGATAATTTCAATATGGCTTGGTCTTGATATCCGAACGGTTGGTGATATGGGCGTTCTGCCTGACAGTTTGCCTATCTTTCTTTTGCCCGATATTCCCTTGAATATTGAAACGCTACTTATCATATTACCCTACTCATTAGCGCTTGCTGTTGTTGGCTTATTGGAATCAATGATGACTGCAACGATTGTGGATGATTTGACGGATACAACCAGTGATAAAAATCGAGAATGTAAAGGGCAAGGCATTGCCAATATAGCCACTGCATTTATTGGCGGGATGGCAGGATGTGCGATGATCGGTCAATCCATTATCAATATAAAATCGGGTGGCCGAGGTCGATTATCGACACTGGTTGCGGGTGTTGTTTTATTACTAATGGTGGTTTTTCTTAATGATTGGGTATCAAAAATCCCTATGGCGGCGTTAGTTGCTGTGATGATTATGGTGTCAATTGGGACCTTTTCTTGGCAATCCCTTGCCGATATACGAGTCCATCCGCTATCGACCAGCATCGTTATGATAGCCACCGTCATTGTTGTCGTTTGGACCCATAATCTGGCTTACGGGGTACTTGTCGGGGTGCTCATCGCAGCGCTTAATTTTGCCAATAAAGTCGCGAGATACATGACAGTTACATCAAGACTAGACAGAAAGGTACGTCATTATGAAGTTCGGGGACAAATTTTCTTTGCCACATCGGAACGCTTTGTTAATGTCTTTGATTTTAAAGAAGACATTGATAAAGCGATTATTGATGTGAATCATGCTCATTTTTGGGATATCACTTCCGTCAGCGCGTTAGATAAAGTGGTGATTAAGTTTCGACGTGAAGGCATTGATATTGAAATTAAGGGGATGAATGAAGCCACTGCAACGTTGGTTGATAAGTTTGGTATTCATGACGACCCGGAAAAAATTGAAAAATTCATGGGAGGTCATTAATTATGACAGCAGATATCATTCAAAAAACTTGCGTAATTGGGTGTATTGACCGTTCGCCCTCGGCGATTGCCGTTTGTCACGCAAGTACTTGGATAGCTCAAACACTCAAACTTCCGCTGACACTGTTACACATGAATGAAAAAATCTCGACATCAGCACACCATGATTTAAGTGGGGTCATTGGATTTGATACCCGAGAAACTTTATTGAATGAACTCGTGGATATTGAGGAAAAGCGGGCGCGTTTAACCCGTGAGGAAGGCCGACAATTATTGATGAGTGCAAAAGAAATCACTCAAGATTTAGGTCTTCTTGATGTTAATACACTTCAGCGGCAAGGAGCTTTAGCCGAAGTGCTAAATCAAGATGATACGCATATTGTTGTACTCGGTCGTCGAGGCGAGCAATCTGAATTAACGGGGCATATTGGCCGTCAACTCGAAGGCATTATTCGTCTTCAAAAAAACTCAGTGCTTATCTGTAAGCAAAATTTTACCCCACCAAAAAAGATGATGATTGCGTTTGATGGAAGTGAGGAAGGTGAACGCGTCATTCATCGGTTAACACAAGTGAAATTATTAGCCGGTAGTGATTGCTATCTGGTAATGCACGGTAACCAAGACAGTCAACTCAAAAAAGCACAAAACCGACTTCATCAAGCCGACATTAAGGTGAAAGCCAATTTACTTGAGGGTGCCGATAGCATCGTTGATGAATTGTGTAACTTTGCAGTACAACACCATATTGATTTGATCATCATGGGGGCTTTTGGTCATTCGCGAGTGAAGCAATTTTTTACCGGAAGTCATACGACAGAGATGATACATAAAACGCCCGTGTCATTACTCATCATTCGTTAGTTTTTTCGTCTATTGTCATTATTACCAAGAGAGGTGACTCACTTTCGTCACCTCTCTATCATAATAAGTGGCTACGATTTATCCACAATATGAATAAAGTGAATGTGTTTTTCATATTGATCGAGGATATCATGAATAATCTGCGCTTCACTCCATCCCATAATATCGTAGTCCTGCCCACCTTCCTTTAAATAGACTTCAGCGCGGTAATATTTCTGAGGTTCATTATTTTCATCATCATCCATCCCCACTAATGCAAAAGACGGCGTCAGGTAGTCCCGTAATCGTATTTCATAGAGAAAATTGAGACTCTCACCAAATTGCACTTCCAGAGTCACCCTATCGTCCTTATTATGGATAGCGGCCTCTGTGCTCTGCTTTTCCAACTCAGTGATGACAGATTGCATAGCGGGCTCAATCACTTCTGTCATGAAACGTTTAACCTGATTACGTTTAGGGAAGAAGGCTATTTTACGTAATCGACGCTCCCATGATAACCCCCCACGTCCTGTATTCGGTGCTAAAGTGGCAAGCTGTTGACTGTCTTTTTTGTAAACATCAATACGTAAGGCTTTTAGCAATCCGACGATAGCAGTCAATAAAATAATCGCAAAGGGTAGCGCGGTAGCAATTGTCATGGTTTGTAATGCCGTTAATCCTCCGGCCAGTAAAAGTGTGATTGCAACGGCCCCCATCAAAAAGGCCCAAAAAATACGTTGCCATACTGGCGTGTGAATTTCACCACCGGAGGCTAACGTATCGACAACCATCGCACCGGAATCCGCGGATGTCACAAAAAAAACAATGACCATCAGCATCGCGACAAAAGAAAGGGCAGATGAAAACGGAAAGTAATTTAAAAATTCAAATAAAGCGAGAGCAACGTCTTTTTGAACCACTTGCGCCAACATTTCTGCCCCATTATCGCGGATCAGATGGATGGCACTATTGCCAAAAAAAGTCATCCAAAGTAGCGTAAACCCGGCAGGGACAAACAGAACGCCAGTGACAAACTCGCGAATGGTACGCCCTCGAGAAATTCTGGCGATAAACATCCCGACAAAAGGCGACCATGAAAGCCACCATCCCCAATACAATAATGTCCATCCCCCCAACCATTCACTGGATTGCGGTTCATAAGCATAAAGATTGAAGGTTTTATTGATAATATCTGAAAGATAAGCGCCTGTATTTTGGACAAAAGATTTGAGTAACAATACGGTCGGGCCTAAAATCCCAATCAATAGCAGTAACAATCCGGCTAAACTGAGATTGATCTCAGAGAGAATTCGTATCCCTTTATCTAAACCACTGACCACCGATAACGTGGCTAATCCCGTGATCACCACAATCAAAATCACTTGCATCGTTGGACTAACGGGAAAACCAAAGAGGTGTGCTAATCCTGCATTCACTTGCAAAACACCAAAGCCTAATGATGTCGCCACCCCGAAAACGGTGCCGACAACAGCAAAAATATCGACAGCATGACCAATAGGTCCATAAATCCGTTCACCAATGATCGGGTAAAGTGCTGAACGTAAGGTGAGCGGTAAGCCATGTCGATAACTAAAAAAAGCGAGAATTAAGGCGACAATCGCATAAATCGCCCAAGCATGTAGTCCCCAATGGAAAAACGTAATTTCCATCGCTTCTCTTGCAGCTTGAACTGTCTGTGGGTCTCCAATGGGAGGAGCAAGATAATGCATCACGGGTTCTGCGACCCCAAAAAACATAAGCCCAATTCCCATTCCAGCAGAAAACAACATAGCAAACCAGGAAAGATAACTGAATTGGGGCTGGGAATGGTCAGGACCCAATTTAATTTCACCAAATCGAGAGAGGCCTAAATAGGCGACAGTCAATAAAATTAAGGCAACAGCCAGAATATAAAACCAGCTGGCATTCTCAAAAAGTTGTGCCTGTAGAGCTTTGAGCAAAATTTCAGAACGTTGAGGAAAAATAGCGGCTATTGCAACGACACATATAATAATAAAAGCGGAAACAAAGAAAACGGGCGGATTTATCTTCCCCCACGTTTGAGACTTTTGTGGTGATAATGACATTCAATCTCCCTTTTAATGCGTGCTCATGATTGTCATGAAGCTCGGTTTATTGTGATAAATATAAGTTATTTAATTAAAAAGTATCCAATCACTTGTTTATACTTAAATATCTCTCTCATGTCATTCCACGCGGTATGACTCATTGTTGAGTAACATAAACTTGATAAACGAATAGAGGGACATTTATTGCGCTATTTTCATCGATTTTGATACTTTCGAAATAGTATGCCGCGAACAACCTATCAGGTTTTCTATTTGGCTATAGCTTTTTTTCTCCATCAGAAGGCCTTCAATTTTTTGGTGTAATATTTTGTTGATCGGACGGCCTTTATACTTCCCTTCTTGTTTGGCTTTTTGCACTCCTTGCGCTTGACGACGCCGTCTATCTTCGTAATCCTTTCTTGCAACCGCTGCCAGCATGTCTAACATCATACTGTTAAGGGCAGCAAGCATTCGTTCTGTAAATTCATCGGTGCGACTCATAAACTGGTAACTGGTTGGGAGGTCTAAAGAAACGACCTTTAACCCTTTGTGTCCAATGAGATATTTTAATTTTTCCCAGTCATCGGCATTCAAGCGGCTAATTCTATCTACCTGTTCAACTAAAATAATATCACCGGGCATGGCCACATTGAGTAAGCGAAAGAGTTCAGGTCTGTGAAGCTGAGCGCCTGACTCATTTTCTTCAAACCAGCAGGCAATTTGTAGCCCCATTCCTTCAGCAAATTTCAACAGTTCATTTTTTGCTCTTGACGCATCCTGTTCATGCGTAGAAGCACGTAGATATCCATAAATTCGTATATTTGTCTTCATCGGTGCACTATACATTGGTGTTGTTATAGTAGTGCATTATACATCTATTTTTTATACTTATTACACTAGAGTTTACCTAGTGTAGTTAAGGTAGACTTAAATTGCACTTTTATATCGATTACGCGCGCGTCCATTATATGATGTTGTTTATTTTTAGAGGATAGAACATAACCACAATGAAAGAGATTAAATCAGGCCGTATTCAAATTTTGACAGAACAGGAGATTCATGAGCTCTATTCTCGTCCAATATTTAATCAAATTGAGCGTGAAGAATATTTTTCATTAGATCCGAGTATAAAAAAAATCCTCACTAAAATGGGAAAAATTGAAACGAAAATATATTTAATTCTTCTGATTGGTTATTTTCGCGCGAAGCCTGTTGTCGCTCAATTTAAACTACGAGAGGTTAAACAAGATGTCGACTATATTTATGCGACACATTTTCCAAATAGAAAGCCGAAATACCCCTTTATTGCTAAAAGTACTCGAGCAACATTGATCGCTAAAATGCATGAAATACTGGGTTTTTCGCGGTTATTAAGACAAGATAAACAAGCCTTGATAGAGCGTTTGGGTGATGTCGCAACAATCTGTACATACCCCAAATATATTTTTGATGAATGCCTCGCTTTTTTAGGTCAAAACAGAATTGGATTAGTGGGTTATTCCACTTTGCAAAATATGATCACCACGGTTTTAGCTAATGAGAGGCATCGTACCGAGTTGATCCTTTCAAATAGCGTGCCACCAATAATACATAAAAAATTAAAGAAGATACTGCATACAAAAGGGGTTTTAAATAGTCTATCTGGCCAACAAGGCGCAGCTAAAGATTTTACACCGACAGAGCTCGCAAGTGAAATTGAAACGCATAATGCCATAAAAAGTGTTTATCCCGACGTAAAACGTCTTGTTGGTGAATTGGGATTATCATTAGGTAATTTAAGCTATTATGCATCGATTATTCAACATCAATCGATTTATAAAATTCGTCGATTTCCCGAATGGCAAGGCATGTTATATCTGGTTTGTTATCTATTTTTTCGCTACCAAGAAACTAATGATAAATTGGTAACAGCTTTTTTATATGTGACGAGAAAGCAAAGGGAAGCTGCGAGTGCTTTAGCTAAGTTACGCATTGCAGAAGAACTGGAAATTATTCGTGAAAAGTTAATGCATGCGGGTAATATTTTACACCTCTTTGTTGATGAAAACGTCAGTGACAATACGCAATTTGGTGATATTCGCCAAAATGCATTTGCAATGATGTCTAAAGATGAAATTCAGTTAATAAGTCAACATCTTAATAAGAATAGTTTTGATAAAACCCATTATGAGTGGCTATACATTGATACACAATACAGAAAAATTGCGAATACAATGAGGTCACTCTTTCTCGCGATTGATATCGAGTGCGAACCAGGATTACAACTACTATCTTCCCAATTATTAACAGCAAAATCAGAACTTCAAAAAGATAAGCACATTTCTACCGTCGATCAGCGGTTACTGTTAAAAAACGATAAACCTTTTATCCTGATAGATGAACAGGTTAATACTCAACGATTTGAATACTATTTATACCAAAAAGTGGCTCGGATGATTGAGAGTAACAATATTTACATCAATGAAAGCGCCAGCAACAAGCGTTTAGACGATGATCTGATTTCAGCCACCGAGTGGAAAAAAAGCCATGTCATCATTCAAAAAACAGGATTAACTCGGCTCAATACACCGATACAACAAACGCTTTCGGAATTAACGCAAAAACTGAGAGACCAAATGGAGCGAATTGGTCGCAATATCCATGATGGAGCCAATGATTTCGTGACACTTCAACCGCGTTCAAATCAGTTAACATGGAAACTGGCGAATAAACGCTGGAAAGATGACATTGATAATCCCATATATAACCAGCTCCAACATATGGGGATCATTGAAATTATGGACTATGTTCATCAAAAAACGGGTTACTTAGATGCATTTAAAAATATCGCATCAAAAAAGAAAAACACTAAGGCCAAAGAGGGCGATTTACTCGCTTGCATATTTGGAAATGGCTCAAACTATGGTGTTCATCATATGTCATCAATATCAGATAGAGCCATCGGTGTGCTTAGAGCCGTCAATGATGGTTATATTAGGCCTGAAACAACGAGTGAAGCTAATGATATGATAGCTGATGCTTTAGCAAAACTCCCCATTTTCAAATATTATACGATTAACGAAAGTGCCCCATTTGGTAGTATTGATGGCCAAAAACATGGTTGCCGAATCAATACATTTAAAGCCCGTTTTTCTGCTAAATATTTCCGAAAAGGGAAAGGCGTATCAGCACTCACATTAGTTTCAAATCATGTACCAATAAATACGAAAGTGATTTCAGCCAATGAATATGAGGCTCACCACGCATTCGATTTACTCTATAATAATACCAGCCATATTCAGCCCAAAACATTAGCAACAGACACGCATGGCGTTAACAATGTAAACTTTGCTATCCTTGATCTCTTTGGGTATCAGTTTGCCCCGCGATATGCAAAATTTAAACACGTTTTTAATGAATTGTTTGAGATCGAGTATGATGAAATCCTTTCCCTGAAACTTAAAAAATCGCTCAACTTATCACTCATTCAAGAAGAGTGGGAAAATATTCAATGGATAATTTGTTCATTAAGCCGTAAAACGACGACACAAAGCACGGTGATTACTAAGCTTTCTAACAGTAAGAAAAACAATCGCACCTTAGCGGCTCTTCGTGAATATGACCGAATAATTAAGTGTTTATACGTTCTCGATTATGTTGATGACAAAATGCTCAGGCAGTTTGTCCAACAAGCACTTAATCGGGGTGAGGCTTACCATCAATTACGGCGTGCAATTGCGTCAATTAATGGTAATCAATTCAGAGGTGGCGATGATTACCAGATAGAACAATGGAATGATTGTGCTCGTATCATTGCTAACTGCATTATTTATTATAATTCTGCATTATTATCCAGTTTGATTGAAAAATTTGCGCGTGAAAATAATCAAGAAGCGGTGAATATGATAGCTGAGTTATCACCTGTCGCATGGCAGCATATACAGCTGGCCGGTAATTACACCTTTGGCCTTAAAAAAGATAATATTGTACTGGAAAGATTACTGGAGAATTTAGATCCTCTTATTTCAGAAGAGTCGTTAAGCTTAGCGGCATAGTCTATTAATATTATTAAACTATATATCGGCTGTAGTCCTTGATATCAAAGGGCTACAAGCAAACTTTGGACTTTTCGATGAAATGGGCACACAACCCCTTATACCATGCGGCACTGAAAGGTGTCGGGATAGCAAGGCTGCCTTATGGTGTGGTAGAAAAAGACATTGGGTCAGGGAGTCTGGTAGAGGTATTACCGAAATGGCAGTTTCCTGAAGATATCATTCATGCTGTATATCCATCACGCAAAGGGTTGTTGCCATCAATTCAATTACTCTTGAATTATTTGGCCGATAATATTTCACCGTCGGTGAAATAAATTTCCCCGATAGCGCATTAGGCTATCAGGGAAATATTCGTCATTTATTGTGTTTCAGGAATGCGCCCAAATTTCCCACTGTTGAAATCATTTATGGCTTCATTGATTTCTTGAACAGTATTCATCACAAAAGGGCCGTAGCCAACAACTGGCTCGTCAATGGGATCGCCACTGAGCAGCAGTACTAATGCGTCTTCCGTAGCTTCCAACAGAATATTACTGTCTGTATCGTCGAGGATCATCAACTCGCCTTCGTTTAAAGCGGAACGACCATCAACAAACATTGAGCCGCGTAACATGACTAAACCAACATGGCGCCCCGCTTTGGTTGGGATACCCACAGTTTTACCTTTGTTCAGCTGTAAATCCCATACATCTAATGGGCTAAAAGTTTTTGCTGCACCTCTATTGCCTAAATAGTCACCAGCGATCACTCGCAATGTACCTGCATCATTGGGCAATGCAACTTTTGGCATGCTTTGGCTTTCTAACAACTGGTAGCCGGGGGCTGCTGATTTGTCTTTTGCTGGCAAATTGACCCACAGTTGCACCATATCAAGTGTGCCACCTTTTTTCATGAAGGTATCAGACTGATACTCTTGATGCAAAATACCGGACGCCGCAGTCATCCACTGAACATCACCAGGGCCTATCACACCGCCTTCACCCGTAGAGTCATGGTGAGCCACTTCGCCATCATACACAATCGTGACTGTTTCAAACCCACGGTGTGGGTGCTCACCAACGCCTCTGTTTGCTGAATTTGAGCTTGGGAAATCAAAAGGCCCCGCTCTGTCGAGTAAAATAAACGGATTAAGGTATTTCCCATGATCGTTATAGCTAAACATTGAACGGACAGGGAAGCCGTCTCCTACCCAATGGCTGCGAGGAGATTGATAGATACCAATAATTTTTTTCATGGTTTTGCTCCTAAATTGTTTTGATGACTGAATAATAAAGGAGCTAATAATGAGGGGGTAGTGGCAAAAATAGGTTTCATTGTTGCAGTAATAGAACAATAGAATAAGCACTGATAATTCTATTTATAGAACAGTGTTTATCAAAAACTGGACTACTCAGCCTTAAATCGATGAATTAATCTAAATAACACAAAAACGGAGCGGCTATCGTTCTATTTTTAAATCAAATATAGGTTTCATATTTTATCGATTGAGAGGTTTCATCATGAGTAGTCCAGCTAATTTTAATGGTCAACGTCCTGCTATTAACCCAGAAGATGCGGTGATGTTATTAATCGATCATCAGAGTGGTTTATTTCAAACTGTAGGTGATATGCCAATGACGGAATTGCGTGCTCGCGCCGCTGTTCTGGCTAAAATGGCATCTCTTGCAAAAATTCCCGTAATAACAACGGCTTCTGTACCTCAAGGCCCAAACGGTCCGTTGATCCCAGAAATTCATCAAAATGCACCACATGCACAATATATTGCACGCCGCGGTGAAATTAATGCATGGGATAACCCAGAGTTTGTGGCGGCCGTGAAAGCAACAGGTAAAAAACAACTGATTATTGCTGGAACTATTACCAGTGTTTGTATGGCGTTCCCTGCGATTAGTGCGGTGATGGATGGCTACCAAGTATTTGTGGTGATTGATGCATCAGGGACTTACAGCAAAATGGCGCAAGAAATTACCTTGGCTCGAGTTGTTCAAGCGGGTGTGGTGCCGATGGATACTGCTGCGGTTGCTTCAGAATTACAAGGGACTTGGAACCGTGAAGATGCAGCTGAATGGGCAATGGCTTACACGCAAATCTTCCCTGCCTATCAATTATTAATTGAAAGCTACAGCAAAGCACAAGAAGTTCTGAAAAATAATGAGCAATTAGATTCAGAGCGTTAATTAAAGAAATACTCACGATATTTAACTCACGAAATGAAATAAGGCTGCCTTTATTACGAATAAGGGCAGTTTATTTGCACTTAAAGTTTAAGGAACGTACATGAAAAAGCTAGCTTTACCTTTATTGGCATCTTTATTTGTTTTTGGAACCGCTCAGGCGGCTGACTATAAATTAGACCCAACGCATACGAAAGCGGTGTTCTATATTGACCATTTTAATACTTCAACCAATAGCGGTGGATTTCATAATATTACGGGCGATATGACTTATTCTCTGGAAAAACAAACAGGTAGCGTGAATGTTATCATCCCTGCGGAAACATTAAATACAGGTTTACCTGCATTCGACAATCATATCAAAAGTGCAGATATGTTAGATGTTGCCAAGTACCCAACGATTGAATTTAAGTCGTCTAAATGGAATTTCGTTGATAACAAGCCTGTTTCTATTGACGGTGTACTGACAATGAAAGGCGAATCACACCCTATTCAATTAAAAACAACAAAGTTTGGTTGTTACTTCAGCCCAATTTTTAAAGCGGATGTTTGTGGTGGTGATTTTGAAGCAACTATTGATCGTACACAGTGGGGTATCGATTTCTTAGTGAAAGATGGTATGACTCAGAATGTCACTATCAAGATCCAGGCAGAAGCCATTAAACAATAATTTGTGGTAATAAGTACAAGAAAGTAAAGGATTAATCATGTTGAATTTCAAAAAAAATACCGTTGTGACATCAACACTATTAGCTGTTGCTTTAACATTAGGGACGGCTCAAGCTGCTGAATATAAAGCGAGCGATAAAGAAGGCCCAATTAAAATTGTCAATTTGGATGAGCTAGAAAGCCAAGTGGCAAAAAATATGGAAAAAGGCGCTTTTGGCTACATCCGTGGTGGTGCTGAAGATGAGCTGAATTTAAATAAAAATACGCAGCATTTTGATAAAAAATACATTATGCCACGTGTGATGCAAGGTATTGAAATTTCAGATATTGATTTATCAACTGATTTTTTAGGTATTAAACTTAAAACACCGATTATTCAGGCGCCGATGGCGGCTCAAGGTCTCGCTCATAAAGAGGGTGAAATAGCGACTGCAAAAGGTATGGCTAAAGCAGGTTCTATTTTTTCTCTCAGTACTTATGGCAATAAAACTATTGAAGAAGTTGCGGAAGTTTCGGGAAATAACCCATTCTTTTTTCAGCTGTATATGAGTAAAAACGAGGCTTTCAATGAATTTACGTTGAAACGGGCTAAAGAAAGTGGTGCTAAAGCGATCATTTTGACGGTGGACTCACCTGTTGGTGGATATCGTGAAGATGATATTCGTAATAATTTTCAGTTTCCGTTAGGTTTTGCCAATTTAGAACTATTTGCTCAGCAAAATAGCGATGGCTCGAAAACAGGTAAAGGTGCTGGGATCAGTGAAATTTATGCGCAAGCGAAGCAAGCATTTACGCCAGCAGATATTCAATATGTGAAAAAATTGTCAGGTTTACCGGTTATTGTCAAAGGTATTCAATCACCTGAAGATGCTGATGTTGTGATAAAAGCTGGCGCGGATGCTATTTGGGTGTCTAATCATGGTGGTCGTCAATTAGACAGTGGTCCTGCATCTTTTGATGTGTTGCCGTCAATTGCAAAAGTAGTGAATAAACGTGTTCCTATTGTTTTTGACAGTGGTGTACGCCGTGGTTCACATGTATTTAAAGCTTTAGCGAGTGGTGCTGATGTTGTGGCTGTAGGCCGTCCTATTCTTTATGGATTAAATTTAGGTGGTGCAGAAGGGGTTAATTCTGTCATTCAGCAATTAAATAAAGAATTATCTATCAATATGATGTTAGGTGGTGCGAAAAATATTGAAGGTGTAAAAGCAACTCAGTTATATACCGACAAAGATTTTCAATAATTAAAGTTAAACTCATTGGTTAATGAAAAACGGGAAAAATATCCCGTTTTTTTGTTATAAGCAAAAGCGAAGACTAAGCTGTGAATCCACCATCAATATTTAAATTTGCTCCCGTGATATAAGCAGCAGCAGGGCTAGCTAAGTACAATACAAAATCAGCAATTTCATCAGCACTAGCGTAGCGTTTTAAGGCCATTATTTGTTTCAGACTCTCTGCAAACTCGCCTTGTTCTGGATTCATATCTGTATTTACGGGGCCTGGCTGAACGTTATTGACCGTTATCCCTCTTGAAGCCACATCTCTAGCCATGCCTTTTGTTAAGCCAATGATGGCTGATTTACTCATCGCGTAGGCAGACCCGCCTTCAAATGGCACTCGCTCTGAGTTGACACTGCCAATGTGAATTATTCGTCCATTATCATTCATAACCGCTAATGCGGATTGGCTGGCAATAAATAAGCTGCGTACATTTAGGGAATAGGAACGATCAAATGACTCTAGAGAGAGGGTTTCTACTGAACCAAATTCAAGAATACCAATACTGTTAATTAAAATATCAATAGATCCAAACTTATCAAATGACTGTTTGATTGCTGCTGTAATTTCATACTCATTAGCACTATTGGCTTTGATAGCCATGACTTTACCGGGAAATTGCGCTGTTTCAGTGATCAATAATTTTGCATTTTCATCTGATGAGGCATAGGTGAAAGTAACATTGGCCCCGTCTCTGGCGAGTTTTTTCACAATAGCCGCACCAATACCACGTGAGCCGCCTTGAACAATAGCATGTTTGTTTTTGAATAACATAGGGTGCCCTTATTATTAATTAAATAATTTAAAATCAATAGATAAGGTATTTAATAGATAAAGATGGGGGGACTCCAGATAGAAAAATAGAAGGAGTTTGTGAAAAAAATTGATTATGTATTAATGGAAGCGCTCACCCATTGATGAGTAAGCGCTTTTTATTTGGCTAGCGTTGTGGGCGTTTAACAAAACCAATTGCTTCGTAAACTTTATCTAGGGTTTCTTGTGCACGTGCAGCTGCTTTCGTTGCGCCTTCATCCATAATTTGGTTGAGCAACGCTTCATCATTACGGAATTCATGGTAACGAGTTTGCAGTGTGGTCAACATACCGGAAACGGCTTCAGCCACAGCGCCTTTAAGATGACCGTACATTTGCCCTTCAAATTCTGTTTCAAGTTCTGCAATTTTTTTGCCAGTCACGCCTGACATAATGTCTAATAAATTAGAAACACCCGGCTTATTTTCTAAATCATAACGAATACGCGGTGGCTCTTCGGAGTCAGTCATTGCGCGTTTGATTTTTTTCACGACAGATTTCGGGTCTTCTAATAAGGCGATAACGTTGTTACGGTTATCATCGGACTTAGACATTTTCTTGGTTGGATCTTGTAATGCCATAACACGAGCGCCACCACCAGTTGGAATGAATGGATCGGGTACTGTGAAAATATCACCATAAATGGCATTGAAGCGTTGAGCAATATCTCGGCTCAATTCAAGATGCTGTTTCTGGTCAATACCAACAGGTACTTGATTTGTTTGATAAATTAAAATATCCGCAGCCATTAATACTGGGTAGTCAAATAGGCCGGCATTGATATTTTCTGCATGGCGCGCTGATTTATCTTTAAATTGAGTCATACGGCTCAATTCACCGAAATAGGTGTAGCAGTTAAGCGCCCAGCTCAATTGGGCATGTTGCGGCACATGTGACTGTACAAAAATGGTACTTTTTTTCGGGTCAATGCCACAGGCTAAATAAAGCGCGAGTGTATCGAGAGTTCTTTTACGCAGTTCGATAGGGTCTTGGCGAACGGTAATTGCGTGCTGGTCAACGATACAGTAAATGCAATCGTAGTCATCTTGCATTTGTACCCACTGACGTAATGCACCCATATAGTTACCGATGGTTAATTCACCGGAAGGCTGTGCGCCGCTGAATACGATTGGTTTTTGGGGGTGCTTTAAATTTTCAGTGGGAGTGCTCATTTAGTTATGTCCTTGCTTATTTTATTTCAGATAACCCAATTGCAGGTAATAAATCAGAAAAATGTGTTAATACACAGTTCGGTTCACTCAGTGCAATAGATTCACCATAGTTATAACCGTAGGTCAGACCGACACACGGGCATTCAGCGTTTTTCGCTGCAATAATATCATTACGAGAATCGCCGACAAAAAGCAATTCTTCTTTACGTAAACCGAATGTTCCCATCGTTAAGTAGAGGGGAGCGGGATGTGGTTTCAAAGCTTTGACGTCATCGCTACCCAAGACAAGAGAAAAGTAGTGTTCAATACCTAATTTCTTCAAGAGCGGTGCAATAAATGGTGTGGCCTTATTGGTCACAATGCCCATTGGGAGGCCATAATTTGCTAGTTGCTCTAAGGTTTCTTTCACTTCAGGGAATAGTTCGCTGCCAGTTGTGACAGAAATGGCATAGAATTTATCGAAGCTAGCTCGCGCAGCTTTTTGTAACTCAGGTGTTATTTGGGTACCAGCCCAAGAAAGTGCACGTTCAACTAAAACATCCACGCCATTACCAACCCAAATAGAGACACGCTCTTTACCTGCGGGTGAAAAGCCAAGTTCTTTTAGCATGTTGTCGATGGCTTCAGCTAAGCCATCTGCGCTGTCTACAAGAGTGCCGTCTAAATCGAAAGCTATTGCTTTGATATTCTCTAATACCATGTCAGTCATTGAGATACCTTTTGTAATTCGCTACGCATTGCATCAATGACGGTTTTATAGTCTGGTTGATCGAAGATTGCGGAACCTGCAACAAAAGTATCGGCACCTGCTGCTGCAATTTCGGCAATATTATTAACTTTAACCCCGCCATCGACTTCCAAACGGATATCATAGCCACTTTCATCAATGAGTTTACGGACTTGGCGCAATTTATTGAGAGTTTGTGGGATAAAGGATTGGCCACCAAAGCCTGGATTGACGGACATTAGCAGGATCATGTCAACTTTATCCATGACATAATCAAGGTAGCTTAGTGGAGTTGCTGGATTAAATACTAGCCCTGCAGTACAGCCATTTTCGCGAATTAATTGTAATGAGCGATCAACATGTTCACTGGCCTCTGGGTGGAAACTGATATGAGTTGCCCCTGCTTTAGCGAAGTCTGGGATGATCCTATCGACCGGTTTGACCATTAAATGAACATCGATGGGGGCGGTAATTCCATAGTCTCGCAGCGCTTTACAGATAGGCGCCCCAAACGTCAAGTTGGGCACATAATGGTTATCCATAACGTCAAAATGCACGATATCGGCACCAGCAGCCAGAACTTTGGCAGTATCTTCGCCTAAACGGGCAAAGTCAGCAGATAAAATAGATGGGGCAATGAGAAAGTTTTTCATAATTGTCTCCGATTATTAATCGTTATCTGAGAGCCATTCAGCACTAGGTACAGGGCGCTGCATTTTTTTCTTATCCGTTTGTCTAGGAGAAAGGCTATTAGGTATACCCGGATATAATGCCAGTAACTCATTAACTTTTGTCCGGTTTAATATATTTCTACTAATGGTGCGACGTACTTTTACAATATGTAACTGAGCTTGATAATACCACTCTCTTGTCATCGGGGTATCATGATTTGAGATCAAGACAGGGATTTTGCTTTCTGTTGATAATTTTTGTGCCAAAATAGCTAAGTTTTGTTGCTCAAGCGAATTAAAGGAATTCGTGTGGTACGCCGTAAAATTAGCTGTATCTGATAAAGGTGCGTAAGGAGGGTCACAGTAGACAACAGCCCCCTCTTTTGCATTGAGCAATGTTTCACCATAATGCTGAGTTATAAATGTCGCATTTTGTGATTTTTCAGCAAACCACAGTAATTCTTCTTTCGGGAAATAGGGTTTTTTATAGCGGCCGAAGGGAACGTTAAATTCACCACGAGAATTATAGCGGCATAACCCATTATAGCAGTGGCGGTTTAAGTATAAAAAAAGGACACTGCGTTTCTCAGTATCGGTCGATTGGTTAAAGGCTTCACGCATTAAATAATATTGTTCGGAAGTATTATATTCAGGTGTGAAGATTTGCTGGGCTTCTTCAATGAAAGCATCAGTATTATCTTTAACTGTATTATAGAGGTTGATGAGGTCACTGTTAATATCTGCCAGTATGTAGGAATCGTAACTGGTGTTTAAAAACACTGACCCCGCACCAACAAATGGTTCAATTAAGCAATCACCTTGTGGAAGGTGTTTTTTGATTTCTTCCACAAGGGGGTATTTACCCCCAGCCCATTTTAAAAAAGCGCGTTTTTTTTTCATGCCGTCTTATTATTACAATCGTTTAGAGTAACTGCATTTATACTCTGTCAGGACAACATAATGCGCCCGGGGAAAAACGTTGTTATTTTTGATCCTGTTTGACTTGTTTCATATTTCTAACCCACGGTTTTTTCGCTTGCACTGCAGCAGGTAAGGTTCCTATTGCATTTTTGGCATCGGTCACTGAACTATAATTCCCGTGAATAAGAACATACCAGGTTTGCCCATTACGTATCGTTTTATAAACTTTGTAATTGGCCAGCTTGTTTTCTTTTGCAAAAGCTTCCAGTGTATCAGAACGGCTTGCGCTGCTAAGCTGTAATGTGTAGCTACCTGCTGGCGCAGACATGATATTACTACCTTGGCTACTCGCCGTTGATGTGGATTTCGCTGGCTGTTTAGTCTGCACAGGATGTTTTTGCTCAACGGGTTTTACAGGTGTTTTTTCTGGCGCCACTGGTTTGACGGCAGGTTGTTGTTCGACAGGTTTAACCGGTGGTGGCGTTAACGGTGCCGTATTTTGTGGCTGGTTAGTGCCTGGTACCGAAACTTGGCCTTGATTTAAGGCATCAACCACATCGCCAGGTATTTCGATTCGCTCTCCCAGACCATTTGGTTGAGTTTGAGGCTCTCCTTGGGTTGGCGTTGGCGTAATTTGTGAACCTGTAATTTCTTGTGGTTGTCCTGATAGCGTTTGACCTTGTGAGTTTGTCAACGATGAGGAGCCCGATAAGTCGATATTTTGTGAATTATTTGCACCCGTTGTTTGTTGCTTTTCATGCTCTGTAGGGGCTTTTAACGCTGAGCTGATAGCAATAATGAGCAGCAATAAAACTAAGACACCCACGCCGATCATGATATGTTGGCGTGAGAGTGCAATTTTAGGTTTTGCAGCAGATGATTGGCGTGAACGCCCTGTCGGTCTATCTGATGTATCTGGCCTAAGGTCATTTTGACCTTGAGGCTGGTTATCTGGTTTAAATTCGTCCATTTTCCTCTCCCGAATAAAATTTGCCTATAGTAGAGATAAAATGTCTCTTATCAGTACAACCTCTTAACGACCAAGCAGGACATTGCTGCTTATTTTTAAAGCATATATCCTTTCGTAATACCACGCTAGCCAAAGTGGTATTGATAATATGCTTTTCAGAGTTTCGTCTATAGGTGTAGGCATACCGTATAATTTAACGACTTTAGCGAACATCTACCAGTAACATTTTAAAACGTCAGTAAAATATTCGGTTTTTTCTTCGTTTTATGGCATACAGGATGATATTGCCGCAATGACAGTTTGCGTATCAACATCTGAACGCATTTCCGAATAGCCGATTGTGGTAGGTAAAATTAAATGCAGTTTTCCACCCATCACTTTTTTATCCCGCATCATATGTGGAAGATAATCATCGGGCTTCATTTGTGAAGGGCCTTTGACGGGAAGTGATGCACGCTTTAAAAGTGTGACTACCCGCTGAGTTTGTTCAGGAGTAAATTGACCAAGCAATTCAGCTGTTTTTGCTGCCATGACCATACCAGCGGCTACAGCTTCACCATGTAACCAGACGCCATAACCCATATGCGCCTCGATAGCGTGGCCAAAAGTATGACCTAAGTTTAATAGTGCACGTAACCCACTAGTTTCTTTTTCATCCGCAGCGACGACTTGTGCTTTTAGTTCACAACAACGGCGAATACAGTAGGCCATCGCTTGGTCATCAAGAGAGAGGAGAGCATCAATATTCTCTTCTAGCCAGCTAAAAAACTCACTATCGAGGATAATGCCGTATTTAATGACTTCGGCTAAGCCGGAGGCGAGTTCTCTTGGTGGAAGTGTTTTCAAGCAGTTGAGATCAACCACAACAGAAGCCGGTTGATAAAATGCACCGATCATATTTTTCCCTAATGGATGATTGACGGCGGTTTTACCACCGACAGAAGAATCCACTTGAGATAATAAGGTTGTAGGGACTTGAATAAAACGCACGCCACGCTGATAGCTTGCTGCAGCAAAGCCTGTAAGGTCGCCAATGACGCCCCCACCAAGAGCGATGAGGGTGGTGTCACGGTTATGGTGTTTTTCAAGTAATGCGGTAAATACATCATTCATAATGAATAATGATTTGTATTGTTCACCATCGGGTAAAATGATGGTATCAACTTTTACGCCTGAAGATTCAAGGGCATTCTTTATCTTATCGAGATAAATAGGTGCAAGAGTTTCATTTGTCACAACCATTGCTCGTTGACCCGCAGTTAATGGCCAAAACGCCCCCGTTTGTTGATATAAGCCGGGTGCAATATTGATTGGATAACTACGTTCGCCTAGAGTGACGGTGACTTTTTCCATCTTGCTTTACCACCTTGAGTTCATTTTTGAAAATAACACCATGAATAATTAGTTTTTTTCTAATAGTTCAATGATTTGGCTGGCAACAACTTTTGCGCTTTGCTCATCAGTATGAATAGTAATATCAGCAATTTCTTCATACATAGGATTACGTTCGTCAGCCAGTTTCTCAAGTACCTCACGTGCGGGTTCGTCAACTTGTAGCAGTGGACGTTTTTTGTCACGTTGTGTACGAGATAGTTGCTTCTCAATAGTGGTCTCAAGATAAACAACGACACCGCGAGCGGATAAGCGGTTACGGGTCTCTTTGGACTTAACAGAGCCACCGCCCGTTGCTAATACAATGCCTTGTTTCTCTGTAAGCTCATTGATGATTTTTTCTTCGCGATCGCGAAAGCCTTCTTCGCCTTCAAGGTCGAATACCCAGCCTACATCCGCGCCAGTGCGTTTTTCTATCTCGTGATCAGAGTCGAAAAACTCCATATTAAGCTGTTGAGCCAACTGACGGCCAATAGTACTTTTGCCAGCACCCATTGGTCCAACCAGAAAGATATTGCGTTTCTCTGCCATGTTTTTTGGTATTACTACGATTATTCGTTAATGATTACCCGCCCCGCCAATCAGATTAGCGGCGGGACCTAAACTGAAACCTCATAAGTGATGATGTGAGATCAGATAAGAAAATTATCTCAATACATCAACCTGAATTGCAACTATATAAATATGGCACTAAGCATGCAAAGTGCCATATTTCAAATTACAGGTTTCGATATTTGAGCCGTCTATGTTGTCTAATGCCTTGTTTATCATGGTTTTTAACAGTTTTTGGCTATTAGTATTAGCTAGCTATTTCTGTTAAGTGTAGAGCAACATTAATTGTGGCTGTTTTATAAGCGACTGACAGCTTGTTCTTTAATCTACGGATAGTTAGAACACTCAATGGATAACCTTGTATGCTAAAACGACGCCAGCGTCAAATTTATCCGGCAGGTTTATGGCATAAAAAATATTTTTTTTTGTCATCTTTGACTTATTGCGTATTCAACTAGTTGAAGTATATGTGTTATTTTTCCCATATTAAATATTGATAAGTTTTGGTGTTATAAAAACAATAAGGACACGCTTATCTGTATGCTCTGCCGTATTTGTAAATAATGCCCCTAAGAAAGGGATATGGGATAAAAAAGGTAACCCCATCTCTGTTTTTTCTTGTTTTTGCTGAAAAATCCCCCCAAGAATAAGGGTTTCGTTATTTTTGATGGTGACGGTTGTGGCGATTTCTTGCTTATTGATGGCCAAGTGATGATGTTGACTGCTCGTGAGTGCCGTATCAGGCGAGTTATGGCTAATTTTAAGGATTAACTCAATTTTTTCATCACGTGCAATGGAAGGTGTGACATCCATCCCCAGTACAGCGTCTTTAAATTGTACGTGAGTTTTCTTTTCACTACTGGTGACGTAGGGGATCTCTGTACCTTGCTGAATACTTGCGGCTTGTTGATGTGAAGCAACTAAGCGAGGACTTGCAATAATAGAAAGCAGATTTTCTTTTTCTAATGCTTTTAGTTTCATTTCAAGTAAACCATCACTAAGGCTAAGAACGTTGAAGGAAAATTGCCCTGATGTTGAAGAGTAACGGTTGTAGCGATTTAAATGATTAGTGGTCAGATTTCCCCCTGTCATCATTCCCCACTCTAAACCCAATTCTTGTAATGCAGTTCGGCTGCTACTAATGATATGTGCGGTGATTTGCACTTGTTTATTCGGCTTATCTTTATGTTTTATCCACTCATCAATCAGTGCTAACCGCTCTGGACTATCTTTAATAATGAGACTGTTTGTCGTGATATCGTGATGGATAGATGCATTTTTTGATAATAACGAAGTACCTGAATGCTCTAATAGATGACGAACTTCTTCGACATTGATTGAGACTAATTTAAATATTTTTTCGGTTAGTGATGTTTTATTTGGCGTTATCGGTGCGACTACTGTCTCTGAGTTGAGGTGATTTTCTGTTGTAAAAGGTGGCGTTAGTGGTGCAAAGGGATCTCGAATCTCTTCGGCAGAGACTAAAAATGAAAATAGAAAGAAGAGCCCCACAACAATCACTTTGGGAATGTTAATTAGTGAACTATTCATTATGGTTATCATCCTTGATAGCGAGAGAGTTGTTGAATAATGAAAATGAGATGGTGGTAACGATAATCCCTTGTTTTAAATATATTTTTATATCATGGAAATGCCATTTTTGTGTTTGAGGAAGGGTAAGAAGCTGTTCTATAACGTGATAAATAGGAATGAAAGTGCCCTGAAGTTCCATGAAATAGGTATTGATATCAGTTGGTTGTAACTGGTTAAGTGTGACAGATGAATGTGAGAGTAAGATATTTAACTGCGTAAGGGATTCAAGAGGCGCTTCTTGAATATTAACGGATTGTTTTAACAATTGAGCTTGTTTTTCAAGCTGTTGTAATGAAGGTGAGCGGTGGATGATTTTTGTTTCTTTTGCGATGGCTTCAATTAAATTCAGGTTTTCAGTATCTAATTCCATGATTTTATTTTGATTTTCCTTCCAGTGTAAAAAATACCCCATTGAGATACAAAGCGCAATTAAGAACCAAACAGGTAGAGTTTGTTGCCAAAATGGACGATACCAAAAAGAATGTGTTGATTCACTCATCGAGACCCCCTTGATATTTGGCTGTTAGATGTAAACGGTTTAACTGATTCACTCGGCTGATTTTTTTCAATTGAATGTCACTCAAACCAGGATGATTTTTAAGTTGTAGGCCGAGCGAGTTGATATCTTGAAAGTCATAGCTGTTAGCTTTGATTTCTATTTTGTTATTCATTAACTGTAGATTTGTTAGCCAGCTTCTGGGGGGAGTTATAGTTGAAAGATTTTGTAAAAGACCAAGTAAAAATTGGTTATTTACCATAATGTTATCTATCTTTCTTTTTTGGTTCATTAAACGATTAATTTGTGTTTGTTGATCTGTGATTTGCAATGTTAATTGTTGTATCTGCTCGTATTGCAGTTGGTTATTATGCTTTCTATTTTTTAGGTCTTCTATCTCAATGTGTTGAAAAATAAATAAAAATACACATGCTGTAATCACCGAGCAGCAAATCACAGAACAAAAAAGTAAAAACGCTCGGATCTTCTTTTTTATTTGCCGTTGGCGCCAAGGGAGAAAATTAACTTGGTATAGTTCCATCAGTTAAATATCTCCATGACGTAAAGCAAGACCAGCCGCAATCACAAAATCTCCCAGCAATTGGGGTAATTTAATATTACTCTGTTGAAAAGCTTGGCGTAATTCCCAGAGATGAGCTGCCTCAGCAGTACGATGAGTATGCTGATGGTCTGTAATGAGGTAGATAGGTGAGGCGGGAGAGGTGTTTTCTTGATCAAGAAAGGGCAGTAAATGAGAAATTGTTGGGATATCGGTATCTTGCAAATGGTTATAATTCGCTGGCTGGCTAATTGGCCCTGACCAAAGCCATTCACCTTGACGATAATGAACAACCCAACATTCATCGGGTAAACCCGCATTTCTTGCCACATAGCGTAAAGCTATGGGGGCGACATCAATAGCCAGCAGGTTGAACCCGCTTTCTGTAAGTAGGTTTTGCCAAAAAGTAATATCTGACTGGCGAGCCCCATTAAAATAAACTTGTTGCTTGATGACACGATAGTCGATAACTAGCTCTTGGGCGTGCATAGCAAAACGTTTTTCAGCTTGAGATTGTAAATACCAACCGAGTTCTGGCTGTGGCAAATTGATTTCACTTGGTAATGAAATTTGTTGTTTTATTGTGCGAACAGCGGGTAATGCGAAGGAGACAGAACACTTTTTAGGTAATTTCTGACGCCATTGTAATAAAATATTCAGTAAAATTTTATATTGTTCATGGCTAGAACTATCCGTCAGCTCGAATGGTAATTGTTGTTGCCAACATTCACATAAGTGCCAATATTGTCTGCGCCGCTTTGCAGCGACTAGCTGTATTCTATCTTGATATAGGTCGATCCCAATGTTCCATTTTGATGTATACATAATTAATTTCCTTATCATTAACAAATAAATTACGTTTTCTATTGTGCTGTATAAGCTTTATACTGTGTGTTAGTGATATCTAAACCCTCTTGTTAGTCGAGCATGGGAATTTTCCGGTGAAGTTCGTAAAATATTTTTTTATTCTTGTTTTCTGTTGCATTTTTTTGGGAACCGCCTCGATTTATGGCATGTATAAATATGTTGAAGGTGAGTTACCTGATGTAGCAACAATGAAGGACATTCGTCTGCAAATTCCAATGCAGGTATACAGTGCGGATAACGAATTGATTGCCCAATATGGGGAAAAACGTCGTATTCCTTTGCCGCTGGCCGAAATCCCTCCTTTAATGATAAAAGCGTTTATCGCCACTGAAGATAGCCGTTTTTATGACCACCATGGGATTGATCCTATTGGTATTTTCCGTGCAGTTACCGTAATGGCATCATCTGGTCACGCCTCCCAGGGGGCGAGTACGATCACGCAGCAGCTCGCGAGAAACTTTTATTTAAGTCCTGAAAAAACCTTGATGCGTAAAGCTAAAGAGGCATTTTTGGCTATTCGCATTGAGCAGCTTTTTACTAAAGATGAAATTATGGAGCTGTACCTGAATAAAATTTATTTAGGTAACCGTGCTTATGGCGTCGGGGCGGCTGCATACGTTTATTTTGGTAAGACAGTGGATGAGTTGACCCTCAGTGAAATTGCGATGATTGCGGGTTTACCAAAAGCACCTTCTACATTTAACCCGCTGTACTCTTATGATCGTGCGGTAAGCCGTCGTAATGTGGTCCTTTCTCGTATGTTTGAGGAAAAGTACATTACTCAAGACCAGTATGAACAAGCAAAAAATGAAAAAATAGTGGCTTCGTACCATGCACCGAAAATCGATTTTTCTGCACCGTATTTAGCTGAGATGGCGCGTCAAACCCTGTTTGATAAATATGGCGAAGATGCCTATACCGATGGATATAAAGTCTACACTACGGTGATCCGCAAAGATCAGGAAGCTGCCACAACGGCAGTTCGTAATAATTTGATCGACTACGATACGCGTCATGGTTATCGCGGCCCTGCTGAAGTTTTATGGAAACAGAATGAAACGGCTTGGACAGCAGAGCAGATTGTCGAAAAATTGAAAAAAATGCCTACCTATGGTCCTTTAATGCCAGCTGTCGTCACATCTGCCACCGCTTCAGAAGCACAAGTGATGTTAGCTGATGGTTCGCAAATCCCTATTACGATGACCGGAGTGCGTTGGGCGCGTAAATTTATTTCAGATACTCAACAAGGTGCCGCGCCAAGAGCTGTAAACGCAGTCATGCAGGTGGGTGAGCAAATTTGGGTTAGAAAAGTTAAAGATAACTGGTGGTTAGGGCAAGTACCTGATGTGAATGCGGCATTTGTTGCCTTAAACCCAAATGACGGTGCAATTATTGCACTTGTTGGTGGGTTTGACTTCAATATGAGTGAATTCAACCGGGTCACCCAATCATTGCGACAAGTGGGTTCGAATATTAAACCTTTCTTGTATACAGCCGCGATGGATAAAGGCCTGACTTTGTCATCATTACTTAATGATGTGCCGATTAGCCGTTGGGATGCGGGCGCTGGTTCTGATTGGCGTCCTAAAAATTCACCACCTCGATATGATGGACCTATTCGGTTACGCCAAGGTTTAGGTCAATCAAAAAACGTCGTGATGGTTCGTGCGATGAGAGCCATGGGTGTGGATTATGCTGCTGATTATCTGACACGTTTTGGCTTCCCTGCGGAAAATATTAACCGTACGGAGGCATTAGCGTTAGGTGCGCCATCATTTACACCAATGCAAATGGTTCGTGGGTATGCCGTCATGGCCAATGGCGGGTATTTGATTGACCCATACTATATTTCGAAGATCGAAAATCATAATGATGAGGTTATTTTCGAAGCCAATCCTAAAATAGCATGCCCTAATTGCACGGATATTCCTGTGATTTATGGGGATACCGAGCGCACTATTGCGAGCAAAGGTATTGATGATGACTCTACCGAAGAAGTGACACAGTCCGACAATACTGTGATACAAGAGCCAACAATGGAGCTAACAACGGCAGCTGACCTAAATGGGAGCTCCGCTGACCAATATGCACCTCATGTGATTAATACCCCACTCGCATTCTTAATTAGGGATGCGATGATGACCAATATCTATGGTGAGCCCGGTTGGTCTGGTACCGGTTGGCGTGCAGCGAGAGACTTAGGTGGTCGGCGTGATATTGGTGGGAAAACAGGAACCACGAATAGCTCGAAAGATGCTTGGTTCTCTGGTTATGGCCCAGATGTTGTTGCTTCTGCATGGATAGGTTTTGATGATAATAGGCGTACATTAGGCCGCGGTGAAGCTGGCGCGAAAAGCGCACAACCAATGTGGGACGACTTTATGAAGTCAATTTTGGCCGGGGTGCCAGTCAAAACAATGAAGCCGCCTAAGGGGGTTATTTCTGTATCCATTGATAGCCGAACAGGTCAATTAGGTTCTTCCCGCCGTGAGTATTTTATTGAAGGAACTGAACCGAAAGAACATGCAGTTCAAGAGGTGGGTACGACAATTTCTACGGAAGGTGGGGTTAGCCAAGAGTTATTTTAACGTTATTGTTGGCTAAGTTTTCACCATTAGCACCCCATTGTTGATTTTAAACATGGGGTGTTTTCTATAGAGAAAACTAATATATCAGTGGGTTACATAGCCACACTCATGATGGGTTATGGAAATAACATTCCGCTGATACAATAAAACGTATTTTTACTTAATACTTTTTAAGTAACGTTCTAGATAGAAAAGTGCGCTAATATTCCGAGCTTCGTTGAAATCTGGGTGTTCTAGTAATTCCATCATTCGAGATATTGGCCATAGTTCCTGCTGTAGAGGCTCAGGCTCATCTCCTTCGAGTTTTTCGCTGTATAAGTCTTGAGCGATAAGAATATTCATTTTACTCGAAAAGTATGAGGGTGACATTGTCAGTTTGGCGAGCTGAACAATGTGATTAGCGCCATAACCAATTTCTTCTTTGAGTTCACGCTGGGCTGCTTCAATGGCGATTTCACCGGGGTCGATAGCACCTTTGGGAAAGCCTAATTCATAGCTTTCAATCCCGACAGCGTATTCGCGAATGAGAATGAGGTTATCACCCATGATAGGAACGATAAGAACCGCTTCGCGTTTTGCGGGCCGCATTCTTTCATAGACTCGTTTTTCACCATTGCTAAATTCGAGGTCAACTGATTGAATGCTGAATAATTTTGATTGAGCAACATCTTGAATATTCAAGATTTTAGGTTTTTTTAACTCTGTCATAACGATTTCCGAACAGGATGAGTAAAATCTATTGCTAAAAGCCTATTTCATTGATTTACAGGACACAGTTTATCTAGCTCGGTCTGTATTTTGAAATCATCATACAACTATGACCTATATCAAAATAAAATGATAGATATTATCGAGTAGATAAAATGCTGTTAGTATAATCGGCTCAAACAAATAATATGGGTAAATAAATAAAACATTTTTTACAAGGTGTTGTAATTTAAAATAAAAACCACAAATAGAATAGGAATCGGCTTATTTTTAGGAAGTGTGAGGGCTGATATGCTTTTCTTATTCATTTTTCATTGGGGAAACAATGCTGAACCATGTCATTATAACGGCTATAATTGTTATTAGCCTAACTATAATGGCTTCCTTCCTATTTTTTAGGCGGGGGCGGCGTTCTGGCGTCTATCAAATACCTTCTGTTGCGTCACCATCATTTAGGAAAATGATTGATTCAGATTACCAAACCATCTCCCAGTATTTGAATTATTGCGCTGCTATATCAATAAATACTTCTCAATATCCATGGCAAATCAAAAAAAATTCAATAATTGCCACGGTTTGTCATTCATTAACGCGTTTTAACTTACGTCAAGAACAGGGGAATAGCTGGCGCTATTTCATTGATACCATTGAGGTTCAGCTCCCTTCGCAGCTTGAACCTTTTTTGCAACGCCAAAATGTCATGGAGATTGTAGAAACTGACCACTTACCCTTGATCATTTCAATGAACAGCCATTCGTTGAAGGATTTCAGTGGTGAATGGCAAACAGGTGTACCAAGCGACTCAACATGGTCTGATGCGGCGATTCAAGAACGTGGTGAACATAGTATTGAGCGATTGAAAGTTCGTAAAGAGACGCTTGAAGAGCATAGGTTACACCATTCTACAGGTTGGCTTGGCGCCGCAATTATTTGCCTGAGCTTTTTATTTGGTTATTTAACCCTCGTTTCAATTCCGTTATTACAGGAATCGGGGTTAGTGATTACCATGATTACGTTTGTTATTGGGTTACTTGTTCTCTTTCGCTCTAGGATGTTTCCTCGAAAATATCAAGATATTCAATGTATTCACGGTCAGCCAAAGCGCTGGGAACTCTATGGTGAGCTTGATAAAAAATATTCCACGAATACGTCTATTGCAGGTATTGACTTGTACTACCCCAGTCATTGGGCAAATTATTTAAAATACGAAGAGAATCAAGCTGTTAATATTGATTTTTATACGACTGGTGAGGTAGTTAAGCACGGCAAGTACCTTTCTTTGCATGAAGAAGAACGTTATTACCCATACAAGCGGTTCAAAAAGAATGTATTGATGTTAGTTGGGGCATTGTTAACGATGACTCTGATATTTGCCTATCAACCGATGGGGTTACCGATAAAGCTCGGTTTTGCTTGGTTAGGTGGCACAGAGAAAATTAAGGTTGATAGCCCTAATGATCTTGTTTCTCGGCCAATAAAAATTGGGGATACATTAGTTGCCCAAGGGAAAGGGATGTGTTACCGCCCTCCAAATTTGAATAAAGAAAACCAAGCACAATTTGTGCCGTTTGATTGCTCAGGTATTTATTGGAATGATGTTAGTTTATTGACCGAGCCTCAATCGGAAGTTGTTGAGCGCTCAATAACATTGCTTGATACCGTCAAAAGCCAGTTGCATCCAGATAAAAACTCGGTAGGCGTTAACCCAAGATTACAGCGCGATATTATGAAATCAGGGATGAATATTATCTTTGATTTTTCAGCTATTATTATGGGAACAGAACAACTGTGCCATAATTCTGATAACTGCCTAAAACTAAAAAATGCGCTGACTAACCTAGGAAGTACAGAGGATTGGCCTACTTTAGTAAAAAAAGCGTCCGCGGGGAAATTAAAAGGGGCTCATGTTTTATTACGTGCAGGCAGTGCTGAGGCCTTGGAAAACATCGTGGAAGACACCATATATGATTTTATCAGTACAGAAATAGACAGAGAAGTGCGCAAGATTAATAGTCCGCCCCCTGGCGGTGTTTTATTAATTAGTGATGAAAATAAGCCTTTAGTCGATTCGATACCGGGAATTTCTTTTAATGAGCAATCGCCATTACAGCGCTGGCAAGAGCTGCAAAGGTTATCAAATCTTCTGATCAATACACCGTTCAATATTGAAGGGGTTATTACTCGTTTATCCGTAGATGCCAATGGCACATTGCAGATTGTGTTGCATGAAGAACCCAATGCAAAAGTGGTATCTCAGTATATATGTAGTGCGCTTTTTATACTGTTTTTGTTGGTGTGTGCGCTGTTAAATGGTTCGTTGATTGTGCTACGTGTTTTGAATAATAAGAAGCGTTTGCGTAATATCACAGAATATTATGATAAATGCTTTGAGGCTAATCCCCCTCCCTATCGTCGATAGTATCATCCCGAAAATAGAGGGAGCCTCTTCTTAGTTTGATTCAGACTTATGTCGAGGAGGCCCCATGAATCAATCCACTATAGAACCTGTTCGCCTTGATAAATGGCTGTGGGCTGCGCGATTCTATAAAACGCGTGCCGTCGCCCGTGAAATGATTGAAGGCGGTAAAGTCCATTACAATGGGCAAAGAACTAAGCCTGGGAAAATTGTTGAGCTGCATGGGGTCGTTAAACTTCGGCAAGGTAATGATGAACGTACGGTTGAAATCTTGCAGATCAGCAGCCAGCGCAAAGGCGCACCGGAAGCACAGTCCCTGTACAGTGAAACCGTAGAAAGTATTGAGCAACGAGAGAAAATGGCACAAGCACGTAAGATGAACGCACTTACGATGCCACATCCAGAGCGACGTCCAGATAAGAAAGAACGGCGTACTCTGTTAAAGTTTAAACAAACAAATTCTCATGAGTCGTCTTAATGACGGCCTGAGCAACAGTCAGAGCAATAGAGAGATATTATGGCAAACCAAGACTCACTCCACCGTTTTTTATTTGAACAACATTCCGTTCGTGGAGAAATGATTAGTGTTGATGAAACTTTTGAACATATTTTAGAAAACCATGACTACCCAACAGCGGTAAAAGGTTTGCTAGGAGAGTTGCTTGTTGCAACCAGTTTATTAACGGCAACGTTGAAGTTCGATGGCGATATTACTGTCCAAATTCAAGGTGATGGCCCTGTTAATTTGGCGGTTATCAACGGTAATAATTTACAACAGATGCGTGGTGTTGCACGTGTAGATGGCCCGGTTGTTGCAGGTAGCACCCTGAAACAGATGGTTGGTAACGGCTTTATAGTGATTACTATTACACCGAGTCAAGGTGAACGTTATCAAGGGATTGTAGCGATCGAAGGGGATTCTATCGAAGAAAGCATTGATGCCTATTTCCGCCAATCAGAGCAATTACCAACCCGTTTATTCATCCGTGTGGGTGAAGTGGATGGGAAACCAAGTGCAGGTGGCATGTTGTTGCAAGTTTTGCCTGCAGCAAATGACACAAGCCATGACTTTTTTGACCACTTAGTGCAACTGACGGCCACGATTAAGGGCCAAGAACTGAGTACATTGGATGTGAAAGAGGTTTTACATCGTCTTTATCATGAAGAAGATGTCACGCTATATGACCCACAATCTGTCGAGTTTCGTTGTACTTGTTCAAGGGAGCGTTGTGAAAGTACATTAGCCACCTTACCTAAGGAAGATGTTATCGATATTTTGCACAAAGATGGGAAAATTGATATGGAATGTGAATTTTGTGGCTCACACTACGTATTTATTGAATCTGATCTTCAAGGGTTAAATAATGAGCTAAATCAGCAACTTCACTGATACGATTTAGCAACCTAATTATGTGACAAGGGTGCAATTCTGCACCTTTTTTTTATAATTTTAAAGCATTATTACGTGCTCTAAGTCTCATTATGAATTAAAAAAAATTATACATTTTCAATTCTTTGATAGCAATCGCTGTTAATTAGTCGTAAAGAATTATGATCATCCGCAGATTAGTTATGTTTACCAGGAGCAATATAATGAGCGCTAAAAGCATTACCCTGAAGGAACTTGAAAAGTACGGTATTCATGATGTAGCTGAAGTGGTTTATAACCCAAGTTACGAGCTATTATTCACGGAAGAAACTAAGCCAGGACTTGAAGGTTATGAACGTGGAACAGTGACCACTTTAGGTGCTGTTGCGGTTGATACTGGTATCTTTACTGGCCGTTCACCAAAAGATAAATATATTGTACGTGATGACGTGACTCGCGATACAGTTTGGTGGGCAGACCAAGGTAAAGGTAAAAATGACAACAAACCTATGTCACAAGAAGTTTGGGCGGATCTCAAACATTTAGTGACGGAACAACTGTCAGGTAAACGTTTGTTTATCATTGATGCATTCTGTGGTGCGAACGCTGACACGCGTCTAAAAGTACGTTTTATCACTGAAGTTGCATGGCAGGCGCATTTCGTTAAAAACATGTTCATTCGCCCATCTGATGAAGAGTTAGTGGGTTTTGAACCTGATTTCATCGTTATGAATGGTGCGAAATGCACTAACCCGAATTGGGAAGCACAAGGTTTGAATTCAGAAAACTTTGTTGCGTTCAACTTAACAGAACGCATGCAACTGATCGGTGGCTCTTGGTACGGCGGCGAAATGAAGAAAGGTATGTTCTCTATGATGAACTACCTGTTGCCATTAAAAGGCATTGCATCTATGCACTGTTCCGCTAACGTCGGTGAGAAAGGCGATGTAGCTATTTTCTTTGGTTTATCTGGAACAGGTAAAACCACGCTTTCTACCGATCCAAAACGTAAGTTAATTGGTGACGATGAACACGGTTGGGATGATGACGGCGTATTCAACTTTGAAGGCGGTTGCTACGCAAAAACGATCAACCTATCTAAAGAAGCTGAGCCAGACATCTATGGCGCTATCAAACGTGATGCGTTATTGGAAAACGTGGTGGTATTGGCTGATGGTTCAGTCGATTTCAATGATGGTTCAAAAACAGAAAACACTCGTGTTTCTTACCCAATCTACCACATTGAAAACATTGTAAAACCTGTTTCTAAAGCAGGCCATGCAACAAAAGTTATCTTCTTAACCGCAGATGCATTTGGTGTGTTACCGCCTGTTTCTCGTTTAACGCCTGAGCAAACTCAGTACCACTTCCTGTCGGGCTTTACTGCGAAATTAGCCGGTACAGAGCGTGGTGTGACGGAGCCGACTCCAACATTCTCTGCATGTTTTGGTGCTGCATTCTTATCACTGCACCCAACACAATACGCTGAAGTATTAGTTAAGCGTATGGAAGCAGTGGGCGCGAAAGCTTACTTAGTGAATACAGGTTGGAATGGTACAGGTAAACGTATTTCTATCAAAGATACACGTGCCATCATCGATGCTATCTTAAGTGGCGATATCGAAAAAGCAGACATGATTAAACTACCGGTATTCGATTTAGAAGTCCCAACAGCATTACCGGGTGTGGATACCAATATCCTTGACCCACGTAATACTTATGCAGACAAAGCACAGTGGGATGAAAAAGCGCAAGATTTAGCGGAACGTTTCGTGAACAACTTTGATAAGTACACGGACACTCCAGCAGGCGCGGCACTGGTGAAAGCAGGGCCAAAACTGTAATTGGTTTTGTGAGTAGGTAATAGCAGAAAGGCTCTACGTTGGTAGAGCCTTTTTTGTTGTGAAAATGATTATTCTGCGGCTGGTAAGTCAAACAATAGAATTTCGCTATCTTCACTCGCTTTAATGGAGAGTTCAGTTTCCTGCCAAATGGCTAGACCATCGCTGGTGGTTGCTTTTTGGCCATTCACTTCAACATCTCCTTTAACGACTTGAATCCATACAACTCGCTTATCAGCGACCGCATGAGAGTGTGTTTTATTAGCAGGCAATGCCCAGCGCCACAGTTCCATATCTTGATAAACTTTCAATGCACCATCACGCGCATCCGGTGATAGCACCAATTGCTTGCCATCTTTGGAATCGAACCGTTTTTGCTCATAACGTGGCTCAATACCTGTTTTTTCAGGAATGATCCAAATTTGGTACAGATGTAGCTCTTCTTCATTGCTTGGGTTGTACTCAGAATGACGAATACCCGTACCTGCACTCATGATTTGGAATTCACCCGCAGGGATTTGCTCCATATTGCCCATGCTGTCTTTATGTTCAACAGCCCCATTGAGCACATAGGTCAATATCTCCATATCTTTATGGGGATGTGTTCCAAACCCTTGGCCTGCAGCAATAAAGTCTTCGTTAATCACTCTCAGCGCAGAAAAGCCCATAAATTGCTCGTCATAGTAGCTAGAGAATGAAAAGGTATGCCAACTGTCGAGCCATCCATGGTTTGCATGACCACGTTCGTTTGCTTTGCGTAAATAGATCATCGTGTTCTCTCCTGTACGGATTCCAACCTTGGTTGAACTCGCTCTAAATGTATTGATGACAGTTTAACCATTTTGCTAAAAGAGAAAAGTAGCTGTCATTAACCATAGGATCCAAAAAATTTGAATAAGTAGGTTTGAGATAAGTTAAGAAAATGGATAGGAAATGATGATGTGGGAATTTTAACCAATTAAGCCGTTGATGCAGATAAAAAAATAGCCAGCGCGAGGCTGGCTAAAGTAAACACTGGAAGCAATGTGAGCAATGTCGTACTTCTTACAATAGGTGACTAAGTAACCGTATTGAGGAAGTGATGATAATGATAATAGTTATCACTATCGTTTGTAAAGCATTATTTTTAACCAAAATAATATATCTTATAATTAAAACTGCAATTATATGATTTCTATGGAATTAAATATTAACCATTATTTTTCAATGGATTAAGAGATATTCGGTTAAAAGGATGCAAACAAGAAGGCATCGCGAATATTAATTCCCTTAAATTAATTAGGGTTAATAGGCAGACTTTCTGCACATGCTGCCGCAGAGCTCCAAGCCCATTGGAAGTTATAACCACCTAACCAGCCGGTGACATCGACGACTTCACCAATAAAATATAGCCCCTCAGTTTTCAGTGACCCCATTGTTTTCGATGATATCTCATGGGTATCAACACCCCCTAAAGTCACCTCTGCGGTGCGGTAGCCTTCTGTCCCGTTGGGTTGAACTTGCCAAGCATGTAACGTGCTATGCAGTGCTTCAATTTGCGGATGGTTCAATTGCTTTAGGGCACACTCAGGGATTTGCCCTTGCGCTTGCATGATTTCAATTAGTCGTTTAGGCAATAATTTTGCAAGGGTATTTTTTAAGGATTGATTTGGGTGATTTTGCTTTTCTACCGCTAAAAAGTCGCTCAGTGAAAGGTTAGGAAGTAAGTTAATGCTCACATACTCTCCGGGGTTCCAATAGCTAGAAATCTGCAAAATAGCAGGGCCAGAGAGGCCCCGATGGGTAAAGAGAATATTTTCTTTAAACAACGTCCCATCCGCAGCTGTCACGCTTGCCGCGACCGAGATCCCTGAAAGGACTTGCAGCGCTTCTAAAAGCGGCTTATGCAGTGTAAATGGGACAAGGCCAGCACGAGTTGGAATAATCGAGTGGCCAAATTGTTCTGCGATGCGGTAGCCAAATGGTGTGGCGCCAAGACCTGGCATCGATAACCCACCCGTTGCGACAACCAGTGAGCGAGCACTTACTTGGCTCCCATTCACCGTGACTAGAAAGCCCTCAGGTGTTTTTTCGACACCAGTGACTTCACTGCGAAGTTTTATTGTTATATTCGGTAAATTACACTCATTTTGCAGCATATCGACGATATCTTGTGCACTATTATCACAAAAAAGCTGCCCTAGGGTTTTTTCATGGTATGGAATATTATATTTAGCGACTAAGGCGATAAAATCCCACTGTGTATAGCGAGCAAGTGCTGACTTACAAAAGTGTGGATTTGTTGAAATGTAATTGCTGTGTTCTGCGTACATATTAGTGAAATTACAGCGCCCACCACCGGACATCAATATTTTTCTGCCTAATTTTTTCCCGTTATCAACTACTAGCGTCTTTAAACCGCGTTTGCCAGAGTGTGAGGCACAAAATAAACCCGCAGCGCCAGCACCTAAAATAATAACGTCGAAATTTTTCACAGTAAGTATCTCTATATATGTTTGATTTTTAGTATAATTACATTGATAACCGGGATATTTTACGTCATCTCATCGGGATTGTAATGTAAAGCTTTGAGGAAGAACTGATGAAAACTATACAGGACGTATTATAATTAGAGAAATTTGTCTAAAAAAAGCAAACAACGATTATTTTCTGGAAATATCGTTAAAAAGTTTCAAAAATTCAGAATAAGTTTGATTGCTTTAATTTATTGAAAAATATGGGGTAATTGCCATGAGGTACTTTTTTGATGAGTAGTTAAATCAAAAAAAGGTTAGATTTTGCTTCCACCGCCAGCGTTTGTCACTGATAATGCGCCGCGTTCATGTCCAACATATAATGGCTTAACGTCTATGCTACATCTTTTTACAGGTTTAGAATTTCATACAGGTCTATTATTAGTTCTGGCACTGTTATTTGTGCTGGTCTATGAGGCTATAAATGGCTTCCATGACACCGCTAACGCGGTAGCTACGGTTATTTATACCAGAGCAATGCGGGCTCAGTTCGCAGTTGTCATGGCAGGGGTTTTTAACTTTTTTGGTGTTTTGCTGGGAGGGTTGAGCGTCGCATATGCAATTGTCCATCTCTTACCAACAGACCTCTTGCTTAATGTGAGCTCAGCTCACGGCCTTGCAATGGTTTTTTCATTGCTCTTGGCTGCAATTATTTGGAACCTTGGAACTTGGTACTTCGGTATTCCTGCTTCCAGTTCGCACACGCTGATCGGGGCGATAATCGGGGTGGGTTTAACCAACGCGATTGTGACTGATTCGTCTGTCGTTGATGCCTTGAATATACCGAAAATGATCAGTATTTTCATGTCATTAATTTTGTCTCCCGCTATCGGTTTTGTGATTGCCGGTTTGATGATTTTCTTTTTGCGCCGTTATTGGAGTGGCACAAAGAAACGTCGACGCATTCACTTAACACCAGCGGAACGTGAGAAAAAAGATGGTAAGCGTAAGCCACCATTCTGGACCCGTACTGCATTGATTTTGTCAGCAGTTGGGGTAAGTTTCTCCCATGGTGCGAACGATGGCCAGAAAGGCATCGGTCTTATCATGTTAGTGCTAATTGGTGTTGCTCCAGCAGGTTTCGTTATGAATATGAATTCTAACGGTTATGACATCGCAAAAACGCATGATGCGGTTGTCCACCTGCAACAATACTATGAAACACATAAACCAGCGTTAAACCATGCAATAGAAAATGCGCCTGTCGTTGCAGAAAGTAGTGATGAACCAGGTGGCGAATTCCATTGTGATAGCACGCGTACTGGCGCTATTTTAAATCAAGCTCAAACGATGCTAAATGGCATTCAAAGCTATGAAGAGCTGACGCCAGACCAACGTAACCACGCACGCCGTTTGCTGATGTGTATCTCTGATACTGCTAATGCGGTTGCGAAATTACCGGAAACAAGCTCGAAAGATGCCAGCTTACTGAAAAAACTCAGTAATGATTTGCTGTATACCGTTGAGTATGCACCACTGTGGATCATTATTGCGGTTGCTTTAGCATTATCATTAGGCACCATGTTTGGTTGGCAGCGTGTTGCTGTGACCATTGGTGAGAAAATTGGTAAGAAAGGCATGACTTATGCGCAAGGCGTATCTGCTCAGGTGACTGCAGCGGTGTCTATCGGCGTGGCAAGTTATACTGGTATGCCCGTTTCAACAACGCAGGTTTTATCTTCTGCCGTTGCGGGGACGATGGTTGTCGATGGTGGCGGTGTACAAACAAAAACCATTAAAAGCATTGCGTTAGCATGGTTATTAACTTTACCAGTATCCATTGTGTTATCGGGTGGTTTGTACTGGTTATCGCTGCTGTTTATCTAGTCGCACTAATTTGGGCTTCATACATGAGTATGGAGCCTTTAACAGTTACATGAACACAGTAATCTACATATACAAAATAGTGATGATCGTAAGGTCATCACTATTTTTTCATTAGTCAGTCACTAATTACAATTAACCCGTTATCAATAAATAGACTAAACTCACGACAACAAGAATGCTGAGCCTGCTTATCATCATGAATTGCTTGCGGATCCGCTCACAACGCAAAATAACTTCAGGGTCATAATGTTCAAGGTACTGTTTGTTATTTATGTATCGAACTAACCGTAGTTGTTTGTTCAGTTGACCGTGTGTAGTAAAAAAGCCATTACCATCAACGGATTGATAAAGCAGAGGGTCTGAATCCCTTAAAATAGACAATAAAACACGAACGGAAGAAAAATACCGCATCATATTTAAGATGCACAAAATGCATAATGCCCAAAACAATGCAATCATACTGAACATAATCCTCTCCTTAGAACCTAGCTCAAGCTCACAGCAATTGTCGCAAAGGAAATACAGCAGAAAAATTGTACTTATACTCAGTTATTTTATTGTAGGATAAATTACTGTTTAAAAAAAGTGCAGTTAGCGCAAATTTGTGATGACTTTTTGTTTTCATTGAAGAAAATAAAACTGAATGGTTGAACTTTAGTATCACAGTTTGCGGTGCAACTTTGTTGTTTTTCTAAGCTAAAATATTTCCCATAACTCGAATTTTTTAGGGCAATATATTAATATTGTATGAATGATGTTATTGTTTTATAAAATGTTATATGTAGTGATGATTTTAAGGTTAATCTGCTTAGATGTGATCAAAGCAACACTTAATAATCACAATTAGCAGGTATAGTATTCATAAAGATGTGGTGAAGGCATAACCACCAGATAATCAGCATTCGGAAGGAGTTTACTTATGGCTTACAAACATATTCTTGTTGCGGTAGATTTATCACCTGAAAGTAAAGTATTACTGGATAAGGCTGTCTCTATGGCAAAACCTTATGGGGCCAAAGTATCTATGATCCATGTTGATGTTAACTATTCAGACCTCTATACCGGTCTTATTGATGTCAATCTTGGAGACATGCAGCAACGTATTACTGATGAAACACGTAATGCT